>CAZEQC010000086.1:0-8825 GCA_964514285.1 uncultured Anaerolineales bacterium | reverse complement strand
GCTTTGCCGGCGGCGAGACGGCGCGATCCGAGCGCGATTGGGAGGCCAACGAGACTATCCTCAGCGGCGATCTCAATGACAATGATGATTTCGGGTTTTTCGGTGACAATGCTTGCCACGTCGTCTCCGCCAACGGTTTGACCAAGACGACTCGCCTGGACGGCTTCAGAATCACGGCCGGATACGCGGACGACGGTCTCGGGGGCGGAGGTTTGCATAATGGTGACAGCAGCCTTATCCTGGCCTATATCACCTTCTTTGGGAATACCGATGTCTCCTCACTCGGTGGTGGCGCGCTCTACAACGGTTCAGATGGACACATCACGCTGAACAAAGCACTTCTCACCGACAATTCCGCAGACCAAGGTGGCGGTATCTACAATGAGGGGACAATGACGTTAACCAACGCCATACTTAACGACAACGAAGCCACTACCTACACGGGAGGCGGGATCTACAATGACAGCGGCAGCAGTCTAAGCTTGACGAACGTGACCTTGAGCAAAAACAGTGCTGAAAGCGGGGGTGGAGCACTGAGTAATAACGGTGGCACTGCAGTTCTGACCAATTGTGTGCTTTCGGACAATTCTTCCAGTGAGATCTACAATGGAGAGGGTGGCAATACCATCGTCAGCTACAGCAACGTTCAGAACTCCGGTGGCAGTGGTGAAGGTTGGAATGGCACCTTCGGTACAGACGGCGGTGGCAACATCGATGCACCCCCAAGCTTTGTCGACGCCAATGGTGATGACGACATCGTTGGCACGTTGGATGACGACCTTCGTCTGGAACCGGGATCCCTCTGCATCGACGTCGGGACGGAGGTCGGTGCTCCTCTGGACGACTTCGAGGGCCAGTCAAGGCCGTGGGGAGCAGGAATCGATATGGGCGCCGATGAGCTAGTGGACTGCTACGATATCGCGGAACCCTACACCGGGGTAGATGCGGGAGACATCCAGGCCATCGCCGGGCTCTGGCGCCAGTCGGCTGACCACCCGCCTTACGATATCGACGGCGACGGCATCACCACCGTCATAGAGGTCATGAAGGCGGTTGCCCATTGGGGACAGACGTGCCCATAACATGAAGAAACACCCTAGCGAGGAGCGGACGCTCGAGGCCTCGAGAGCATCTTTGCTCTCGAGGCCTTTCTCTTTGCTACCTGCTTGATGCGGCGAGCTGGCTCTCGTGGTATACTATAGAGGAACGACAGATTCAAAGCGGCGGACCTCCATCGTGAGACGGAGCATAGGAGACCGGCCATGCCTCAACCCACGCAGGAAAGCTCAGAACGTTACGATGCCCGAACCAAGCAGAGACGCGGCTGCATGCCCGCAGCCCTCGTGGCCCTCTTGCTTCTCTTGCTGCTGGGCGTTGGCGCCTTCTCAGCCTGGATGGTGGAGCGCTCGATCCTGACGCCTTACGAGTCCTGCATCTACCCCCACGTGTACGTTATGGGAGAGAATCTGGGCGGCTTCACAACGGACGAGGCCGAGAGGCACCTCAACCAGGTCTTCGCCCATTGGGATGCAGGCGACCTGATCTTGAGCGATGGCGATCAGACCTGGCAGGTGCCCTGGTCGAAGGCCGGCATGCGTCTCGACGCCGAGGCGACGGCTCGACGCGCCTTCGCCGCTGGCAGAGATCAAGGGTGGAGGGCCCTCATCTCCCTGTGGCTCGGGGAGCAGCGATGGTCCCCCCGCCTCGACGTCTCGCCCGTCTTCACCATCAACGCGGAAGCCACACGTCACGCGCTAGAGAGGATCGCGCCGGAGCTACACGAAGCTCCCGCGGACGCGACGCTTCAGCTGGATGGCGATCAGGTGGTGACCACTCCAAGCCGTTCCGGGCGGGCGCTGGACATCGACGCCACAGCAGAGAAGATCGTCAACACCGTCACTCACCTTGGCCCCGACTATCCTTTCGCCCCCACCTATCGCACCGTGGAGCCACACATCGTGGACGTCAGCGCCGCCAAGGCTGAGGCCGAGGGCATGCTGGAACGGGAGATCCACATCACGGCGGGGGGGAAACACGAAGGTGAGACGTTCACGTGGGGCTGGACGCTGGGACAAGAGACCATCGCCGAGTGGCTACGGCTGGAGAAGACGGAAGAGAACCCCCACGTTGCCATTCAGATCGACCAAGACGCCGTCCGGGTCACGGTGGCGGACCTGGCAGCGGAGCCAGAGGAAGACGGCTGGGGGTTCCCGGACGACGAGGTGACCGCGGGAATCGTCGAAGTCTTCAAGGCCGGCGGCGGCGACGTCGCCGTCGAGCTGACGCCGCCCCCGCGCATCTACGTCGTCCAAGCCGGGGACCGTCTGACCACCATCGCCGCTACGTTCGGCATGCCGCCAGGGTTGATCGCCGAAGTGAACCAGGACGTCGACTTGAACCAGCTGCACGTGGGGCAGGAGCTGATTATCCCCCCACAGGACGTGGTGACCCCCTACGAACCGGTGCCTGGCAAGAAGATCGTGATCAGCCTCGCTGAGCAGCGGCTCCGGGCCTACGAGAACGGCCAGCTCCTCCATGATTGGCCGTGCTCCACCGGCAAGAAGGACTCACCGACCTACCAGGGGCATTTCCAGGTCTTGAGCAAGGAGGAGCTGGCCTACGCCAGCCAGTGGGATCTCCAGATGCCTCATTTCATCGGCGTCTATCGGGCCGGCGGCGATACCTTCAACGGCATCCACGCTCTGCCCATCCTCACCAATGGACAGCGTCTCTGGGCGGGGCACCTCGGATCGCGCGCCTCCTTCGGCTGCATCATCCTCGGCATCCAAGAGGCGGAGAAGCTGTTCAACTGGGCCGAGTTGGGCGTGCCTGTGATCATCGAATAGGATCAAGACCCTGCCTGCCACGAGGAACAATCGTATGGCCTCCAACCGACGAGACGTATTCGAGACAGATCGGCTCACCGTCCGAATCGCGACGGTGGAAGATGTCGACCTGTTCTATGCTCTCTGGACCAGCCCGCAGGTGATGACCAACGTCGGTTTTCCGCAGGGTCTCCGCATCGAACGTGGCGAGATTGAAGACCGACTCTCGAAGCAAGGTGAGGAAGCCCTGGAACAGTTGCTGGTGATAGACCTGAAGGCCACTGACCAGTCCATTGGAGAGTGCCATCTTAGTCGCCCGAACGACGCAGGCATCGCGGAGCCAGACGTCAAGCTGCTCCCGGCGTTCTGGGGACACGGCTATGGCACTGAGCTTTGGAGAGCGTTAGTCGCCTACCAGTTTGAGCACACGGACTGCGACGTGGTACAGGGGACGCCCAACGTAGATAACGTGGCTTCAATCAGAATGCAGGAATCCGCCGGAGCGGTGCGCGTCGGAGAGGGAGTCTACCATTTTCCTGAGTCTATGCGAGACGAAACCACCCCCGTGCCTCACTACGTCTACCAGGTGCACAAATCGGATCGGCAGCAAGGCCGTAAGACCGAGAGCACATCACACGGCAAGTAAGATACAGAAGACCGCTCCTCCAGGTGCCAACAGGGAGAGAAGTCCGTGAAGGGCAGGGTTAGAGCGCGTTGATCAGGACATAGATCTCACGTTAACGCTGGTTGGCACACGCCTCGCAGAGGCCCGGGACAGAGAGATGCTCTAGATCGATCTCGAAGCCGTAAGCCTCTCTTATTCGGCCGGCAAAGGCCTCCAGGGCCTCTGGCTCTACGCCGATGATCTTCCCGCAGGAGAGGCAGACCAGATGGAAGTGCTGACCGTGTAGCCCCAGCAGTTCGTAGCGACGCTGACCATCGCCGGGTTCGACGGAGGCTACCAGATGGAAATCCTGGAGCAGTTCCAGCGTGCGATAGACCGTTGAGATGTCCACGGAGCTGCTGATGCCACTGACGCGCTCGTAGATCTCATCAGCGGTGGCGAAGCCCTCGATCTCGTGGAGCACCGAGAGCACCATCTCCCGCTGCGGCGTGAGCCGGAAGCCGTGCTCACGTAGGCGTTTGAAAAAGACCTCTTCACAGGACATACCAAACCTTTTCACTAAGTTTACCGAAGGCGTCCTCGCGGGCGCCTCATGGAGGATCCCCACCGACACGGACCATGTGGACGGGTGCAAGGAACCACCAGACAGAGCATCTCTGGTTTGACATCCCTCACCCCCGCTTTCTGTTCAAGCGAGGGTTGACCCACGTCTCCAACGAAAACCCCACGAAGGTCAACCCCAGCACCACCAGCGTGATGCACAGCCCGGGCGAAGCCGCCCAGCGGACCCAGACGTCAGAGATGAAGATTGTAGGATACTCGAAGGCGTAGCGCAACATGGAGCCCCAGCTCTTGACCGTTGGATCACCCAAGCCCAGGAAGCTGAGTCCCGACTCGGCCAGGATGACGTGCTGAAACTCGACGATGAAACGCACCAGGGCTACGGAGAGCGTGCCGGGCAGCAGGTGGCGCACGAGGATGCGGCGATCATTCGCCCCCACCGCGACGGCGGCTTCGACGTAACCGTCGTGCCGCTGGCTAAGAATCTGGGAGCGCACCAGGCGCGTCGTCTTCGTCCAGCCAAAGAGCGTGAAGAAGAGGACCAGGGTCCAGAAGCCGGGCTTGAGAAACGCCGCCAGGAAGACGATCAAGGGGAAGCGCGGCACGGCCAGGAAGATGTCGACGACGCGCATAATGGCGAAACCCAGCCTATCGTAATAGCCGGCCAGGACCCCTAACACGACACCGACGACGGTAGAGAAGCCAGCAGCCAGGCAGCCGACCAGCAGCGAGAACCGTGCACCATAGAGCAACTCACTGAGGATATCCTGACCGATATCGTTCGTTCCCAGGGGGTGGGAAAGGGACGGCGGCAGCATCGGCGCGGCCATCGCTGTGGGATCGTGAGGTGAAATCCATGGTGCAAGGACCGCTGCCAGCGCGAAGAGCGCCAGCACCCCCCAGCCCACGACACCCAGCCAATGGTTCACCCTATGCACGCGTCCTCCTCACCCGCGGATCGAGCCGTCCATACACGAGATCCGCGACCAGATTGAGCACCAACACGAAGATCATGGTCACCAAGAAAGCCCCCTGAAGCAGGGGGTAATCCCGGGCCGCGCCAGCCTCGTAGATCAGCGTGCCCATGCCTGGATAGGCAAAGACGACCTCCACAAACATGGTCCCCATAATCATGAAGCCGAAACGCATAGCGACCGTCGTGACGATGGGCAGAAGTGCGTTGGGCAGCGCATGGCGCAGGAGCACCAGGGATTCCAGGATGCCTTTGGAGCGAGCCGTCCGCACGTAATCCTCGCCGAGCACGCTGAGCATCGAATTGCGGGTGATCAGGTAGATGCCCGGCAAGTAGGTGAGCACTAATGTAAAACCCGGGAGGGCCCAATGATGAAGCACGTCCCAAGCCTGCGCCAGGCCTCCAATCCGGGCAGCGTCCGCGCTCTGAGCGCCGCCGATGGGGAACAGCCCCCACTGGTAACTGAAGAACACAATGAGGATCATGCCCAGGAAAAAAGGCGGCCAGGAGCCCAACGAGAAGATGGTGAGCAGAAGACCGATGTCGACTCTAGAGCCGCGCCGCCAGGCCGAGACAGCACCCAGCACGATGCCCAGCGCGATGTAGATCAAGGCTGCAGTGCCTCCGAGGAGGAACGTCCACTTGAGCCGGCCCAGAATGACCGAGCCGACCGGGGCGTTGTAGTAGATCGACCATCCCAAGTCGCCGCGTGCTAGGCCGCTCAGATAGTCCCAGTACTGAGCCACGACCGGCTTGTCGAGCCCGTAGTATTCCAGGAGATTCGCCCGCATCTCCTCGGTGAGCAGCATCGGCGCGTCGGCGCCCGGATCACCGAGCAGGTAGGACAATGGGTCTCCCGGCATCATGCGGGGCAGGAAGAAGTTGAGCGTCAGGAGGACGAGGATGGTGATTAGGTATTGGATAAGCTTGGGGCCGCCAATGTTCATCGTCATCAGCGCCTTCATAGGATCACCCTAACCCTTTCCCTTCCAGGGAGAGGGAACGCGATCATCAATGGTGCTGTAGTCCACGCGCACGGCGACGCGGACAGCCGGGGCTGTCGTTGGATGCCCGCCACCTCGCTTCGCTACGGTGACCGCTGTCTTGCCCAGGTCGTGGTAGATCAGGGCGTTGTTGGCGAAGGAGCAGCCGGTCGTCATCTGGATGCCGTCGCTGAAGCAGTTGTTCGCTTCCACGATGGCGATCACCTCCTCCATCCCCAGGTTGCGCTCGATGCCCAGCGTCTTCAGCGCGGTGTGGCCAGCGCGGACGCCGAGGGCGACGTAGGGGCAGAAGTGCCCGTGAAGCTCACCCGCCCACCACATTCCGGACAGATGAGCGCGGTATGCTCTCCACAGCCACATTCTTGACACATTGCTCGACTCCGTTTTCACTTGAAAGTAAGCGTTAATGCAACTAATTGCAATAACTAAGATTATATAACAAGCTGGGTAGCTGTCAAGTATGAGAAAGCCCCAGGGGGTAAGCCCTAGGGCTTTGTGCCTCTCCATTGAAAAGCGACGGGACTACCTAGGCATCGTCGTTGTCTGGCAGTGGCACGCCAGTATGGCGCGCCCAGGCCTCTCGTAGATTAGCCACCAGGAAGATCGACCCCGTCGCCAGCAAGCCATTGTCTGGATCCATCATCGCCAACGCACGATCGAGCGACTTCCTCACATTCAGGCTGACCTCTGCCCCACCCCCGACGTCGGCCACCACGTCGGCCAGCTCGATCGGCGACATGGCCCGCGGATGATCGGCGCGCGTGACGATGGTGTACTCACTGATGGGTACCAGCGTCTTAAGCATACCGGTGATGTCTTTGTCGGCGGAGGCCCCGAAAACCATCACCCAACCCCGGTCGGGGAACCACTCCTCCAGGGCGTCTCGAAGCGTCCGCGCCGAGTAGGGATTGTGAGCGCAGTCGACGACCACCAGCGGATCCTGGCTCAGGATTTCCATCCGTCCAGGCCACCAGACCTCTCGCAGCCCAGCATCAACGTCCTGGACAGAGATGTCAAAGCCTCCCCGACGGAGCTGGTCGAGGGTCGCGACAGCAGCAGCCGCGTTCTCCAGCTGATGGCGGCCCAGGAGAGGGATCCAGTACGCTCCGTCCAGAGGAGATCCCCCATCGACGACACGCCGTACCGTGAAGGACTGACCGTTCTTGTCGGCAGGGCCTATATCGTAGTCCCAATCTCGACAGATTTCCACGAGCCTGACGTCGCGTCTCCGGCTGATCGCCTCCAGCGTTTGAATCGCCTCGGCTCGCTGGGGAGCGCTCACCGTCGGGACACCGGGCTTGATGATCCCGCCTTTCTCCCCCGCAATCTCGCTCAATGTGTCACCCAGTAGATAGGTGTGGTCGAGGCTAATGGACGTGATCACAGCCACCTCCGGGCTCAAGACGTTGGTGGCGTCCAGCCGCCCCCCGAGTCCCACCTCCACAACGGCCACCTCCACGTCAGAGCGAGCGAAGTGGAGGAACCCCATAGCCGTAATGACCTCAAACGTCGTCAGCTCTGGCACCCGGTCGACCATTGGCCGAAGCTCATTCACCAGATCGACGACCGCGTCGCGCTCGATTTTCTCTCCGGCAACCCGGATCCGCTCTCGAAAGGTGTGGAGATGCGGCGAGGTGTAAAGTGCCGTACGATAGCCAGCGGCTCGCAGGCACGACTCGATCATCGCCGACGTGGAACCCTTTCCCTTGGTGCCTGCGATGTGCACCGACTGGAAAGTCCGGTGCGGGTTACCGAGGGTCTCCAGTAAGTCTTCAATCCGTGAGAGGTCGAATGCCTCGGGCGTGTACCGCCTAACACGCTTCGTCTCGTAGTCCGTAAGACTGTGCAGATAGGCAATAGCTTGTACGTAGTCCATAATCCTTTAGCCTTCGTTTCTTATTGTCTGATGAGAACGATGATCCATCCACAACACAGCACCGCGCGGAGGCCCACCAGAATGGCTATGCCTCTCGTCTCGTTGTCTGCTCTCCCAGCCTGCCTCCGGACGACGCTACGACCTGGAGGCTAGCTTGGCCATCGATTGTACCCACTTCGCCAGGCAGTGCAAGTCGTTGTGACAATGGACCTCACAGAGACGCACGAAGAGGGGACTAAGCGCCGGCTGTCAGTGGTTTACCAATTCATCGATTCATGGTACACTTTCACGCACTTAAGGAGGTTAATCACATTGCGAAATCGGTATCGTCTACGCCTATGGCTCTTGATCGTGATCATCGGTCTCGCAGGCACGTTGGCCGCATGTCGTGAGAAGCGCCTTCTGACCAACGTGTCCTTCGACAGGGACCGCATCACCCCCAATGCAGACGGCAACACGGACGTCCTGAAGATCACATATGGCCTCAATCGCAGCGCCAGGGTCTCGATCACCTTCGAGGATTCAGACGGCACCCACTACATCTTCCGCGACCATGCTCGCCGGGGGCCATCCGTCGATAAGCCCTATCAGGTACTCTTCTCTGGGGTGGTCGATGGCTACACGCTGCCGGGCGAGTCCTTCCCCGAGTTTGACGTCGAGAAGCGAGTGCTCCAGGATGGCGACTATACCTGGACCGTTGAGGCCACTGGTGAAGCAGGCCACACCGAGCAGGTGACCGGGACACTCACCATCGCCGAAGCGGACACGTCGCTGCCGGAGTTACGGAACTTCACGGTCTCTCCGAATCCTTTCACGCCCAATCGAGACGGGATCACCGACCGGGCCAAGGTCAACGTCGCCCTCTCCAAGGACGACACCTCACTGGCGGTCTATCTGTTAGATGAGGAGGGAACCCGCTATCCGGTCGAGCGAGACGAGCAGACGCTGGCCAGAGAAGGAC
>CAZEQC010000085.1:0-15162 GCA_964514285.1 uncultured Anaerolineales bacterium | reverse complement strand
CCCAGGAAGAGGGCCGAGAGGAACATCAGACCGAAGACGATGAAGCTGCCTGTGATGATGCCCTCGGCGGCGCCCTGGATGATAAGGGCCGGCGAGAAATAGTAAAGCGTGATGGGAAAGAGCAGCAGCGACAGCAGGAGCAAAGCCCTACGGATGCGCTGCCGTGTGGGTAACTGTCTGATCTTCGTCACGAGATCCTCCTCATATGCTTCAGGTGACCGGCACTTGCGAGTTTCGACAGGCCATAGACTGGCTGGTGGGATGAAAGGCCAATCCCCACCAACAAGTCAAGCGGATAAGTGCCGGTCACCTGCCTGCGAGATCACCTATCAACGTCGACCAAGAGTATACCACGCAGGAAGTTGGATCGTCATCCATCGAAGGTTGGATTGGAGGTTGGATCGTCTCAGAAGAGAACAGCGAAGACTGCTCGCGGCGGATTGCGAATCCGGCCAGGGCATGACGGCCACAGAGCGAATCGTTACAGCTAGAGAAGGTTGAGCGCACGGGCCTTGGCCGCGGCCTGGGTGCGGTTGTCGACGCCCAGCTTGCCGTAGACATTGTTGAGGTGGGATTTGACCGTGCTCTCGGCGATGTGGAGCCGCTGTCCCACCTGGCGGTTGGAGAGCCCCTCGGCCACCAGACCGAGCACCTCCAGCTCCCGCGGGCTGAGGGGCTCGATGAGGACCTTCGCCTGAGGAGAGCGCAGCATCTCGGCTTCGACCGCCAGATCGAAGGCCGCCAGCAGACGGCCCACGTACTCGGAGGCGATGTCCTGGGCCGCAGCCCGCTGCAGCAGCGCCGCCATCGGCGGTCCCAGGTCGACAAAGCTGCGCAAGTAGCCTTCGGGCTGAGCCAGCCCCAGGGCCTCCGCCAGGGCGCCCAGCGCCAGCGTCTCGTGGCCCTGGGCCTGATGGATCACGGCCTCCAGGGCCAGGCCTTGGATCAGCCAACCCTTCAGCCCCTGCTCGCGCGCCGCCTCCAGCAGCCTCCCCACGATGTCCAGGGCGTCGTCCAGCCGCCGCCGGGCCCATTGAACCCGTGCCAGAGTGAGGGCTCTCTCCATCGCCGTGACGTCCAGCTTCGGGATCGTCACGCCCTCCGCCCACCGCCCAGCCGCCGCCAGATCCCCCTCCCTCAACCAGAGCCGCGCCCGGGCAGTCCGCAGCGCGGGAGGGAACGAGGGGAATAAGGTCAGATCCTGGCTCAAGCGCTCCGCATCGTGCAACGCGTCCCGGGCCTCATCCAGCCGGCCCACGGTCAGCAGCACGTCCGCCAGCGTCAGATAGCCGAAGGCGAGGGTGTCCGCGTTCCCCCAGAGGCGAGCGAGCTCCACCCCCTGACGGGCGTACCGCAGCGCCTCATCCAGCCGATCGCGCTCGCAGGCTAGCTCCGCCAGAGCCGATACCGCCCCAGCACCGATGGGCAGCGGCTGCCCATCGGGACCGGCGACGAGGGTGACCGCCTGCGCCGCGGTGACCTCGGCTCGTCGCAGCTCTCCCTGACTGATCTGAATTGTGGTCAGGGAGTTGAGGGCTGGCTGCACCAGGTGGAGGTTCCCGCCCTCCTGACCGACAGCGGCGGCCTTACCAAAGGCATCGGCCGCCGCCGGGACGTTGCCCCTCCAGAGCTGGGCGCCCCCCAACACGAAGTAGACCACGGCACGCTCGCCCAGCTTGGCCTCAGGCAGCCTCTCCAGCGCCCGTTCCGCCAGCTCGATGGTCCGGGCCAGCTCGCCCCGCTGGCTCGCCACGTAGGCGCGAATGGCAGAGACGTCACCCAGCAACGGACTGTCCGCGGGAACCAGGCGCCCCACACACGTCAGACGAGGTTCGACGGCCTCCAGCTGCCCGGTCAGCAGCAGGGCCCAGGCGTGGGTGACGCAGATCGGGGCGCGGGATCGCACATCCTCCTCGGGCAGCGCCTCAATCCAGCGCAGCAGCGTAGTCAGCTCTCCGCGCAGGAGCAGCGACCGCCCGTGGCGGGCGACGATCTCCGCCGCCCGGGCCGAATCGCCCGCCGCGAGAGCGTGGCTCAGCGCCTCATCCAGAAGCCTCTCCTGCTCATACCAGGCGCTGGCCCGGCGGTGCAGCAGCGCCACACGGTCGGGATAGAGCTCCCCCAGCCGCGCACGGAGCAGGTCGGCGAAGAGACGATGGTAACGATACCAGGCCCGCTGCTCGTCCAGAGGGACGACGAAGAGGTTCGTCGCCTCCAGATGCTCGAGCACAGCCTGGGAGGACGCGATGGAGCGATCAAGCGAATCAGCGATGGAGCGAATGAGCGAATCCGTCCTGAGCATCGTCGAAGGATCAGCCCCAGACTCATCCGACGCCCCGAACCCCTGCTGGCCCGTCTCTTCGCTGATGCCCAAGACAGCGTCGCAGAGAGGGCCGCTCAGCCTATCGAGAAAGGAGGTCTGCAACAGAAAGGCACGAAGCCCCTCGGGCTGGCGCTGGAGCACCTCCTCAGTCAGGTAGTCCAGGACGTAACGGTGGCTGCCGGTAAAGGCCGAGAGGAAGCCCGAGACATCGTCCCGGCCCCGCATGGAGAGCGCGGCCAGCTGGAGGCCCGTGATCCAGCCCTCCGTCCGCTCCTCCAAGGCCGCGACCTCCTGGGGGGTCAGATCGAGGCCCACGGCGCGCTTCAGGAACGCAGCGGCCTCCTCGGACGTGAAGCGCAGGTCCGCCTGGCGCAGCTCGGTCAGCTGCCCACGGCCGCGCAGGCGGGCGAGGGGCAGGGGCGGATCCGCGCGGGTGGCGAGGACCAGGTGGGCGTTGCTGGGCAAGTGGTCCAGCAGGAACATCAGCGCTTCGTGGACCTTCGGGTGCTGGATGAGATGATAGTCATCCAGGACGAGCACACACGACTGATCCAGAGTCGCCAGGTCGTTGATCAAGCTGGTCAGGAGCGGCTCAACCGGAGGGGACGGCGCGGCCCCCGGCGCCGGAGGGGAAGCCAGCATCGCCTGGGCAGCCTCGCCGAGCTCAGGGCAGACGGCCTGCAGGGCCGCGATGGCATAGCGCAGGAAGCGCCTCAGGTCGTTGTCCCCTGCATCGAGGGAGAGCCAGGCGACGAGCCGTTCTCTCGCTGATCCCTGGACCGAGCTGAGGACAGGGTCGCCACTTGCCCACTCGCTGAGCAAGGTGGTCTTGCCGTAGCCGGCAGGAGCGGAGACGAGCGTCAGCCGTCGGCCCAGCTGCAGGCCATTCTCCAGACGTCGGATCAGGCGCGACCGTGACAGCAGGTGCGGTCCCGATGGGGGGACGGCGAGCTTGGTGGTCAGAAGCGACACAGCCATGCGGACCTCGCGCCTTAGCTCAGAGCGAATCGACAGAGATGATCAGATCGGCTGTGGCCAGGTTGGTGGCGATGGGCACGTTGTGGACGTTGCAGACCCGCAGGAGCGTCTGGATGTCCGGATCGTGGGGGTGCTTGTCCAGCGGATCGATGAGAAAGATGACGGCATCGACCTCCCCCTGGGCGACGCGCGACGCGATCTGGGCATCGCCACCGTGCGGGCCGGACAGCATGCGCTCAATATCCAGGCCCACCTTATCCATCAGGAGAGCGCCGGTGGTGCCGGTGGCAATCAAGTCGAAGTGACTCAGCTTATCTCGATTGAAGGTGGCAAAGGCGACCATATCGGCCTTCTTGCCGTCGTGAGCGATGAGAGCGACTGTGTTCGTCGACATAGCATCATACCTCCCGTGTGTTGTTCTCTCCTCAGAGGATACCAGATATCCATCAAGAGAGCAATAAAGCGACGTTAAGACTTCTCGCGTCCCGCCTCCGTGGCTGACAGCCCCGGCGCTCTTTGTCACGGCCTAGACTGTGTTTCCGGCTTCCAGCCCACCTCGAGGCAGTAACCCAATGTGAGACGCTTTAAGGCCCATTAACAAAGCTCTAAACCCGCGTTAAATCGTCCCTAACAGACCAGTAACAGATCTATGATACCGTTCAGACGGTGGGCATCCTGGCGCGCCCAACACCCGCTTGTGCGAAGAGAACGAGAGAAGGAGGTGTCATAGAATCCTTTGCCGCCTCGGAGATACCCGTCCGTCCTATGTCGCTCATTCGAGCCACTCGATGCATACTGATACCGCACACAACAGAATACAAGGAGGCAAGAAGAACCGATGATGACACATAAGCGCTTGAAAGGCCTGGCCTTGATGATCGTGCTTTTGGGGATGTTGGTGGGCTGTGCCACGCCCACGCCCGAGGTCGTCGAGGTCGAGAAAGAGGTCGAGGTCACCCGGCAGGTGGAGGTGACCAAAGTCGTTGAGAAAGAGGTTGAGGTCGAGGTCGAGAAAGAGGTTCTGATCACCCCGACGCCCGAGCCCGAGACACACGCGAAGTACGTCTTCCTGTTCATCGGCGATGGCATGGCCGTCGCGCAGCGGAACGCCGCAGAGCTCTACCTGGCGGCCACGGCCCGCGCCGGGGATCGCCCCGAGGACGTGGACCTGCTGATGAACACCTTCCCCGCCCAGGGGATGAACACCACCTACGATCTGACCAGCGTGATCCCGGACTCCGCGTCCACGGGCACCGCGCTGGCCACCGGTCAGAAGACCGCCTCCGGCGTCGTCGGCATGGACGCCAGCGGCAAGACAGCCTATGAGAATATCTCCGAGGTCGCCAAGACCAACGGTTGGAAGGTGGGGATCGTCTCATCCGTCTCCATCGACCACGCGACGGGGGCGTCCTTCTTCGCCCACCAGCCGAAGCGCGGCGACTACCGCGAGATCGACGAGCAGCTTGCGACCAGCGACTTCGACTACTTCGCCGGCGGCCCGCTGAAGCGGCCGACCACCACCAGCGACGGGCAGACGGAGAAGCCCGACATCTACGAGATGGCCGAGGACAACGGCTTCACGGTCGCCAAGGGTAAGGAGGCGTTCGAGGCCCTGGAGCCCGGCGTGGGCAAGGTCCTTGCCGTGCCGGACTACAAGATCGGCGGCAACGCCCTGTACTACACCCTGGACGACGTGCCAGAGAACGACATCTCCATCGTCGACATGACCCGCAAGGGCATCGAGCTTTTGGATAACCCCGATGGCTTCTTCTTGATGGTCGAAGGCGGCAAGATCGACTGGGCCTGCCACGCCAACGACGCGGCCGCCGCGATTCACGACACCATCGCTTTCGACAACGCCATCGCTGAAGCTGTTGAGTTCTACGAGGAACATCCGGAAGAGACGCTCATCGTCGTCACCGGCGACCACGAGACCGGTGGCATGAGCATCGGCTTCGCCGGCACCAAGTACTCCTCCTTCTTCGACAAGATCCAGAAGCAGAGCATCTCCTACGATCAGTTCAACGCCCAGGTCGCCGAATGGCGCGAGGCCGGCAACGTGCGCTTTGAAGACACCTGGCCCCTCGTCGAGGAGCACTTCGGACTGCTGTTCCTGACCGATGCCGAGCGCGCCGAGCTGGAGGCCAAGGCCGAGGAGGGCGACGAGGACGCCGAGGCGCAGCTGGGGATGGTCCTCTCCGACCTGGAGCTCGACCTCCTGGAGCAGGGCTTCGAGCGCAGCATGCGAGGCGAGGAGGAACGCTCTCAGGACGACTATCAGTACCTGCTATACGGCGGGTACGAACCCTACGTGGTGAAGCTGACCCACGTGCTGAACCAGAAAGCTGGCATCTCCTGGACCTCCTACTCCCACACCGGCATCCCGGTTCAGACCTCCGCCATCGGCGTCGGCGCCGAGCTGTTCAACGGTTACTACGACAACACGGACGTCCACGCCAAGATGATGGCCATTGCCGGGTTCGGCGGCACCATGGCTAAGGCTTCTGAGTAACTAACAGCAGCCACCGAGGCCTGATGGCTGATGCAGGCAGGATGGCCACCCGCCGGTGCGGGAAAGGCCATCTTGCCCTTCCTGCACCCAGACGAACTAGCAGGCTAGACCAGGTGACATTATGCGATTCTTTCCCTTTTCTAACGCGACACTCAATCGAGATGCCGCGCTGGTCGCCGTGATCCTCATCATCTCCGCGGCCCTGATCGCCTTCCCCAGCGGCTACGAAAGCGCCTTCGGCAGGGACGTGGAGCGTGCCCGCGCTCGGGTGCTGGAGGTGAACAACTCGGAGATCCAGAAGTTCGGCATCGTCAGCACCGGTACGCAAGTGCTCAAGGTCAGAATCCTGGAGGGCCCTCACGAGGGGCAGGAGACAACGGCCACCAACACGCTCTTGGGCAAGATGGAGACGGACAAGATGTTTGGCGTCGGTGACCTGGCTTTCCTGGTCTTGGATCAGATCGAGGAGGGGCGCGTGGTCCAGGCCACGGCCTACGATCATTACCGCTTGACGATCGAATTGGTTCTCGTGATTCTCTTTGCTGCGCTGCTGATCGGCTTCGCCGGCTGGGGCGGGGTCAAAGCGCTGCTTTCCTTCGCGTTCGCCGTCTTGGTGATGTGGAAGGTGCTATTGCCCAGTATTCTCCTGGGGCGTGATCCGGTCTGGATCTCCCTGGGTGTGGTGACCCTCATCACCGCGGCGACCCTCTACCTCGTCGCCGGGGTGAACAAGATCGCGCTGGTGGCTCTCCTGGGGTCCTTGCTGGGGATCCTGCTGACGATCGGGCTGGCGCTGCTGCTCCTGCCGCCGTTTCGTCTCCATGGGGCGATCCAGCCTTTTTCCGAGACCTTGCTCTACTCCGGCTTCGACCATCTCAACCTGACGCGGGTGTTCCTGGCGGCCATCTTCATCGGCGCCTCGGGTGCCGTGTTGGACGTGGCCATCGACGTCTCAACGTCGATGAACGAGGTGATCGAGAAACGTCCCGATCTGCCCCGACGAGAGCTGATCGGCTCTGGGTTCAACGTGGGACGCAACATGACGAGTACCATGGTCACCACGCTGCTGATGGCCTACGCGTCGGGGTACATAGCGCTTCTGATGGTCTTCATGGCCCAGGGCATCCCGCCGCTCTATCTACTGAACACCAATTACGTCGCGGCCGAGATCCTGAAGACGATCGTCGGCAGCCTTGGCCTCGTCACAGTGGCTCCATTCACAGCTATCGTAGGAGGATTTGTCTATGTCAGTGGGAGGTTTGAGCATAAACAAGAGATCGAAAGCGGCCCTGCCCGAGCTTAAGCTGTTCAAGGTGAACGCCAGCCAGTGCAACCTGAACGTGGGCGACCACGTCATCGCGCAGACGGCGGTGGGCAGCGACTTCGCTACAGGCGATACGCTCCAGGCCGGATGCAACGGTGTCGTTGAGGCCGTCAACTGGAGCGCCGACGAACACGCCCTGTTCGTCTGGGTGCGCGTCGCGTGCGACAAGCAAGCGACCTGACGAGCGATTCGCGGACGACTGGTTCGTACCCCTGTCACTCTGTATCCTGTTCAACAACTGGTGGGCCGCCCTGGCCGCGCCCCTCGGGGAGATCGTCTTCTCCGATCTGGTGCTCGGCGAGTTCGGCGGACTGGGCGAGTTTGAGGAGGTCCTGCTCGTCACCGTCGCTCTCTTCGTCGCAAGCTGGCTGATAATTGTCGTGCTGCGCGATGGAGGGATCCTCGCCGATACCTATCCCGCTCGCGTCTTCGGCGATCCTGACCTCCTGCGGCGTGCCAGGATCCAGCCACCGCAGATCGTCCAGCTAAGCAACGCCCTGGACGTGCAGCCCGTCCACCTGACGGTGACGAGCTTCCTGGATCAGCTGATCAGCCTCCAAGAGGAGGAGTCAGTATGAAGAACGTGGAGGCGTGGATCCGCGATAGACTTTCCGTCGACTACGTCAAGTCCCAGATCATGGAGACGACCTACGGGAATCGGAGCACGTTCATCGCCGCGTTGGATCCCAGAGTCGTGGTCGTCTGGTACCTGCTCTTCGCCATCCTCCCTTGGCTGTTCTTCAACAAGACCACATTGATCGGCCTCGCTCTTCTAACCGCGGCGGTGGCCGCCCTGGCCCGGTTAACAATCTGTTAATCACCTGCCAAACCTCTGATAACATAGGCGTGATAGACTCTCATGTGATCAAGAGAGCCCTGTTGATGGTCGCAACAACGGCCGTCGTCACACTGGTCTCCCAGACCGCCTGCGGGGCAACCCGGGACCTCGGCCATGCCACGCCGGAACCGACGGCGACGAACGAGCACAGCCGCCTTGAGGACGGCATGGTGACGGTCCGCGTCCCTGGCGGCGATTTCGAGATGGGCAGCACCGATGCGGAGGTGGACCAGGCCCTCCAGCTGTGCGAGGGGGCCTACGGCGACTGCCAGCGGGACTGGTTTGAGGACGAGCAGCCTGCCCACACGGTGAGCCTGGACACCTTCCGCATCGATCGGACGGAGGTGACCAACGCTCAGTTCGCCGCTTTCCTCAACGCGCAGAGCGAGGCGGCCGAGGGCGATCTGACCTGGGCCGACGTGATGGTGGACCTGAACAGCGAGCACTGCCGCATCGAGCGGGCTGACGAGCGGTTCCGGGCGGAAGAGGGATACAGCGACCACCCGGCTGTGATGATCTCCTGGTATGGCGCCAAGGCTTACTGCGCATGGGCCGGCGCTCGCCTCCCTACCGAGGCCGAATGGGAGTACGCGGCGCGCGGCCCGAAGCGGTCCATCTACCCCTGGGGCGACGCCTTCGAGGGAACACGTCTGAACACCTGTGACGCCAGCTGCCCATTTGAGGA
The DNA here is from genome assembly GCA_964514285.1 of uncultured Anaerolineales bacterium. Taxonomy (GTDB): domain Bacteria; phylum Chloroflexota; class Anaerolineae; order B4-G1; family B4-G1; genus SKLM01. The sequence continues at coordinate 6,502 of CAZEQC010000085.1, read as the reverse complement.
CTGGCGAGATGCTGCCTACGACGATGGATATGCCAGGACCGCCCCGGTGGGGACCTATCCCGATGGGGCCAGCTGGTGCGGGGTGCTGGATATGGCCGGGAACGTCTGGGAGTGGGTCGCGGACCGCTACGGCGCCGACTACTACGCCCGCTCGCCGACGCGCAACCCCCAGGGTCCGGACTCCGGGCGGTTCAGGGTGCAGCGCGGCGGCTCCTGGACGGCCACCCTGCGGGATGCTCGCTCTGCGCGCCGTCACCGGTATCCGGCGTCCTGGCAGGACCACGCCGTGGGCTTCCGCTGTGCGATGACCCTGCGGCGCGAGCTCGCTGCGTCGGGCGCCCCGTCCATCGATGTGCGCACCGCGGTACCATAGATGGCTAGCTTGAGGAGGCGGGCGCGGCTACCGTGCCGGTACGAAGGTCTTCGCCTAGGGCTCCACAGAGACGCTGCTCTCGGCCACGACGACCGGGAGGTTATCCAAGGCGTCGTAGGCGTCGATGAAGCGGTCGATCTCGCCCGCGTCCTGCCCGCGCAGGTTCTCCGCCCAGCGGTAGCTGATCGACTGGTAGAGGAGCGCGACGGTCACCTCGAAGGGCCCCGACCCCGAGGACTCGGACAGATCGATCCGATAGCTGACGGTGTCCCCGGCGCCCCGGAAGTCATCGTCGTCAGTGGCAGCGCCGTAGACGGCGAAGTCCGCGCCGGCGGTCGTCTTGTCGAAGCCCGAGGGCAGGAGCCGGTTGTCCTTCCGGTAGCCCTGGGCCCGCAGCAGCGCGGTGGTGACCTGCCCGGAAACGTCGTCCAGGATCGGCTCGTAGATCTGAACCTGATCCGCGCTGGTGATCTGCCGGTAATGCGGCTCGTAGGCAGCCGGGTCGGCGTCGTTGTCGTTGCCGACGATGAAGCCATCGGCGTTGACGGCGCCCGACTCGAAGACCACGGCCCCCGCGGCGTCCTCCACCACGACGTGGAGCCAGGCCCGGCGGGCCGGGAAGCCGGTGGGGAACTTATGGCCCGTCTTGCTTGCGACGTCGACGTCGAAGCGGAGCTGCGACCCGCTGACGCTGGCCTCCCCGACGCTCAGCTCGGCGGTGTTCGTCTGGAGCTGCTCCAGGGTCTGCTCGATCTTCTGCTCGAAGTGCTCGCTGGAGGCAGTGACGTCAAACTCCTGGCCGAAGGCCCAAAGCATCTTGAGCACGTGGACGTTGCCGCCGATGAAGCGGTGCTGCGCGAAGGGGCTGCGGGGCGGCCCACCGCCGCTGCTGGCGATGCGCACGGCGCCGTCGGCCGGGGGCATGTGACAATCCTGGCAGTCGCTGGTCCCTTGGTGGTCGCTGTGCTGCCACTCCAGATAGGGCACCTGCTCTGGGAACGTGCCGGCCACCTCCCCGTCCTCGCCCACGTAGGGCGTGTAGAGGGTGTGGCAGCTGGCGCAGAGCTCCGACTGACCGGTCTGGGGTCCCTCGACCGGACGATAGCCGGAGGAGCCCCGCATGACTTCGCCGGGGCCCTGCGCCGGAGGGAAGGGACCATAGGCCAGCCGCCGGCCCCGGGGACGCTCGGTGTCGATGGAGAAGCCGCCGCTGAAGCTCTCGGGCTCACCGAGGCCCTCCTTCTCGATCTGGTGGCAGGTGGCGCAGGAGACGCCGTCGATAGCAAAGGCGTGGTCGGGATGGCCGGCTTCCAGGAAGCCGCCGTCGAGAAGCTCGCTCTCGCCATCCGATGCAGCGGCGCTGAAGCGGGCCATCGGCGTGTGGCAAGTGGCACACTTGTCCTCGATGACGGCCCTGAGTTCGGGGTGGTCGAGGACCTCCGAGCGGACGGTGGCCTGCCAGTAGGGATCGCGGGAGGCGTTGGCCATGATGGACGAGCGCCAGTTGGCGTCGATGGAGACGTCGTTGCCGGCCTCGTCGACCAGGCCCGCGTGACAGCTATCACAGGTGCCCGAGGTGGAGAAGAGCGGTCCGTGCGCTCGCGGCAGCCACTGGGCCCGGTACGCCGGCAGCGGCGCAGATGCTGCAGGGGTACCCGGCGCGCTTCGCCGAGCCGGTCCGCATGCCGGTACAACGGACGACAGCAACAGAATAAGCAAAATGAGCCTGAACGGCCTGGTGGACATAGAGATCTCCCGATTGTGTGCCCCCCACGGGGCTGAGCCAAATGGATTCGAGTCGGCATGATAGCATCGGCAGGTGGCGTGTCAAGATGCTTATCCATCGGTGTTGCCTTCAAGCCAGCTGTGTGTATAATCCCGGACGGGAGGGAGTAGTGACGTCTCACCGAGCCGACCCGATAGCCGTGCACGCCGAAGCCCTGACACGCTGCTTCGACGCCCCCCACCGAGATGACACCACGGTGGCCGTCGATCAGCTCACGTTAGACGTGCACCACGGCGAGGTCTTCGGGCTGCTGGGCCATAACGGGGCGGGAAAGACCACCACTATCCGAATGCTGAACGGCGTCCTGGCACCGACCAGGGGCAGGCTGCGCGTCCTGGGCTACGATCCAACAGAGGAAGGCGCGATACTGAGGCGTCATACCGGGGTGCTGACCGAGACGCCGTCTCTGGATGAGAAGCTCACAGCGTGGGAGAACCTGACGATCTACGGACGCCTCTACGGTGTAGACGAGCTTGACCTAAGAGCCCGGGTAGGAGACCTGCTGGAGGACTTCGAGCTGGACACCCGGGCGAGGGAGATGGTCGGGGCCTACAGCAAGGGTATGAAGCAACGGCTGGCTCTGGCACGCGCCCTGTTGCACCGTCCCTCGCTCATCTTCCTGGACGAGCCGACGGCGGGACTCGATCCCGTTGCCGCTCGCCAGGTCCATGCGTTGATCACACGCCTGAGCCGGGGCGGTGGCCATACCTTTGTGCTCTGCACCCACAATCTGCTGGAGGCACAGCGGCTGTGTCACCGCGTGGCGGTGATGGAGCACGGGCGTCTGGTGGCCGTCGGCGAGCCGGCGACGTTGGCCCGCGACCTCCGGCAGGGCGTACGCCTGGAGATTGAGCTGGACCCCGGCCCCCTCACCGGCGTGCCCCTGCCTCCGGAGGTGCGTGACCTGGCGTGGGATGAAGAGGGGCACGTCCTCTCGCTCTGGCTTCCCCAAAGGGATGACGTGCCGGATCTGGTCGCCGCGCTGGTCAACGCCGGGCGGCGCATCTATCAGGTGGCGCCCCAGGAACCGACCCTGGAGGACGTCTACTTCGCTCTGCACGAGGCCTCCTTGGGCGAGGAGGGAGCATGAGTGACAGCGGTCGACCAGGCCGCATAGCAACCATCAACTGGCGCACGCTCCGCACGCTGGCCTCCCGCGACCTGAAGGTGGTGACCCGGAGCAAGGCGATGATGCTACCGATGGTGATCGTGCCGCTGATCTTCGTGGTGGCGCTCCCGGCGGCGGTGGGTGTGTTCGCCCCGCAGATGGCCGCCAGCGGCGAGATGGAGGATCTCGCCAGCCTCCTGGAGATGATGCCCGCATCGATGCGAGAGACGTTCGCCAACTACAACGAAGCACAAGTCATCGTGGTAGCTATGCTGGAGCACTTCTTCGCCCCTATGTTCCTCATCATCCCCGTTATGGTAGCCAGCACCATCGCGGCCGGCAGCTTCGCGGGCGAAAAGGAGCGGAAGACGCTGGAAGCGTTGCTCCACACGCCCACTACCGACACGGAGCTCTTCCTGGGTAAACTGCTGGCCTCCTGGGTTCCCGCCTTTGCGGTGGGGCTGAGCGCGTTCGTGCTCTACGCGCTGGTGGTGAATCTGAGTGCCTGGCAGGTCATGGGCGGTCTCTTCTTTCCGAGCGCCATGTGGGTGACCTTGGTGCTCTGGCTGGCGCCCGCGGCCGCCGGCGTGGGCCTGGGGACGATGATTCTCGTCTCATCGAAGGTCAGCAGCTTCCAGGACGCCTATCAACTGGGCTCCCTGGTGGTGCTCCCCGTTATCCTTCTCGTCTTCGGGCAACTCGCCGGTGTTCTGTACCTGAACGTCCTGACCGTGCTGGCAATAGGGCTTTTCTTATGGCTCGTGGATGCCGTGATTCTCTGGTTCGGCATCCACACCTTCAAGCGGAGCGAGATCATCGCCCGCCTATAACCGGGTTCCGTATCACGCCGACACGCAACGTCTGTCGGCATCGGCCGTACAGACACGTCAAGAGGCAATCACACAACAGGTGCTGGAGGCACATCACCATGAGAGCTATGGTCGTTTTCGATTCGGTCCACGGCAACACCGAGCAGGTCGCCCGAGCGGTGGCCGAGGCCCTCGGGCCGGCGGAGGATGTCGAGGCGCGCCGGGTCACCGAGGTGGACGCAGAGCAGCTGGGGGACCTGGACGTTCTGGTCGTGGGCGCCCCGACCCACGCGTTTCGGCCCAGCCCGGCCGCGAGGACCTTCCTCAAGAGCATCCCGGCTGACGGCCTTGAGAGGGTCCGGGTTGCCGCGTTCGATACCCGCGTCCCAGAGGAGGACGTCGACTCGGGCGTCTTCTCCTTCTTCGTCAGGTTCTTCGGCTACGCCGCCAAGCCCATCGCGGACAGTCTGAAGAGGAAGGGAGGAGAGCTGGCGCTTCCGCCCGAGGGCTTCTTCGTGGAGGGGACCGAGGGGCCACTCAAGGAGGGCGAGCTCGAGCGAGCCAAGGACTGGGCGCGACCACTAGGGGCGACTGGATAAGCCGCTCAGCAACTGAAGAAACCGACCCGGATCGGGACCAGCGACGAAAGGAGGACGTTTGACGTCGACGATTGGAGAAGCTCTTAGGTACTGGCTGCGGACCACCGTGCAGCCCCGACGGGCGATCCGCGACCTGTTGATCGAGAGAAATCGGGTGGCCATCGCCGTCTGGATCAACCTCATCTTCGCCGTTCTCTACGCCGGGACGGCGCTGATCTACCACGCCATCGGGCGCCTGCCGGCGGTGGAGCCCTGGATGCCCATCGCCCCAGAGAGGTACTACCTCTACCAGGTCTTCTGGACCGTCCCCTGGGGGCTGACGACGTGGATCGCGTTCTCCGGGATAGCGCATCTGCTGGCCATCGCCGGACGGTCGGCGCCAGCCTCGCACACGTTCGAGGACGCCTTGGTGGTCTGCGGCTTGGCCTGGGTCGTCCCCAGCACGGTGCTGATGTGGATACCGGAGACGCTCCTGGTGCCCATCGCCGGCGCCTTCTGGCCGGCGTGGGTCGAGACCCTCCGCCTGATGGTCGTGCCGGTCGTGTGGCAGATCCTGCTGGTGGCGATCGGGCTTAAAGAGACGCACCGCGTGGGCTGGCTGCGGGGGGTAGGCATAGGCATCGTGACGGTGCTCGTCTTCTTCGTCAGCTTTCTGGCCTATATGCGGTAGCCAATACAAGAGACAGTGCAAGGAACGAGGAGGTTGAGGTGAACAAGCGAGTCCTGGTGGCCTACGGCAGCAAATACGACGCAACAGCGGAGATCGCCGAGAGAATCGGGAAGGTGCTCCGCGAGGCGGGCCTGCGCGCAGAGGTGGTGCCCGCGGAGGAGGCCGGCGACCCGGCGGCCTACGACGCCACGGTGTTGGGCAGCGCGGTCTACATCGGTCGTTGGCAGAAGCCGGCGGCCAGGTTCTTGAAAGCCCACGCGGAGGCGTTGGCGAAGCAGCCGGTCTGGCTCTTCTCCAGCGGACCCACCGGCGAGGGCGATCCGATGGCATTGACCGACGGATGGCGCTTCCCCGACGGTCTGCAGCCGGTCGCCGATCAGATCGGGGCGCGCGACATCGCGCTCTTCCATGGCGCCCTGGACGAGGACAACCTGAACGTCCTCCAGAAGTTCATGATCAAGAACGTCGGGGCACCATCCGGTGACTTCCGCGACTGGGAGGCTATCACGGCTTGGGCCGAGTCTATCGCCTCGGCGCTGAAAGACCCAGCCCAGGCATGAAGATCCTGGCCCTGACCAGCAGCTACCGCAGGCGCGGCAACACAGCCCGGGTCGTGGAGATGGTCGCGAACCACCTGGAGGCGACCGCGGAGCGGCAGCCGCCGCCGCTAGACGTCGAGGTCCTCAACCTGGCGCATCTCGACCTGGCGATGTGCCGTGGTTGTCGCACCTGCTTCGACCGCGGGGAGGAGGCGTGTCCGCTGAAGGACGACGTGCCGGCTATCAAGGCCAAACTGGACGAGGCCGAGGGGCTCATCATGGCCAGCCCGGTCTACGTCAACGACGTGAACGGCGTCGCCAAGAATCTGATAGACCGGCTGGCGTACGTCTGCCACCGCCCTGCCTTCGCCGGCAAGTGCGCCTATCTGGTCGCCACGGTGGCCGATGGGCCGACCGGCTTCGCCTTGTTCACGATGAATCAGGCGCTCCGGAGCTGGGGCTACCACATCGTGGGGCAGACGGGGTTCAAGATGGGTGCCCTGATGGACCAGGAGGAGATGGAAGAGCGGTATCAGGCCCAGGCGGCGGAGGTCGCCGCCGACCTGTACCGCGCCGTCTCCGAACGGGCGTTTCTCCGGCCGTCGTTTCTCTCCCTGA
>CAZEQC010000084.1:0-15236 GCA_964514285.1 uncultured Anaerolineales bacterium | reverse complement strand
GGACCCTGTCCGGCGGCGAGCAACAGATGCTGGCCATGGGGCGCGGCCTGATGTCCGAGCCAGAGCTGCTCCTGCTGGACGAACCGTCCATGGGCCTGGCGCCCTTCCTGGTGGATGAGATCTTCGCCATCATCGAGGAGATCAACTCGCAGGGCACGAGCATCCTCTTGGTGGAGCAGAACGCGCAGATGGCGCTCTCCATCGCCGACCGGGCCTACGTCCTGGAGACGGGCCGCTTCGTGCTGGAGGGCTCGGCGGCGGAGGTGGCGGCGAATCCGGAGGTCAAGGAGGCCTACCTGGGCGGCTAGGTTTCTAGACAGGATTTACAGGATTTACAGGATGAGGAAGGGGCGCGCCGGGTCTGTGACCCGGCGGACCCCCATTGACTGACCAAACGCTCGAGCCGGGTCCGTGACCCGGCGGACCCCATAGGAGAGCAAAGAAGCCCCCGCCGGCGGGGGCTTCTTGATTTTCCCAATCGCTGCACGACAGCGGCCAACCGGCTGGCGCATGGCACCCCGGTGGGCCTGGACGGCCTGAGCGGCGTGCCGCCGCGGCGCTACTCCACCTCGGAGACGTAGACGATCTCCTCCACGTCGAACGTGGCCCAGGGCGTCCCCTCGTCGAACCAGGTCACCTCCGCCTCCGTGGCCGCCATCTCCCCGTGCAACGTGCCCCACTCGGTGACCTCGTTGATCCACAGCGTCTTCTCCTCGCTCTCCTCGCCCTTGTAGCGCATCGACTCCAGGAAGCGCAGCAGGCCGGTATCGGGGTCGAAGCGCGCCACGAAGCGCTGTGACATCTCGTTGTAGTCCCCGTAGGGCACCACCAGGACAGCCGTCTCCTCGTCCATCCTCTCCCACCGCACCCGCGAGTCGGTCACCCAGATGGAGGGGAACCAGATCGCCTCGCCCCACAGGGCCAGGTTCGCCCCCTGAGTGACCTGCGGCCCCTCGCTGACGCCGAAGGGGAGCTCCAGGCGGGCCCACCCCCTCTCATACACCTCCTTGACCTTCATCAAAGTGAGGCCGAAGAAGGTGACCTCGATATCGTGGCGATAAGTCACCCCCGCCCCATGCGTGAATCGGAAGCGAGCCGGGAACGTGATGCCCCTGATGCGCAGCCTGCCCCGCCCGCTGATGACGGCCGAGTCGATCACCGGGACCTGATCGCCGTAGAGCTCCCGGTAGAATCGCTCCACGGGCGCAGGTAGGCCGTCCGGCAGGGGCACCGTCTCCGGCTGCGAGCCGGTCTCACCCAGCGGCGGGAAGGGGCTCGGCTTCACCTGCAGCCCCAGCCAGCCGAGCAATACGATAGCTGCGACGACGACAACGACGGTGACCAGACTACTCATGCCTCTCCTCACGATTGCCCTTGCCCTTCAATTCTCCTGCCTTGTACTATACGAAGTTTCTGCACACGTCATCACGTGGAGCCCAATAGATATGCGAATCCTCCCCACCTGCTGCGGACCGTAAGGGGAGACTTGCTCCGGCATCGACCCGTGCTCGTCCTCCTGCCCTCGCTATCCGGACGTCCGTCCCTCGCGACGGGAGAGCCGCGACGGCCCGTAGATCGCCACGACGGCGGCAGCCACGCCCCAGAGGATCCCCACCGCCAGCCAGAGGGGCCGGGTCGCGCCGCCCGTCGCCGAGGGCAGAATGGGCAGGACGCCCAGCGTGGTGTTGCTGGCCGCGTGGAAGAGATGGGGGATCAGAAGGCTGCCGCGGGTGTTGTTGTTCATCCAGGTGTAGAGCACGGAGAACCCCGTGATCTGGAGCAGGAAGAGGGAGAGCGGAATCGCCTGGTGGAAGTTCCCCGCCATCCAGAAGAGGGGCAGGTGCCACAGCCCCCAGATCACCCCGAGGAAGAGACTGGCGGACAGGGCGTTGGTGCGATCCTGGAGGCGCGGCAGGGCGTAGCCGCGCCAGCCGATCTCCTCGCCCACCACGCTGGTGAAGAGCACGTAGAGGAAGGCGGGCACGACCAGGTAGAGCTGGGCCGGGTCGTTGAACGTGGGGACGGCGCCGCCCAGCGCCACGTGGAGGCCGATGGCGGCCAGGGCCGCCACCGCGGTGCTGAGGAAGCTGAACAGGTACCAGAAGACGCTCACCCGCCAGATGAGGAGCCGTCGCCAGAGCGCGCGGAGCCCTCGCCGGCCCTGAATGACGCCCGTCAGCAGCAGGCCCGCCACGGTGGGGCCGAATGTGCCCAGCTTGTAGAGCGGATGGTCGATCTCCAGCAGGGCCATGGGCACCCAGACGGCCCACGACAGGGCGAAGGTGAGCAGGAAGAAGGTCACCACGCTGCCCGGCTGGCGCGGCTCACTGCGGCTCGTTGGTTCTGTTGTGTCACGCATTCTCATCCATCCTCCTTCTCGTGTCGCGGCTGGATCGATGATCCTTCCGCCCTCTCTTCCGCCTGCTCCCTTTGGATCCGCGATCCAAAGGCCGTCCGCCAGGACGGAACGGTCGCTGTCATCCTACTCTCACCCTACCCTGCCGCCTGCGGCGGACGTCGGATTGCGAATCCGACGTGAGCATCAAATAACCCAAATGTGAATCCGAAACGAGCGTCAAATGGCCCAAACAAGGATCCGACGTCCGCGTCTCTTGCAGTGAGGTTCGCAGCGGGCGGATCACGGGCGGAGGTCGCTAATCCGCCCAGAGCACGTGTGGCATCGTCAGCTCAGCACCCGGCGGGCCTTGATCCCCACCTCGATCAGCGTCAGGAGAGAGGATAGGCCCAGCCAGGCCGATAGCGCCGGGGCGTAGTTGAGGAGCGTGACCTGGGCCCCGTCGGTCCCGGACTGTGCGACCAGCAAGAGCGGGACGCCCACCAGGATCAGCAGTGCTACCAGGGCCCGGATGCCCAGGCCTATCAGGGCCCGTCGGCCCAAGCCCCGCGCCTCCCAGCGCCTTCGCCAGCGGGGGAGACGGGCCAGGCGCAGGCCGTGCCGTCCCAGATCCAGCGCCATCAGGGCGGCGATGAGGGCGTAGAGGATCGCCATGGCGATCCCGCCCGGTGGCTGGCCGCCCACCAGCGACCGGACGACGCCGTCGACGACGCGCTCATAGGCCAGCAGCAGGTGGAAGAGGCCGTTCTGATTGACCAGCACCACGACGCCGTACCCCGTCTCCGGCAGCAGGGTGACGTTGGAGAAGAAGGTGCGCACCGCGCCGTTGTGGCTGACGCGCCGCAGGCCCTCCTCCTCGTGGGCCTCCCAGCCCATGGCGTAGGGGCTCTCCACGTCGGCGGGCGGCGTGTGCAGCGTCTCGATCCCCTCCGCGGAGAGGACGCAGGTCTCCCCCAGGCAGCCGCCGTTGGTCTGGGCCACGGCGTAGCGGGCCATGTCGGCGGCCGAGGCGATGACCATCCCCGCCGGCAGGTCGTAGGCCAGATACGGCTGCTCGCGAGCCACCGGGAACCCCAGCACCACGTTGTGGCCCTGGGCCAGCCCGGCTTGCTCCGCCGCCTCTCGGGAGACGAAGGCATTCTCCATCCCCAGCGGCGCGAAGACGTGCTCCTTCAGATAGGCGCCGTAGGACTGCCCGGAGACCTCCTCGACGATCAGGCCGAGGACGTTGTAGTTGAGGTTGAAGTACTGGTGTTTGGTGCCCACCGGGGCGGTCAGCTCCGCCCGACGGAGGTGGCGCACGGTCTCCTCCAGCGTGGTGTCGGGGGGGAGGGACGGACGCCGGAAGCCGGCTTCAGAGAGCCCACTGGTCTGGTGGAGCAGATGGCGCACGGTGATGGTCTGGGAGGCGGCCTCGTCGGCCACCGCGAACCAGGGGATGTAGCGCCGCACCGGCGCGTCCAGCTCGACCTGGCCGGCCTCCACCAGCTGCATGATGGCCAGCGCGGTGAAGGACTTGCTCACCGAGCCGATGTAGAACGGCGTCTCCGCCGTCACCGGCCGCTGCCCGCCGGCGGTGCCGAAGCCCCGCACGTGGATCACCTCATCGCCCTTGGTGATGGCCAGGGCCAGGCCGGGGATGCGGTGGCGCGCCATCTGCCTGCGGACGTAGTCATCGACCGCCGTCACGTCTTGCTGGTGCCCGGAGAGCGCCCGGGCCGCCGGCGCGACGAGCCCCGCCGCCAGGACGCCAATCAGGAGCAGCAACACCCACCCTCGCCTCGTCACGTTATCCACGTTGATCTCCTAGCGTACCTCTGATACCACGAGCAACCGACCACGACGCGGAGGCCGCGGCTGGTGCGTCGGTCTGTTGCGCGGGTCGATTGTGATGCCACGGCGTGCGTCCTTTCTGGCCGGTTGTCAGCGATCAGTCATAAGTGAACACCAAGCAGTGTTCCGTCATCGGGTCATAGGATACCACGGGGCGAGCGGCGGGGAAAGGGTCATGTGGGGAGGGCACGGCCTCGCCATGTGTGCAGCCTGGGACCTGGTCAGGTGACCAGGGGGCTGAGACTACGGCATTGACAATTCGCAGGCTGGCTGTATAATCGGAGCATGGGTTAAGCTGTGCTAATAGGTGGAGCGGGGGATCATGGTAGGCAAGAAGATCCGTGCGGTGCGAGAAGAGCTCGGTATGTCATCCAGTCAGCTGGCCAAGGCGGCGGGGCTCAGTCAGAGCGCCATCAGCCAGATCGAGCGCGGGGTCGTCGATCCCTCCCTGCGCACCCTGCGGGCCATCGCCGAGACGCTGGATACGCCCATCTTCACCTTCTTCCTGGATGCCCCGTCCAAGGAGATCATCGTGCGCAAGGAGCGCCGCCGGGCGTTCTCCCCGCCCGACTACAAGGGCCGCTACGAGCTCCTCTCCCCGGACTCCACCGGTAAGCTGGAGATGATCTCTATGTCGCTGGAACCGGGCACGTCGTCATCCCGGGAGCCTCTCTGCCACGCTGCCGATGAGTGCATGGTGGTGCTGCAGGGTCGGGCTGGGATCGTGGCCGGGGACGAGCGTTTCGAGCTCGACGAGGGCGACAGCATCTATCTCAACGAGGGGATCCCCCACCGGGTGACGAACGTGGGCGACGACGAGCTGGTCTGCATCGTGGCCATATCGCCGCCCAGTTTCTAGGTACGTCGAACCGCCCGTCATCCCCACACCGCTCAGCGCCTCAACGGGGCTTGGTCAGGAGACCAAGCGCAACGCTTGTGAGCCCAACCTGGACGTCTCAACTGCTCTGAGCCCCGTCTCGGGGCGACCAGCGCGCGCTACCAAGCCGCGCCCCGGCCCAGACGCCCCGAGACAGGAGCTTCGAGCAATGGAGACGCCCAAATCTGTCCTAGGCAGTGGTGTGAAAGAGCGCTAAGCTTAAGCGCCCCAGACCTCCGTGCTCTCCCGGGATCACTCCTTCGGCGTCAGATCCATGTCCGCTTGATCCGGCGGGAAGACGGTCTTGGCCTCCCCATCCACGTACTGGACGATGGGGAAGATGTAGTAGCCGGCGCCGACGACCGGATCGGGAATGGTGTCCTGCGTGAACTTGTACTCCTGCATGACGATGCCGTCGGTGTAGCTCCACTCGCCCGTCCAGAGCTTGTTCTGGACGAAGTCGTAGATGGTCTCACTGGTGAGTTCGCCAGTCTCCTCGTACACCTTCTGAGCCATGGCTATGAAAAAGCCCGCGCCGTCGTAGGCCAAGCCACCCGCCGACGCGCTGGGCGTGAAGCCATAGCGGTCCTCGAACGCCTCCAGATAAGCCTGCCCCTCGGGGCCCGTGAAGGCCGGGGTGATCTGATCCAGGACGTAGTTGGAGGAGTTGCCCGTCAGCTCATACCACTCGCCGAACCGGCCCAGGCCGTCAGCAATGATCATGGCCTCCAGGTCGAGCTCATCGGCCTGGGTGAGGAGACCGGCAAAGGCCGCGGCGCCGGTGTGGGTGCCGGCGAGCAGGGCCGGGTTGAGGTTGTTCAGCTTGTTGATGTAGGGATAGAACTCGACCTGGTCGCCGGGGAAGTACTCCTCGTCGACCACCTCCCAACCGACCTCCTCTAACTGGCCCCGGAGCGCGCTGGCGAAGCTGCGGCCCCAGTCGGTGTCCTCACCGTAGAGGGCCACGGTCTTCGACTCGGGGGTCCAGCGACCGCTAGAGATCGCGTCCTCCAGCACCTCGATGTAGCCCTGCGTCAGCTTGGTGGGCGTGGCCCACCACTTGCCGGTCCAGTAGCCATACTTCTCCGGGTCGGAGTGGAAAGTTTCGTTGACCACCTCAGTCGCGCCGAACGGCGCTATGTGCGGCACCTGGTGCTTGGCGGCGACCTCCATGCAGGCCACGGCCACCGAGCTATGCCAGTTCAGCATGGCGACCTGGACGCCCTCCTGAACGACGGCCTGCTCGTAGGCCTGGGAGGCCTTGGCCGGGTCGGACTGGGAGTCGATCCAGACCGGCTTGATCTCGTACGACCCGATCTGCCAGTCGATCTGGTCAAAAGCGATCTCCGCCGACCCGCGAAACTCCTTGCCCGAGAGGGCCGCGGGACCGCTGTAGGGGGCCAGAACGCCCACCTTGAGCACGTTCTCCCCGCCCGAGCCCTCGTCGGACTCGGACGACTGGGACGCCTCCTCGACCTCGGTGGGCGGCTCGGTCGCAGCCGGCTCCGTTTCGGCCTCGGGCGCTGTCGTTCCGCAGCCCGCGAGGGCCAGAGCGAGGCCAACGACCGCTATCAAACTCAACCAATGACGGATTGACGCCTTCATCCTTCGTATCCTCCTCTTGATCTGGCTCTGTAACGATTCACCTCGTGGTCGCAGCCGATGGCTCGGACCGTCAGCTTGATGCGAGCCGGGACGGTGCGCGACCCTTGAGGCGAAGGGTCATCTGGGTCCTGGTGCGTCGCTCGAACGACGGATTGGATCCGGTTCACCTCCTTCACTGGGCCCGGCGGCACGCTAGAACGCCGTGTGCTCCGTCCGGGCGATGATCTCCTCCTGCAGCGCCTCGCTGAGGTCGCAGAAGTAGTCGCTGTATCCCGCCACTCGTACGATCAGATCCCGATACGCCTCCGGATCCGCCTGCGCCGCTCGCAGCGTGGCCGCGTCCACCACGTTGAACTGGATGTGATGCCCATCCATCCGGAAGTAGGCGCGGATCAACTGCACGAACTTCTCCAGCCCCTCCTCGCTCTCCAGCAACCGCGGCGTCAGCTTCTGGTTCAGCAGCGTGCCCCCCGTGCGCACGTGGTCCATCTTCGACACCGAGCGCAGCACCGCCGTCGGCCCCCGACGGTCGGCCCCCTGCACCGGCGAGACGCCCTCGGACAGCGGCCGACCCGCCCTCCGCCCGTCCGGCGTGGCGCCGATCACCGACCCGAAGTAGACGTGGCAGGTGGTGGGCAGCATGTTGATCCGGTAGGTGCCGCCTCGCGGCGTCGGCCGACCGTCGACGGCCTCGAAGTAGGCCTCGAAGACCTCGACCATCACCCGGTCGGCGTAGTCGTCGTCGTTCCCGTACCGCGGGGTGCGGTTGAGCAGCAGCTGCCGCAGCCGCTCCTGCCCCTCGAAGTCCCGCTCCAAGGCCCCCATCAACGCCTCCATCGACACCGCCCCCCGGTCGAAGACGTGGTACTTGATCGCCGTCAGCGCGTCCGCCATGGTGCCCAGCCCCACCCCCTGGATGTAGTTGGTGTTGTAGCGCGCCCCGCCCTCGTGGTAGTCCTTCCCCCTGGCGATGCAGTCGTCGGTCAGGAGCGACAGGAAGGGCGCCGGCAGGGTGCGGGCGTAGAGCCGCTCGATCACGTTGTTGCCGCGGACCTTGACGTCGACGAAGTGGCGTAACTGCTTCCGGTAGGCCTCAAACAGCGCCTCAAAGCGCTCGAACTCGCCCGGATCGCCGGTCCTCAGCCCGATGCGACGGCCGGTCCGCGGGTCGATCCCGTCGTTCAGCGTGATCTCCAGCACCTTGGGCATGTTGAAGTAGCCGGTCAGGATGTAGCTCTCCTTGCCGAAGGCCCCCGTCTCCACGCAGCCGCTGGTCCCCCCCGCCCGGGCATCCTCCACCGTCTTCCCCTGCCGCACCAGCTCCTGCACCACCAGGTCGCAGTTGAAGAGGTCCGGCTTCCCCATCCCCTGGCGGATCACCTCGGCCGCGTGCCGCACGAAGCGCTCCGGGTTCTTCTTGCTCACCTGCACCGAGGGGTTGGGCTGCACCTGGCGCATCGTCGCGATCACGTCCAGCATCAGGTGGGAGAGCTCGTTCGACCCGTCGGCCCCCTCCTCCGTCAGCCCGCCCAGGTTGATCTGCACGAAGTCGGTGTAGGTGCTGCTCTCCTGGGCGGTGACGCCCACCTTCGGCGGCGCCGGCTGGTTGTCGAACTTGATCCACAGGCACTGGAGGAGCTCCTCTGCCTCCTCCTCGGTGAGGGTACCCGCCTCCAGCCCCCGCTCGTAGAAGGGATAGAGATGCTGATCCAGGTGGCCGGGGCAGAAGGCGTCCCAGGGGTTCAGCTCCGTTGTCACCCCCAGGTGGACGAACCAATAGGTCTGGAGCGCCTCCCAGAAGTCGCGCGGCGCGTGGGCCGGGACGCGGCTGCAGACCTCGGCGATCCGCTCCAGCTCCCGTCGACGCGTCGGATCGGCGGTCTCGGCGGCCCGCTCCCGGGCCCTCTCGGCGTGCCGCTCAGCGAGGCGAATCAGCCCGTCGATGCAGAGGCCCATCGCCTTCAGCTCCTCTTGCTTGTCGTAGGCCTCCGGATCGTTCAGGTAGTCCAGATCGCCCAGGCGCTCCTCGATCTCCCGCTTGACGTCGAGCAGGCCCCGCCGGTAGATCTTCCCGTCGAGCACGGTGTGGCCGGGCGAGCGCTGCTCCATGAACTCGGTGTAGACCCCGGCCTCGTAGGCGGCCTTCCAGGCGTCCGTCATCTCCTCGAAGATGCGGTCGCGCATCGACTTGCCCTGCCAGAAGGGGATGATCGTCTCCCGGTAGGTGCGCCGCACCGAGTCGCTGACGGCGAAGGCGACCTTCTCCCGCGAGTCGAGGATCGCCAGGTCGTCCAGGGTGTGGCAGCAGAGCTCCGGGTAGGTGGGAGCGGCCTTGGGCGCCGGTCCCTTCTCGCCCACGATCAGCTCGCCCTCGCCCAGGTAGATGGCCTTCTGCTCCATCAGATACTGGAAGGCCCGGGCCCGCCGCACCGGCGCCGACATCAGCCGCCCCTCGGTCTGGCGGTAGAACGCGGTCAGCAGCTCCGCCCGCTCGGACGAGATGGAGGGCACCGCCTCCCGACTCCGCTGCCGCAACCGTCGCACACGTTCACTCATCGTCATACCATCAACCTCCTGTCAAGATACCAGCATCGCTGTCAGATCGCGCACGTCCGACACGTCCTCGACGTCCCAGACCATGGCGACCAGGTCGTCGATGCGCGCCTGATCGAGCACGTGGCCGGCCAGCCAGCGGAACTTCTCCTCGATCTCCGCCTCGCCCCAGGCCGCGGCCGGGAAATGGAAGCCCCCGTCCTCCAGGCCGGTCCGGAAGGTCCGCCCATCCTGGAGCACGATCGTCACCCGGCTGGCCCAGCGTCCCTCCCTCTCCCCCCGCTCGAAGGCCTCGGCCAGATCGTTCAGCGCCTCCGACTCGACCAGATCGACCTTGCGGGCCAGCCGGCGCAGCTCCGGGTCCTCCAGGCGGTGCTCCAGCGTCTGCCGCGGGCCGATCTCGCCGTCCATCAGCATCGCGGCCACCGGCCAGGCCATGTTGAACTGCGCCTCCTCGGTGGTGGTGGGCAGCTCGGTGCCCAGCCGCCGGCCCTCGTGGAAGGTCTCGACCTCGATCCGGGCAACAGCGTCGAGCGGGATGGCGTGCTGATCGACCAGACGCCGCGCCCCCTCGGCCGCCCCGTGGGCCCATGCGCAGCAGGCGAAGCCCTTCCGCTTGCGCGTCAGACCGTCGACCATCACGAAGGTGCGGCCGAGGTCGCTCACCCAGTCGTTGTACCGCTCCTGCCCGAGGATGCTGGGCGTGCCGGTGAAGCCCTCGGCCGCCAGCTGGGCGGAGACGACCCCGTTCATGGTCCCCCAGCCCATAGCGTGTTTGACCATGGCCGGATCGTCGATGTCGACCATCATCGGCGCGTTGGGCGCGTGATACTCGGCGATGCCCAGGGCCTGGGCGACCTGATCCGGCTCCAGCTCCATGAGGTGGGCCGCCGTCGCTGCGCAGGCCACCGAGCCCCAAGCCCCCTCCGATTGGTAGACCTGGTGGGCGTCGTGCCAGCAGCGCCCCACCCGATGGGCCACCTCGTAGCCCACCACCAGGGCGGCCAGAAGGCGCGCGCCGTCCATCCCGCCCGCCTCGGCCAGCGCCAGGGCCACCGGAAAGACCTGGCCCCCGGCGTGACCCGCATAGCGGACGATGTCGTCGCTGTCCACGGCGTTGGCGGACCAGCCGTTGGCGAAGGCCGCTCCCACCGGCGACGAGCGCCGGCCGTGGAGGAGGATCGTGGCCTCCTCCCCGGGCCAGGTGCGAGCGGCGTAGTCGGCCGTGATGCGGCTGACCCGGGTCAGGGTGCCGGCCAGGGTCACCCCCAGGTTGTCCAGGAGGCACATCCGGGCCTGGCGCCGCACCGGCCGGGGCAGGTCGCCCCACCGGGCGTCGACCACGAAGTCCAGCACCTCGCGCATACCCATATCTGATCCCCCGATGCCTCTCAAGCCTCCACGCCGGCCCTCACGTCGGCCAGGATAGCGTCCAGCTCCTCCGCGGTCGCCTCGGGCAGCGGCTCCGGCTCGTGCGTCTCCAAGATGTGCCGCACCTTCTCGTTGGCGCGGTCGCCCAGCGTCTTGCTCCCCGCGTCCACCCAGTCGTCGTAGGCGGTCCGATCGCCGATCACCTCCGGGAACCAGCCGTTGCGGAAATGATTGAAGGTGTGGTCGCTGGTGACGTACTCGCCGCCCGGGCCCACCGCGTCGATCACGTCGACGGCCAAGGTCTCCCGGTTCACGTCCATCCCGCGCAGCAGGAAGCGGATCTCCCCGGCCAGCTCGTTCATGGTCACCACCTGCTCGAAGCAGGAGGTGGAGCCGTACTCGACGTAGCCCACGTCGTGGATCAGGTTGGCGCCGCTGAGGCTGGAGATGAGCATCGACATAGCGCCCTCCAGGCTGGCCTGCTGGTCGAAGGCCTTGGCATCGGAGCAGCCGGCGGTGCCGAAGGTGGGCAGCCCCTGGTAGTGCTGCAGCTGGGTCAGCCCGACCTGGAAGAGGAGGAACTCGGGCGAGGCGTAGGAGGCGATGGTGGTCTGCATATCCAACGGCGTGGGGCAGCCGGCGAACATGATGAACGGCGTCCCCTCGCGCTTCAGCTGGGCCAGCACCAGGCCGACCAACATCTCGGCGTTGATCTGAACCAGAGAGCCGGGCAGCGTCACCGGGCCCGTGCCCCCGGCCGAGGCCGTGGGGGCCAGGATGTAGGGCAGCCCCTTCTCGGCCGTGTAGAGCAGGCTCTCGGTGGGCCCGGGGGAGTAGAGGAGCGGCGAGATGGAGCAGCCGAAGAGCGCGGCAAAGGGCTGGCGGCGGAAGGCCTCGGCGCCCCCGGCGATCACCTCGCACATCTCGACGATGACCCGCAGGTTCTGGGGGTCGTTGACGGCGTAGACCATGGGCTTGACCGTGTTGGTCACCATAGCGTGGAACTGGAGCACGTCGGCGATGGCCTCCGGCGCGTCGTTGGCCACGCTCATGCCCATGGCGAAGTCCATGTGGGGCAGCGCATCGACCAGCTTGGCGAAGTGGCCCACGTCCTCCAGCCGGGCGGACCGCCGCTCGCCGGTGTAGGGATCGATGACGAAGATGCAGTCGCTGCCCGTGCCGAAGTGGGGCTTGTACCCCTCGACGCGGACCGCCGGCTCCCCGTGCCTGTCGCAGAGGACGACCTGGCTGGGGGCGCTGCGGATGGCCGACTCGACCACGCTGGGGGGCAGATAGACCCGCTCCCCCTCGACGTGGCAGCCGGCCTCGCGCATCAGCTCCACGGCCTCCGGCAGCTGGATGCGCACCCCCGTGCGGCGCAGGACCTCCAGGCTGGCGTAATGGATCTCCTCCAGCTGCGCCTGGCTGAACACCTGGAGCGGCGGTATCTGGCGCACGTAGTCTCGGTCGCTTCCGTTGCTCGCTGCTTTCATCGCTTCACCTCTCTCCTCTCTATGTGGTATCGATTATGCAAAGGTATGCACCTGCCGACGGAGAGGCCGACCCGCACGGCCCCTTCAGCCCCCTTCCGCGGCGACCCGTCTCTCGGCAGCGGCCAGGATCTCCTCCACGTCCGCCCGGACGTCGGGATCGAGCGGCGGGGCCGGCGGCCCATCCAGCAGCTCGTCGAGCCGGGCCTGGACGCGATCTCCCATCCGCTGGCCCCCCGACTCCCGCCACCCCTCTCGCGTCTGTCGATCGAAGAGGGTCGGGTACCAGAACTCGTCTTTCATATGCCGGAGCGTGTGCTCGGTGCGCAGGAAGCTCCCGCCCGGCCCCATGGATGCGATCCAGTCCAGGGCCAGGGTCTCCGGCGTCACCTCGATCCCGCGCAGGACGCGCTTGGCGTAGCCAATGGCCTCGTCCATCATCACCAGCTGCTGCAGGGAGCCGGTGAGGCAGCCCTCGATGAAGCCCACGTTATGAATCAGATCCGCGCCGCTCACGGCGGCCAAGACGACGCCCATGGCGCCCTCCATCGCCGCCTGCTCGTCGACCACCTTGGCGTCGCTCACGCCGGCCGTGGACCAGACGGGCAGCCCCAGGTCGTGGGCGATGCCCGTCTCGGCGGCGCAGAGGAGGGCCATCTCCGGCGCGCCGTAGGGCATGGTGGCCCGCCGCATGTCCATGGTGCCCAGGGAGCCGCCTATGACGAAGGGGGTGCCGGGCCTCACCGTCTGGGCCAGGGCCAGGGCGGCCAGAGCCTCGGCTGTCGCCACCACCAGGGTGCTGGCCAGCGTGCCGGGCGTCGTCGCGCCGCACATGGGGCATGGCCCAAAGACGTAGGGCACGGCGCGGCGGGCGCAGAAGATGAGCTGATCGGCCACCTCCCCGGGGATGATCAAGGGCGAGATGGAACAGCCGAGAAAGAAGGTGAGCGGTCGTTCCGCCAGCTCGTCCCGCCCCCCGGCGACCCGGCTGGCGATGCGGTGAACGTCGCGGCAGCCCGCGAGCGTGTTCGACCAGGCCATGACGGGCTTGGCGCTCTGGGCCAGGAGGGTGGCGACCTCGTAGACCTCGACGAGGTCGGGATGGACGTCGCTGATGGTCCCCTGGGCCGCCACGTAGTCGATGTGGGGCAGAGCGTCGCAGACCCGAGCCACCGAGGCGGCGTCGTCGCGGGTGAAGCGTCGGCGCTCGCCGCTGCGCGGGTCGAGGACGTGGGTGGCGGTGATCGACGGGCCGAAGTGGACCCCCTGCCCTCCGATGCGGATCGTCTTCGTCGCGTCGCAGCGGCTGTGGAGCGTGAAGCTGGACGGCGCGGCGCGCAGCGCCCTCTCGACGAGCGCCTCGGGGAGGTAGACGCGGTCCCTTTCCGTTCGCGCGCCGGCCGCCGCCAGGACGTCTCGCGCCCGGGCGCTGTGGATCGCGACCCCCGTCTCCTGGAGCACGCGGAGAGCGGCCCGGTAGATCCTCCGGCGCTGGTCCGGCGAGAGGTGCTGAGTATGGGCGTCGTCGCTCATGGATCGCTCCAACGTCTGGTCCCTGCAACGGCGACTGGCGCGTCGGTCGTGACTACGGTCTCTGCCCCGGCCGGGAGGCGAACGAGTGGTGGGAGAAGCGTCGCTCTCCCGGACTGCCGGGCGGTGGTGGCTGCCCCTGGTCTAGCAGTAGTGCTTATATATAGTAGCTAGTATACACTATACCTTATTAAATGTCAAGGGTCAATTAGTGGGGATTATAGGGGTCTGATTATGTGCAGCCCTGCTTATTGCTCACCGGGACACCGATGCGCCATCAACCCTCCCTTCTACTTCACCATCGACCAGACCCTGCACCGGGCGGGTCCCCCTTCGGCGGGCTATCAGCCCGTCGTTCCCATCGCCTACGACGCCCGTCTCTCTCCCAAGGGCTCGAGGATCGTCTGCCGGCAGCCGGTGGGCACGGTGGGGGCCTACGACATCTGGGCCGCCAACGCCGACGGCGCCAGCCCGCGCAACGTGACCAGCGCCGCGGAGGCGCAGAAGAGCTGCGCCCGGTGGGGGCGGTAGGGGCTCCGGTCAATCTGTCGCAGCGGGGCTGGGAGGCGCGCCCGGCCTGCGGAAGCGCCACGCCACGACGTGAGCAGGATGGGCCTGTGGCAACCCGGTAGTCCCGCCCCACCCAGGATGCGCTTACGAGCTGTCGCGCC
This sequence comes from uncultured Anaerolineales bacterium, assembly GCA_964514285.1. Taxonomy (GTDB): domain Bacteria; phylum Chloroflexota; class Anaerolineae; order B4-G1; family B4-G1; genus SKLM01. The sequence goes on along the minus strand of CAZEQC010000084.1, from coordinate 950 downwards.
TACCTGCCGGTGCGATGCACCTGATAGGCCTGTGTCCACGACAACCCGTTAGTGTGCCCCCCACCCATCGTCACCCTGTCAAGTCAGATGATAATGTCACCGAAGCGTTTGATTGGGTCAGAAGAGAATGCTACCAGAGCGGTCGCGTTTCTCGACCTGGATCTGGCGACGTAGCCTGGTTAAAAGGCCGTAGCCGTCGTAGAGGCTGTGGGTATGTGGGCAACTCGGAGCGCAGCGAGGAGTCGCCCACATAGTTTGGTAGACATCCTCAGTTACGCCTGGGGTGGCGCCGCAGCAGCCCCACTTGACTCACGTCCACAGCAGACCGCCAGCTCTGCTCTTCCGGGGTGCCACCAGATCAACGTCAGCAAGAGGAGATGCTGCTCCAGGCCGGAGCTGAAGGAGGCTGTAGAGATGGGGCCGGTCGATACCGGTCCCGGGTCGTCGGCTATGTGCTTGGTCACTACAGACACTGGGCTATTCTGGGGCGTCTCTGTACAGTACGGCGGTGGGTTCTATTTGGCGGCTCGGAAGGCTGGGGGCGCTGGAACGTGGGCGCTCACAGTCATTCCGGGGGCAGGGCTCGGATGATTAGGATAGGGCGCTCATGCAGGCTGGCCATCTAGATGGAAGTGATGGGGACCACTCAGGTTCTGGTCTGCGCGCAGACACACTGACAATGGACTTTGCATCGATAGCTCGCCCTCAGCCCGTCGATGGTGAAGTCAAGGAATCATCAAGGGCGTCGACTCGAGCCCGCTTGACACGCTCTTCAGAGCATGGTATTCTTGGTCTGGTAGTGGCGGGGGCAAGGCTATCGTGGCGCCTGAGTAGGGGACTCATAAGCCCTTGGTCGCGTGTTCAAATCACGCCGTCGCCACTACGTCTTTCCTCAATTGGATTTCCGGGAGATTGACCTTCCTCAACACCACTCTGATGGGCCACAGCGC
>CAZEQC010000083.1:0-15413 GCA_964514285.1 uncultured Anaerolineales bacterium | reverse complement strand
GCCGGAGGGCACGCCCGACGGCCCGCACTCCCTGGTTCTCAGCGCCACCGTGCCCGCGGCACCTGATCTGTCGACCTTCGACGCCATCCCCATCTGGTGCGGCGACTGGGTGGCGCCCCCGTTCTGCCAGCCCATCGCCAGCCTCCTGCCGGACGGCCCGCCGACCACGACCGTCGACGCCCTGACCATCTTCACCGCCACCGTTGGCCCGACGACAGCCACGCTGCCCATCACCTACACATGGCGGGCGACGGAGCAGACGCCGGTCGTTCACGCCGGCCGGGACAGCATCAGCGACACCGTCAGCTTCACCTGGGGCATCAGCGGCACGAAGGACGTCACCGTGACGGCGGCGAACGAGTGCAGCGAGTTCGTCAGTGCACCTCGCCACGTCCACGTGGAGGACGCACCAGAGGAAGAGGAAGCGTGGGCCATCTACCTACCGCTCGTCCTGAAGGACTGAACCCCTGAAAAGGGGACGGATGGGGCCTCTCCACCCCGCCACACCATGGAAACGGACTGGTAATCAAGGAGGAACCTATGCTTTGCATCATCCGTGAAGGCTTGTCCCGTTGGTCGCGCCATCCCTACGCACGCTTCTTTATGCTGCTCCTCCTCGCCACAGCGATGTTCTTCGGCGCTATGGGGAACAGCGATTGTGACGAGGACGACGCGTCCTGCGACTGCTCAGGCCGTACAAGTACCCAGAGCAAGGATATCAAAGGAAGAGCCCCAAAGATCGTGGGCTACGGACCTACCACAGGCCACAACCGTGTAGCTCTCGACGTTTACCCAGCATCGGAAGACCCCTACGATCGCGACGTCATCTGGGTTCCCCCACCCGGGGCCACGGACTTCAGCTTCTCTGACGGTGCAGAACCAGAACCTGGAGGACCTCCCTTCGTGTTCAAGGATCAACTTATGGGCTTCGAAGTGAGCTACACGCCTCCGCCCGTGCCCCCAGGCCAGGAGGAGATGACCCTCACCGATGCTTTCCAGGCCAACTACAGCGATGAGAGCGTGGGGGTTTCTGCGATAGACACCAAGATCAAGAAAGACGGGCAAACGTCATCCCGATCCGTGGTGCCTTCCGCGTTGGCCTCACCGCGGGCACCATCCGCCAGGCAGGAGGCAGACCAGATGTGGCACATCGTGACAGCGGTTGACCCACCGGGAATCGCCGTGACTACCGACCTGTGCAACGAATGGCTGACACGCCTCAGAGGCGATGAGTTCTTCATCGGCGTGCGGGCACCGATGGCGACCACAGCGCCCACGACGTCTTACCAACTTCCCTTTGTCTTCGGCAGCCCCTACTCCCAGACGGTCTCTCTATTTGAGTGGGGCTACGGTCAACATCTGGAGGTGCCTCTCGAGTATCGACTGGAACGGCTCAACTTCCTGACCAATGCTCTTCCATCTGCACCGGGAGAACACTGGGCAGCTTTGGGGCTGTCCTCGGCCGGCCCGACCAGCTGTCCCGAAGGGATGGACATGGCGGCCGGAGAATGGACCGTTGAGGCCGAGCTTCTCCTCGCCATGTACGATCAACTCAACAACTGCGAGGGGTGTGAGTTGCGCGCTTACTTGTGCTACGAGGGTCAGGAGTCACCGTTGCAGAACGGCACGGTAGCAGCGATGGTGCGAGCTACGGGTGTCGAGGCCCACCAAGATGAGGGCATCACCTGCCTGGGTCCCAAGACTGCCAAACTCACCACCGGAGACGGAGACCTGCACCTCGGTGGGACGGCTTCCGCCCACATCACACCTACCCAGCGGGTCGAGCTCCACGAACACCTGGAGAACGAGACCGGGGGGCAAGTGACGGTGAAATTGGACTTCGCATCAACGGTTGAAGGATGGCAAATGTACGATGGAGATTGGGAGGCGCCAAATCTAGGGCAGCCCATCCCCAAGGGCTCGGAGATCGACGTCGGACAGACCGCCCCGGGCCTCCCGCAACATATCTGGCTGGTGAACGACGTGCCGGCGGACACGCCCGATGGCCCCCATACCCTGGTCCTCAGCGCCACCGTGCCCGCAGACCCGCAGCTGTCGACCTTCGACACCATTCCCCTCTGGAGCGGCGACTGGGTCGCCCCCGACGAGGCGACGTGCCACACGGTCACCGACGTCACGATCGACGGGGCGACTGCCGGCCCGCCCGGCCCCTACACCTTCACCCTCAAGAGTACGCCTCCTACGGCCACCCTCCCGATCACCTACACCTGGGAGGCAGACACACAGACGCCCGTGACCCACCGGAATCGCGGCATCGAGGACAGTATGACCTATATCTGGACCATCACCGGTCCTCAGGTGATTACGGTCGCAGCCGCGAACGAGTGCGGCGTGGAGGCCAGCGCCACGCACACCATGACCATCAAGGAACCGACGTCCTGCGACCCCATCACCAGCCTCCTGCCGGACGGCCCGCCGACCACGACCGTCGACGCCCTGACCATCTTCACCGCCACCGTTGGCCCGACGACAGCCACGCTGCCCATCACCTACACATGGCGGGCGACGGAGCAGACGCCGGTCGTTCACGCCGGCCGGGACAGCATCAGCGACACCGTCAGCTTCACCTGGGGCATCAGCGGCACGAAGGACGTCACCGTGACGGCGGCGAACGAGTGCAGCGAGTTCGTCAGTGCACCTCGCCACGTCCACGTGGAGGACGCACCAGAGGAAGAGGAAGCGTGGGCCATCTACCTACCGCTCGTCACACGCGGCTCAGACTAGTGGTTCATCAAGGCTCATCTGATGGGCGAAAACGAGCTACATATGAAGCAAGATCACTGATCACCATACGGTTGACAGAACACTAGCCATCATCCCTCCAGGGAAGAGGTCATCTGAGGGGAAAATCAGAGATCCCCCTCAGCTCTCCCCTGGAGAGAGGCCACGTGACGGAAAAACCGCAAGACAGCCCTCTGTCCCTTTCCCCCAGGGGAGAGGCTACGTGACGAAGGCATTGCAGAACAGCCCTCTGTCCCTCTCCCCTGGGGGAGAGGTTAGGTGAGGGGGGCAGAGCCTCACCCCCCACCCCACGATGCAGCTTGAGCTTCCGCACCTTCCCGGTAGCCGTCCTTACCAGCGGCAGTGGTCAGCCGCGCCCGATAACTACAAATCTCCAACCGATATGGTATAATACGCGGTCGATGAGTGAATTCGTCCACCTTCACGTCCATAGTGAATACTCGCTTCTAGACGGCCTGAGCAGCTGCGGGGAGCTGGCTGAGCGCGCTGTCGAGCTGGGTATGCCGGCTCTAGCCCTGACCGATCACGGCGCTATGTACGGGGCCGTACAATTCTATAAGTCCTGCGAAGCCGCAGGCATCAAGCCCATCATCGGGATGGAGACCTATGTGGCTCCCCGCAGCCGCGAGAGGCGAGATCCCCAGCGTGACCGCAGCCCCTACCACCTGGTCCTTCTGGCCCAGAACAACACAGGCTACCACAACTTGATGCGGCTCGCGACCATAGCGCAGCTGGAGGGCTTCTACTACAAACCTCGGGTCGATCGAGAGGTCCTGAAAGCCTATAACGAGGGTCTGATCGCCCTTTCCGGCTGCGGCTCCTCGGAGCTCGCCCGCCACATCAAGAACGGGCAGGTCGACAAGGCCCGCGACGTCGTCGCGTGGTACCAGGACGTGTTCAAGGACCGCTACTACCTTGAGCTACAGGATCACGACATCGCCGAGTTGGCTCCAGTCAATGACCAATTGATAGCTTTCGCCGATGAGTTCGACCTGCCGCTGGTGGCCACGAACGACGTCCACTACGCCCGCCACGACCAAGCGTCCATCCACGACGTGTTGCTCTGCATTCAGACCGGTAAGACGATCACCGAGCCAGACCGCATGCGGATGGACGGCGAGAGCTACTATCTCAAGAGCGCCGAGAAGATGGCCGCCCTCTTCCCCAACGTCCCGGAGGCCCTGAGCAATACGCTAGAGATCGCCGAACGATGCAACGTCGAGCTGAGCTTCGGCAACTACCACCTGCCCGTCTTTGAAGTACCCGAGGGGTACGACGCCCAATCGTATCTGCGACACCTGTGCGAGAAGGGGCTGCAGGAGCGGTATGATGAGATCACGCCCAGGATCCAGGAGAGGCTCGACTATGAGCTGGACGTGATTCATCGCATGGGCTTCGACACCTACTTCCTCATCGTTTGGGACCTTTGCCGCTTCTCGCGCGAGGAGAACATCTGGTGGAACGTCCGCGGCTCCGGCGCCAGTTCCATCGTAGCCTATAGCCTCTACGTCACGAATCTTGAGCCGCTGCACCAGAATCTGATCTTTGAGCGCTTCTTGAATGAGGGCCGCGTGACTATGCCCGACATCGATCTCGACTATCCCGACGACCAGCGGGAGCACCTGATCCGTTACACAATCGAGAAGTACGGAGAAGAGCAGGTGGCGCAGATCATCACCTTCGGGACCATGGGGGCCAAGGCAGCGATTCGTGACGCCGGACGAGCCCTTGACTATCCCCTGTCGGAGGTAGATCGCGTCGCCCGCCTCGTGCCAGGTGGCCCCGGCGTGAAGCTCGATCGGGCCCTTGAGAACGTTCCCGATCTGCGGAACCAGTACAAAGAGCAGGAGCATATTCAACGGCTGATCGACACGGCTCGGGGGGTGGAGGGGAACATACGTCACGCCAGCACGCACGCGGCCGGCGTCATCGTGTCCGACCAACCCCTCGTCGAGTACGCGCCGCTACGCCGCCCTACCAGCGGCAGCAGCGACGACCAGATCGGCAAAGTCACGCAGTATACGATGTCGGAATCCGAGGAGTTGGGCCTGCTCAAGGTTGACTTCCTGGGCCTGGCCACCCTCACCGTAATGCGCGTCGCCTGTGAACTGATCCAAGAACGACACGGCGTGGATCTGGATCTGCTCACCATCCCGCGGGATGACCCGATTATCTACGACCTCCTCTCTCGAGGCGAGGTGATGGGCGTCTTCCAGGTCGAGGGACAGGGTATGCGACGGACGCTGATGAAGATGCAGCCGAGGAGATTCGAGCACGTTATCGCCGCCATCAGCCTCTACCGCCCCGGCCCGATGGAGTACATCGACGACTACATCAGCCGTCTGCACGGTGAGAAAGAGGTGGAGTATCGGCATCCCAGCCTGGAGCCGATCCTCGACGAGACGTACGGCATCATCGTCTACCAGGAGCAGATTATCCGCATCCTGACGGACATCGCGGGCTATACCGCTGGCGAGGCCGATCTCGTTCGCCGGGCGGTGGGCAAGAAGAAGAAGAAAGCCTTGCTGAAGCATCGTGCCAAGTTTATCGAGGGCGCGATGGAGCGCAGCGACGTACCTCGCGAGAAGGCTGAGGCCATCTTCGGCGATATCGAGTATTTTGCGCGGTATGGCTTCAACAAGAGCCACGCCGCCGACTATGCCGTCCTCACGTGCCAGACGGCCTACCTCAAAGCCAAGTATCCGGTGGAGTATATGACTGCCCTGCTGACCGTAGAGCGAAACAACACCGACAAGGTGAGCCGCTTCATCGACGAGTGTCACCGGATGGGCATTGAGGTTCTTCCCCCCGACGTGAATGCCTCCAGGCTTGGATTCACCATTGAGGAAAAGGACAATTCGTCCGCGATCCGCTTCGGGATGGGGGCCATCAAGAACGTCGGCGAGGGCCCAGTCGAAGCCATCCTAGAGGCACGTCTGACCAGCTCAGCGAAGGGCCGTCAAGGTGACGGTCATAACGGACACCCCTTCCAGGATCTGGACGATTTCTGTCGCCGGGTTGATTTGCGGCAGGTCAACCGGCGCGCCCTGGAGAGCCTCGTTCAAGTGGGGACCTTGGAGTCCTTCGGGAAGCGTGCCCAGCTGCTCCCTGTCGTCGAGCGCATCATCGGACTGAGCGCCAGCTATCACCGAGCTCAGGACACAGGCCAGTTAAGCATGTTCAGCGACGCCACCGGCGTCCATCTCGCCGCTGATGAGACGATCCTACCTCCAGCCGATCAAGTACCCGATATCCCAAGGAAGAAGATCCTGGCCTGGGAGAGGGAATTGGTCGGCATTTACGTCTCCGAGCATCCTTTGACGCGGGTGATGAACCGCCTGGACGACATCCTTTCAGGATCCGTCGGCACGCTGGGAGAGGAGAGGAGCGGCCAGCAGGTAACCGTGGTTGGCATGATTCAGCGAATCTACCGCCACACCACGAAGAAGGGCAATGAGATGGCCTTCGTCACCCTGGAGGATATGCAGGGCAGCTGCGACGTGGTCGTCTTCCCCAGCATCTGGCGCGAGACCAAGACTATGTGGCAACCCGAGCAGGTGGTGGTCGTCAACGGCAAAGTCGATACGAGTCGACGTGATGAGCCAAGCCTGCTCTGTAGTTGGGTGAAGCGTCCTGAAGACGTCACGGTGGCATCGCACGGCGCCCCGGTCGACCACGGCGGCAGCACGCCAGAAAGCGCGGAGAGGGGAGCAGAACCACCACCGGGGGCCCTCCGGGAACCACCTCCGCCCCCTCCTCGTTTTGAAGAACCAAGAGAAGAAGCAAGCTCCCAGACGGGCTCGGCCCCACAAGCGGCGAATGGGCCTCGCACCATCGCCGTGACCTTTAAGCGCACAAAAGAGCAAGCTCAGGACAAGCGGAAGCTCCGGGAGATTCACGACCTCCTGGTTGGTTATGAAGGGCAGGATCAATTCGTCATCCGTCTGGCCGACGATGACGGGGACAGCGTGGAGCTGAGGTTCCCGAATCAGACCACGGGTTGCTGTCCTGATTTGCTGCGCGGCCTAAAAGCGCTCGTCGGAGCACAGGGTGTGCGGGTCGACGAAGAGATCTGAAGGAGAAACAGATCCTCCAGATAGCCACACAGGGGACGCTGAACGCGTCCACAGGTCAGCAAGAGCCCTAGTCCAGCCGAATGGGCGATGGCTTCAGCAATCATGTTCGAGACGCGCTATCAGCATTCACGAGACTGCGTATTGAGGAGGAAACTATGACCACCAAGGCAAAGGAAGAGGAGAAGACCACAGGGGCAACCGAGGCTCCAAGAAAGAAAGTAGGCATCATCGTCAGCGGAGGCCCAGCTCCCGGGATCAACGGGGTCATTCACTCAGCCACCATTGAGGCTCGCACGCGTGGTTATGAGGTCGTTGGGTTCTATGACGGGTTCAAGCACCTTATGGAGGGAGAGCGAGTCGTCCAGCCACTGAGCATTGACGACGTCAGCCGCATCTACCTCAGAGGGGGCTCAATTCTACGCACGTCGCGTGCCAACCCCACGCAGCAGGAGGAGTTGCTCCGATTTTGCAGCAAAGCACTTATGGAAGAGAACGTCGGTTATCTCCTGGTCATCGGGGGCGACGACACGGCGTATGCTGCCTACCGGGTGGCACGCTACGCTCAGGAGCACATGGGAGCGGACATTCACGTAGCCCACGCGCCCAAGACGATCGACAACGACCTCCCCCTTCCCGAGGAAATCAACACCTTCGGCTATGAGACAGCGCGCGAGGTCGGCACACAGATCACTATGAGCCTGATGGAGGAGGCACTGACCGGGCAGCGATGGTTTGTCGTGGTGACGATGGGGCGCAAGACAGGACACCTGGCGCTGGGCGTTGGAAAGAGCTCAGGCGCCACCCTCACCCTGATCCCCGAGGAGTGGGAGGGGCGCACCATCCGCATGCAGGAGGTCGTCGACATCCTCGTCACCTCCATCCTCAAGCGAATGGCCGATGATAAACCCTACGGCGTGGCCCTGGTGTCAGAGGGCGTGATGGAGCATATGTCCCACAAGGACCTGCGAGAGCTCGATTACGTGGAACGAGACGCTTTTGGCAACGTCCACCTTTCAGAGATCAACTTCTCCGACATCCTGAAGCACGAGCTGGACAGCGAGCTGGAAAAGCTGGATATCCCTACCCGCATCACCAGCAAGGATCTCGGGTACGAGCTTCGCTGCGCAGATCCTATCGCCTTCGACATTGATTACACGCGCAGCCTGGGAGAGGCCGCGTCCGCTTTCCTGTTGGAGGGCGGCACTAACGCAACCGTCACGGTTCAAGGCACGCGCGTGGTTCCCATCCCCTTCGATGAGATGATGGATCCGGAGACAGGACGCACCGAGGTGAGGAAGGTTAACCTGGATTCGTTCATCTATCGCTCAGCCCACAAGCTCATGATCCGCCTCAAGCAGAAAGATGCCCAGGATGAGAAGCTCCTCAGGAAGATGGCGGAAAGCACAAAACTATCACTCGACGAATTCAAGACTCGATTTGGGTATCTCCTCGGCCTTGAACCGCGTCCCTTCTAGGGCGATCTCATTGATAGATGATGTGACGCCATTCAACCAAGCGGACAAAAGAGACGCGCTGGACCATAAAAGACCATCAGGAGGCCTTCCATGGATCGAATAGGTGTTCTCACCAGTGGCGGAGACAATCCCGGTCTCAATCCCTGCATTCGCGCCGTCGTACGTATGGGCATCCACCAGGGCCTGGAGGTTATGGGCATCCACCGCGGCTACGCCGGCCTGGTAGGAGGAGAGATCGACGAGATGGATGCCCGATCGGTAGGGGGCATTCTGGGCCGCGGGGGCACCGTCCTGGGCACCGCGAGGGCTCCGGAGTTCCGAGAGACCCAGGGCCGGCGCAAGGCCTTGCGCACCTTGAACCGCTTCGACATCGACGGGTTGATCGTTATCGGGGGCAATGGCTCGCTGACCGGCGCCCTGGAGCTCCATCGCATGGACTTCCCCACCATCGGCATTCCTAGCACCATTGACAACGACATCAACGGCACAGACATGTCTATCGGCGTCGATACGGCTCTGAACACCATCCTCGGCGCGATTGACAAGATCAAGGACACGGCATCCTCGCACAACCGCGCCTTCTTGATTGAGACGATGGGTCGGAACTCAGGTTATCTAGCCCTGGCGAGCGGGCTGGCCGGCGGGGCCGAGCTGGTGCTCTGCCCAGAGATAGAGACCGAGGTGGAGGAAGTCATCCAGACGGTCGAGGACGCCTACATCCGCGGCAAAGCGCACGCCATCATCGTCGTGGCTGAGGGATGGAAGCCAGGCACGGAGCACATCGCCAAGGAACTGCGCGAACGCAAGGAGGAATTGGGGTTCTCAGTTCGCGTCACCCGACTGGGCCACGTTCAGCGAGGTGGCTCGCCGAGCGCGTTCGATCGCATTCTGGCCACCCGCCTGGGGGCAGAGGCCGTCAAGCAGTTGCTCAGCGGCGAGTCCGGCCAGATGGTCGGTTGGCTCAAGAGCCAGTTGCACATCATACCTCTGGAGGAGGCCGTGGCGTACCAGAAGGAACTGGATAAAGCCCTCTACGATCTGTCCACGGTTATGGACAAGTAGAGAGATCGGGGTGCCGGACCGGCGGTCAGCCAGAGCCCCCAGGCTACGACCGCCGTCCGTCTCTGATGCACAGCCGTGGCCTCCAGGGAACTAGATAATCACCGGCTCGCGGTAGGTCCCGAAGACGTCGCGGAAAACGTCCATGACCTCCTGTAAGGTGGCGTAGGCGCGCACGGCATCCAGGATGTACGGCATGGTATTTTCCGTGCCCTCGGCCGCAATCCGCAGCCGATCCAGGGCCTGTCCGACCGCGCCGTTGTCCCGCTCCTGCCGCACCCTCTCCAATCGGGCACACTGCTTCTTATACCCTTCTGGGTCCATCCGCAGGATTGGAACCTGAGCAGGCTGATCCTCTCGATACTCGTTCACCCCGACCATCACCCGCTGCCTCTCATCGATTTCTCGCTGGTAACGGTAGGCTGCGTTGGCGATCTCTTGCTGGAAGAAGCCATGCTCGATGGCAGGGATAACGCCCCCCAACGCCTCGATCCTATCGAAGTAATCATAGACCTGCTCCTCGATCCGGTCGGTGAGCGCCTCCACGGCATAGGAACCACCCAGAGGATCGACCGTGTTCGCCACACCACTCTCGTGGGCGATGATCTGCTGCGTACGTAGGGCGACGGTGACCGCGTGCTCGCTGGGCAGCGCCAGAGCCTCATCCATACTGTTGGTGTGTAGCGACTGAGTGCCGCCCAACACCGCCGCCAGCGCCTGGATCGCCACCCGCACGATGTTGATCTCTGGCTGCTGCGCCGTCAGCGAGCATCCAGCGGTCTGCGTGTGGAAACGCATCCACCAGGAGCGCTCTCTCCTCGCCCCAAAGGTCTCGCGCATCTCCCGCGCCCAGATGCGGCGTGAGGCTCTGAACTTGGCGATCTCCTCCAAGAAATCGTTGTGACAGTTGAAGAAGAAGGAAAGTCGGGGGGCAAAGGCGTCAACGTCGAGCCCACGATCAAGCGCCCAGCGGACGTACGCCATGCCGTCCGCCAGGGTGAAGGCCAACTCCTGCGCCGCCGTTGAGCCAGCTTCGCGGATGTGATACCCGGAAATGGAAACGGTGTTCCAACGAGGTAGGTTCTCACTGCCAAACTCGATCGTATCCGTGACCAGACGCATAGAGGGCTTCGGCGGGAAGATGTACTCCTTCTGCGCGATGTACTCCTTGAGAATGTCGTTCTGAATGGTGCCGCCCAAGGCCTTCATCGGCACGCCCTGCTTCTCGGCAGCGGCGATGTACATCGCCCATATGATGGCCGCCGGGCTGTTGATGGTCATCGAGGTAGTGACTTCATCCAAGGGTATGCCGTCGAAAAGCACCTCCATGTCGCGAAGCGAGGAGACAGCCACACCACACTTCCCAAACTCCCCCTCAGCCTCAGGCGCGTCGGTATCGTAGCCCATCAGCGTCGGCAGATCGAAGGCCACCGAGAGGCCAGTCTGGCCTTGCTCGAGCAGGTATCTGAAGCGCTCGTTTGTCTCCTCGGCGGTGCCGAATCCGGCAAACATACGCATCGTCCACAGCCGCCCACGGTGCATCGTGGCGTGGATCCCGCGCGTAAACGGGTACTCACCGGGGAAGCCCAACTCCTCCGAGTATTCGCCATCGACATCCAGTGGCGTGTAGAGCCTCTGCACAGGCTCGCCCGAGGTCGTAATGAAAGCGTCGGCCCGCTCCGGGTAGCGGCTCAGCGTCTCTTGGAGCGTCGTCTCCTCCCAGCGTTCCCGCGCCTGCTTCAGCTCCTCTCTTTCAACGTCCATCGCTTCACCTCCTACGACGATGTTCCTCCGATTCGGCGTCCAGAACGAAACCAAAGACACTGCCTTTGTCTACGGAGCTTTCCACCACCACTCGACCGCCCAGCTTGTTGACAATGCGCTGCACAATTGAAAGCCCCAACCCATGCCCCTCCCCACTGCTCCTATCGAGCTGGGTAAACGGTGTGAAGAGCTGCCGTCGTTCCTCCGGCCTGAGGCCTGGCCCGTTATCCTTGACCGAGAAACAGATCTCCGAGCCCTCCTGCGTCGCGTCCAACGTGATCTGGGGAGGTTGCCCCCCATACTTGATCGCATTGCTCAAGTAGTTGACCCACACCTCCTCCACCCAGGGAGCATAACCCAGGGCCGTGGGCCATGCATCTGGAAGCGTGATCTCAGCCTGGTGGTCCTCTATCAAGCCCTTCAAGCGACGCAACGCATCTCTCACAATGGCGTCCATGTCGAGCGGCTCTCGTTCCACATCGTCCATCTGTCGCACGGTGGAGAGAAGAAGCAACTCGTCAATGATGCTACCCAGCTTCCGTCCACTCGCTGAAATCGCCTCCAGCAGCTTCCGCACATCTCCTTCCGACGTCTGCAGCTCGTCATCCGCCAAGACCTCCGCATAACCGACGATGCTGGTCAGGGGATCCTTCAAGTCGTGAGCCACAGTATGGGCAAAAGCATCCAACTCCTCATTCTGGGCCTGAAGCTCAGCAGCCCGGCGCTGAAGCGCCGCCTCGGGGCGCTCGCGCTCCGCCACGTCGTGGAACATAACCAGATGCCCCTTGAAATCAGTCCCTCTGCGGGGCAGAGGCGAGATAGACAAGCCATAGATCCGTCCGTCCCTGTTGCTTGTGAACCTGGTCTCCGCCCGACCCTCTGCCGGTGTCTGGAAACAGTCCGCCAGATTCGGCCAGGAGGCGAGAACCTGGCTCGCTGGCTTCCCTATGGCGTCCGATCTTGTGATCCCGATGATGCGTTCAGCCGCCGGGTTCATGTCCATTACGCGATTCTCAGAGTCGACGACGAGCACGCCATCGAGCATAGTCTCAACAACGATATTGCGCGCCCCCGGCACCAGATCCAGGAACCGGAAGAGCCCCCAGAAAACCACGAGCCCGCTGATGGTAAACAGAAAGGATGTGACATCGAGATAGGACAGAATCCCTTGGCCGAAGACGTGCACCAGGTTGCCTACCCAGGGTATCAAGGCCGCAATCAACAACAAGCGGGTCTGACGCCGGTAAGCCGGACCCGCCCGATGGTATTCCGTGACCAACAAGACAACTCCGAGCGCGAGAAGAGCATAGGCGTGCATGACGTGCAACCAGAAGACTGGCCCACGGTCGATGGCCAACACCCGCCCGCCGGCGCTCTCCACCAGTCTAAAATCTTCCATCACCAAGTGATGACCTGGATTGGTCCACATCAGCACGAGAATGACCAAGGGCACGACGGAGAGCAGAGCCAAGTTACGACCCGTCAGCCACTGCTCCTTGCCTATATAGGCAAGGGAGAAAGCCAACCAGGCCACAGGAACGCATACGATGCTCGAATACTGAACCTTAACCCAGAAGGTCTTCAACGTGAACCCGGGGCTCACAATCTCCAACACGTAGGCCAGGGCCCACACCGTGACAGTCAGCATCAACAGCGCAAACGGCCTGGCGGACCTTACGTGGCGACGGCGCCAGGCCAGCACGGCGACGACGGCCGACGAGACGGCTGCTATCAAGAGGATGACGGGGTAGGCCATCACGGATTCCCAGACGCTCCCTGCGTCAAATTGGCTGCGCTACCGCCTCGGAGCAGCCACTGGGCGAACTGGCGAGCTTCCCCCGTGGGATCGCCGCTGCTCGCCAAGTGAAGCTCTCGCCAGAGAGGATAGCGCCCGTTGGCGACCGCGCTCTCCGTCGGCAGGACACCTTCAACCGACAGGGGACGCACCCGACCATCCAGGCACCGCGTCGACACGTAGCCGATGGCTTCCGGCGTGCTTGCCACGTAGTCGATCATCGCCTCGCTCGAGGGCATCACCACAGCGTTGAGTGTCGTACCCTCATCCTGGAGGACAATGCTCTCGAAGGCCGCCCGCGTACCGGAGCCTTCCTCACGGCTCACGACAGTCAGCACGTCCCCTTGATGTTCCTGCAGACGGCCGCGAAAGATCTCGTAAAGCTCCGCCATGCCGATCTCCGAGAAGGACGACCCCGGATGCACAATCACAGCCACGCCGTCGCGGGCAAGGGGTTCCATCCACAGCGCCTGCTCGCCCGTCCCCGAAGAGCCCCACGACAACAGCGCCAAGTCCGCCCTCCCTTCCCGCAGGGCTTCGACCGCCAAGGCGTTGTTGAGCACCTGAGCCGTCACCGTCACCCATGGCCGACCTTCCTCGTAGGCCGCAGCTGCATCGTGCATCAGCGTCGCACACGGATCAGCGCCGACGACGTGCAACGAGGTCGGTTCTCGGGTCACGCGGAGAGGCTGGGGCGCGCAAGCGGACGGCGAGAGCATCAGAACACACGCAAACAGCAGCGCGCATACGATAGCGGGGACGTTGACGTCCCGGAGAATCCTGGTCACCGATAGTCCTCTCGCACGGGATGGAAGACGTCGATGATGCGACAAGCCGTGACAGCTCTGCCGGCATGGGGGGCGTCGGGCGGGATGACGGCTACCGAGCCGGCTTCAAGCCGACTGGTCTTCCCCTCGACGGTCAAATCGAAGACCCCCTCGATCACGTTCGTCACTTGCTCGTGGGGGTGAGCGTGCGCCGGCAGAGGGACACCGGGCTCAAAGGTCCAATAAGCCACCGTCATCGTCTCGGCGTGCACGAAGCGAACCTCGGCGCCCTCTAGCAACCTTCGTTTCGCGACTTCAGAGAGATCCAAAACCACCATATCGACTCCTCTCCCTCCAAACGGATCATCATCGCAGGATCAGGGCCGCCACAGCCTCGCGCTCCCGCGACCTTAACGATGCAGATAGGCCTCCAGTTGGCCCAAAGCCTCTGATGTGTCTCGTCGTCCAAACCCGATGCGGACGTGGTTGCCCCGATCATCGAAGACCGTGCCGGGCAGCAATAGCACGCCGGCCTCCCTCACCAGCCGCTCGCAGAAGTCTTCGCTGTCCGCGTCTCGCAGCCGAGGAAACGCGATCGGTCCCGCCTTCGGCCGCTGCCAGGCAAACGTGTCCGGGTGCCGATCGAAGAAATCATCCAGCAGCGTCAGGTTGGTAGCGATGATACCCAGGTTCCGATCCACAAGACGCTGGCGATGGCGCAGGGCCAGTTCCGCCAAGAATTCGCTGGGCGCGCTGTTGCAGATCGTTTCGGACACGATAGGCAGGGCCGGGAATCTCCTGACACATCATCGGGGACCTCCAACATGCCGCGTGGAAGGAACCACGCTGATTCTCACAACCATCGATCTAGCGCACCATTGAGATTACCAAAGAGAGGAGACCAAAGAGAGCGCAGTAGACGGCGAAAGGATAGAGCCGCCGGCGCTGCAGATAGCGGAGCAGAAGATGGACGCAGACGAAGCCCACCATCGCCGAGGCGACGAAACCAAGAGCTAGAGCGAGGGCCTGGGCCTCCAGGCCCCCCGTCTGTGCCAACTCCACCACCTTAAGGAGACCAGCGCCGAGGATGATGGGCGTCGACAGGAGAAAACTGAAGTGCGCCGCCGGCTCTCGCTTCATCCCCTGTGCCAGGCCGGACGCAATGGTGGCGCCGGAGCGGGAGATACCAGGGAAGATAGCCAGCGCCTGCCCTATCCCGATGACCAGGGCGTCCAGCCAACCGATCTCGTCCAGGCCTCGCTGGCGACGCCCCAGGCGTTCGGAGGCTGTGAGCAGAATCGCCGTCACCAACAAGAAACCCGCGGCAGCAACGGGGCGAGCGAACATACGCTCGAAGAAATCCTCCAAAAAATAGCCGACTAGGACACCTGGGATAGTGCCTAAGAGAATGAGCCAGGCCAGCAAGCCTCCAGCGGGCTCGTCCGCTCCAGACTCGCTCCCGCTCACCGAGCGGGAGCGGAATAGGCGGATCCTCCCCAGCGACAGAAGAGCCCCGCGCACCAGACCGATCCACTCCTCCCAGAAGTAGATGATGACAGCCAAGGCCGTGCCCCAGTGGACCACGGTGTCGAAGGCCAACCCCGGCGGTTGCCAGCGAAGCAACCAGGGGACCAGCACCAGATGCCCGGAGCTGCTCACAGGTAAGAATTCGGTGGCACCCTGAAGGACGCCTAAGAAGACGGCTTGAAGAAGA
>CAZEQC010000082.1:0-15475 GCA_964514285.1 uncultured Anaerolineales bacterium | reverse complement strand
AGGGGGAAGCAAGAGCTTCGCACGCCACTCGACGTCGAGGCCCAAGAGGCAGGAGTTGCGGATCAATCCACAACGAGCACACCCGACCCATCAATCTCGCTCCGCTTCATAGCCAACAGCGCCTCGTTCGCCTCCTCCAGCGGGAAGGTCTCCACCGTCGTCTCGATCGGAATCTCGGCGGCCACCTTCAGCAGCTCCTCGGCGTCCTCCCGCGTGAAGTTGGCCACACTCCGAATCCCGCGCTCCCAGTAGAGCAGCTCATCGTAGTCCAGCTCGGGGATGGGGGACATCGTCACGCCGGCCAGCGCCACCGTGCCGCCGCGGTCGAGATCCCGCAGCGCCTCCGGCACGATCCAGCCGGCCGGGGCGAAGATGACGCTGGCCTGCATCCTCTCCGGTGGCGTGTCCTCGGCGCCGCCCACCCAGACCGCGCCCAGCTCGCGCGCCAGCCGTCGATGCCCCTCGCTGCGGGTGAAGACGTAGACCTCGCAGCCCCAATGGAGGGCCACCTGAATGGTGACGTGGGCCGAGCTGCCGAAGCCGTACAGCCCCAGGCGTTGGCCAGGCTCCACCTCGCTGACCTTGAGCGCCCGGTAGCCGATGATGCCCGCGCAGAGGAGCGGCGCCGCCGCCAGGTCGGAGAAACCGTCCGGGAGGGGGTAGGCGAAGTCCTCATACGCCACCATCGCCTCGGCATAGCCGCCGTCGGCGTGGAGCCCGGTGAAGGTGGCGCTGGGGCAGAGGTTCTCCAGCCCCTGCTCGCAGTACGCGCACGCATCGCACGACACGTGGTGGAGCCAGGCCACGCCCACCCGGTCGCCCAGCTCGTACCGCTCGGCCCCCTCACCCCGCGCCGCCACGGTGCCCACCACCTGGTGACCGGGCACGACGGGCAGCTTGGGGAGGTCCAGGTCGCCCTCCACCGTGTGGAGGTCCGTGTGGCAGATGCCACAGACGTCCACGTCGAGGCGCACCTGACCGGGGCCCGGCTCCGGCAGCGGCAGATCGGCCAGCTCCAGCGGCTCCTCCTCGATGGGGGCCGGTTCGCACAAGAGCATCGCTTTCATTCTACAGTCTCCTCCCGTGACCGGTGAATACGTCCTGATTCGAGCGTATCTTCTCTCCCTCCTGGGCTATTCCAAGTCAAACAGCTCTCGGAGGCGACGATCGACCTGGCTCCGCAGGCGAAGCGATAGTTGACCCAACTCCCGTTGGATCAGGGCGGTCGTAGCTGTCATCAAACGGTGCAGACGGAGCGTCGATGAGACGCGCAGTCCTGTTGAGGGAAAATCAGGATCATCGGTGTCAAGTACAAGATCAGTCGCCAACGCATGATCCGAGACACGGCTGGTGATGAACGCGAAAATCACGTGACGATATGGCCCAATCGGTTCAGTAAGGCAGACTGCCGGACGGACCTTGCTACTGGAGAGATCATCAAATGGAAAGCGTACAAGAACGACCTTATGTTTCGTCATCGAAGGGTTTCCCGTCAGCGAGTGAATAGATGTCCTCCCCTGAATCGCGCAAGAAAGCGAAAGCGGGGTTATGGGCCGCTGCCTGTAACCATTCTGCTTCGTCCCGTTCGCTGCTGGACGGGTACAACACGATGACGCGCACCCGCGTTGGGCCAGGAACGGGAAGTGAGCCGTCGAGGTGAAGCTGGCGATTCTCGTCGATTGTCCCCGTCATCTCTACTGCTGTCATCTTACTCTCCATTGCACTTCACCTCCTTCGCCGAGTCTCGGCGCGGCATCCATTCCTCGTACGTCAGTATACCGCATTGTCCCTTCGTCTGCAATCTCACTTGGCGGCGATCGAGGCGAGAATCTCCTGCTGGCTTTGACCACTACACAGAGATGCGCAGAAGAGACACAGAGTTCCCAGAGAAAAGCCCTCTGAGGGTCTCTGCGTCGCCTCCGTGGCGCTCTGTGTACAGAATATGAGCCGATCGTTCAGTTGACGCGCGCCCGAATCCCTGTAGCATGTACTCGCAAATGGAAGGATCCGAGATTCTGAACACAAGACACAAGCTCAAGCCGTTGTCCCACTGAGCCTTTGGAGCGAACGTGACCTACTACGTCTGGACCATCGGTTGTCAAATGAACGTGGCCGACTCGCGACGGCTCGAGTCGGCCTTGGAGGGGCTGGGCCACACGCCCGTCGACCGCGCCGAGGACGCCGACATCATCGTGCTGAACACCTGCGTGGTCCGCCAATCGGCGGAGAACAAGATCTACGGCCGCCTGGGATCGCTGAAACCGCTGAAGCAGGAGCGTCCGGAGACCGTCATCGGCCTCATGGGATGCTTCGTCGGCCGCGGTGATGCCGACCACCTGCTCCGCCGCTTCCCCTGGGTCGACGTCCTGATGCCGCCGTCGGACCCCGGCCCCCTCCTCCGCTACCTGACCGAACGAGGGCTGGTCGAAGAGGGTCGGGCCATGGAGACGGCCCAGGTGCTGCGTCGCTACCGGCTGCAGGACGGCGAGGCCAGTCAGGCCCTCGTACTGCCGGCCCGCGAGCGGGGGACCCTCGTTTCGGCCTACGTCTCCATTGTCCTGGGCTGCTCGCACGCCTGCTCCTACTGCATCATCCCTTACCGCCGCGGCCCCGAGCGCAGCCGCCCCATGGACGAGATCCTGGACGAGGCGCGCGCCCTGGCGGCCCAGGGCGTCAGGGAGATCACCCTCTTGGGCCAGATCGTGGACCGCTACGGGCTCGATCTTCCCGGCCAGCCGTCGCTGCCCATCCTGCTTCGCCGGCTGCACGAGATCGAGGGCCTCCAGCGGATTCGCTTCCTCACCTCCCATCCCAACTGGATGACGGATGCGCTGCTCGACGCCGTGGCGGAGCTGCCCAAGGTCTGCGAGCATATCGAGGTGCCGGTCCAGGCCGGCGACGACGAGGTGCTGCGGCGTATGAAGCGCGGCTACACCGTTGACGACTACCGCCACCTGATCAACGGCATCCGCCGGCGCATCGAGGGCGTATCCATCGCCACCGACGTCATCGTCGGCTTCCCCGGCGAGACGAAGGAGCAGTTCCAGCGCACCTACGACCTGTTGGCCGAGCTGCGCCTGGACAAGGCCCACATCGCCCGCTACTCGCCCCGTCCCCAGACCCTCGCTTCCCGTCGCTACCAGGATGACGTCCCCCCAGAGGAGAAGGAGCGCCGCCGCAAGGCCCTCGACGAACTGCAGGCCGAGATCGTCGGTCAGATCAACGCCCGCCTGCTGGGCGAGACGGTCGAGGTGTTGGTCGAGGGACAGAAGAAGGATCGTTGGTGGGGACGCACGCGCACCGACAAGCTGGTCTACTTCGAGGACGACGCCAACTGGCGCGGCCGGTTGGCCCAGGTGCGCATCACCTGGACCGGCCCTTGGTCCTTGATCGGGGAGGTTGAGGGCCGATCGTGAATGACGGGCGGCGGGCCGGGCCCGCCGCCCAGATGCGACGTCTTCCTGCGATCCGTCGCTCTAGAAGCTCCGCGAGACCAGAGGCAAGAATATCTGGTACCCTTCCACATACAACACCGACAGGTTGGACGTTGTTCCTGCCTCCAGATCGCTGATGGTCCAGTCGTCCGGAACCGTGCTCATAGTGCGCAGAGCCTCGCCCTCCTTCAGCGGTGCGGGAAGCGCCGCTGTCCAATTGCCGTCGCCATCGGCCGTCACCAGCGCCAGCGATTCCAGCGCCTCAACCACCGTATCCCGGTCGTCCAGGAACAACTCAATGGTGCACAGCGGACAGTCGCTCCCTGTGCCGCTCGTGCCGTTGACGCTCGTGCCGTCAATCGCCGTGATCTGGGCTGGGGTGAAGCTGCGGAGTGGATCTGGCACCCCGGCGCCGTAAGCGATAGCAGCCTCAGGGAACGTGTTATCGCCTTGTTCACCTGGCCAATTGCCTTCTCTCTTGATGACATTGCCCCGCAGTGTGTTGCCGTTGAGTCGATCTTCAATGATGGAGTCATTCATCAAGATAGCGCTCAGGCCGGTCTCAACGATGGTGTTGCTGATGACCTGCGTGCCCTTGGGCCCTCCGCTGAGCTTAATCCCGCGTCCGCAGACCCCGATGGTGCCGCCACTGACTTCCAAGCCAATAATGTTGTTCTGGATCAGATTGTCGTCATCCGTCCCAGATGACTGAATGGCGAAGGGTGGTTCGGACTCCCCGGAGATATCCAGGTAGAGACCTGCAAAGCGGTTACCATCGACCTGGTCAGGCCCACCGATTTGATGTCCATCCCCGGATACGGTAATCCCATTGCCACCAGCCCAAGTATTACCTGTGCACGGGTGCTTATCGAACCGGGACGGGATAGGCACCATTCCATCTGCTCTCATACCGACCCAGTTTCCAGCAAACTCGTTCTCCTTACCTCGGATCGCCACTGCCGGTCCGAAGAAGCCTGCAAACTTGTTGTTCCGAATGATAGTCTGGTCGGCCGTCTCACTTAACGATATGGCCGTGCCGCCTTCGGGTTTCGTATCGTCGCCAGACGTCAGTGTCATGCCATCACTGGAGAGACCAAACCAGCAGCCCTCGACCGTGTTCTGGTCAGAGTTGATGTTGATGTGCGGGTCGAAGTTCTGCATCCCCAGGCCCCGAATCGTGTTCCCATTCTGACTCTGGGTCTCGCCCAGGTTGAGGCCCGTCTTCTGACCGCTTCCTGGCCCAATGAGAATGATCTTGGGGCCATCGCTGCGACCGCCCGGCTGGGTGGACCCGTCAATGGTGACTTGTCCTGTCACGTATCTTCTGAACACGTTGAGATCGGTCGTTGTGTGCAGGTCGATCTCCCAAGCTCCCAAGCTGCTGTTGTAGCCCTCCGCAGGGTCTTCAGGAATGTCGAAGTTGATCAAGACAGGTCGATCCTCGGGGGACAATCCTCTTGCTTCGACGATGGCGCGGCGTAGCGTGCAGACAGCCTCGCCAGAGCAGGTCTTGCTCCTGCTGTCATCCGGGTCGGTGCCACTGGTGACCGTGATGGTGGTGTTGTACGTCGTCTCCGCCCTCAACGGGCCGACCACGTCATCGACGGCCTTGGGGCTTATGTCGGCCCCCTGCTCCCACGCCGGCTCTCCAGCCATGGCCAGGCCGGCCCCCAAGAACGAGAATAACACGGCTGCACTCAACACGATTTGCCACAGGTTGCGATTCATTTGGATCTCCTTGATAGTGATTATCGATGCGCCACGGCTTTGACTTACCGATCGAGAGACGCTCCACGCTCTAGTGCTCTTTCACAGAACAGACCTCGGCTTTTCCCTGCTCGCAGCCCTCGTCTCGAGGGCAGTCTGGCCCAAGTTAGGGCTCAATAGCACGCGTAAGCCGCCCCGAGACGGGGCTCAGAGCAACTGAAAAGCCCAGGCTAGACGTCTGAGATGGCACTAGCCCCGCGTGACGAGCGGCATGTAGATGCGGTGCGGATTCACCGAGCTCACCGCCGCCAGCGTGAACGGCGGGTTGGTCCCATCATCCACCCGCGCCGTGTTCTCGAAGACGATCGTATCCTCCGTGCCGATGGGCACGCTCACTTGGCCAGCGTAACTGATGGTGACCGAGCCGTCAGGGACCAAGCTGCCGGACCAGGTGATGGTGTGGCTGCCCGCGTTGTAGGCGCACGCGCCACCGGAGCAGGTCGGCCCGCTGGTCAGGCTCAGATCGGCTGGCAGGTTATCGGTCAAGTTGGCGCCAGAAGCCTCCACGTTGCCGGTGTTGATCAGCTCGATCGTGTAATGCAGGGTGTGCGTGTCGGTGCCGATGGGCTCGATGATAGTTGGGCTGACCTCCTTGCTGGACTGGGCGAGATCGGGGCGCGCCTCGCCGATCTTGACCACGAAACCGTCGTAGCCGTCCGCGCCGGATCTGACCGGGGTGCCCCAGTCGCCGTAGGTGACGTTGCTAAAGCCTGTCACGAAGATGTCAGTCCCGTTCACAGCGATGGCGTGACCCTCGTCCCAATCATCGCCTCCCATGAAGGTGTTCCATTGTAAGGCTCCGCTGCTGTCCAAATGGGCTGCGAACGCATCGTGATCGTCGCTATAGGCGTTCATCGGCGTGCCCCAGGCGTCGGTGCTGTCGCCCGCGACGTAGACGTCCGTCCCCTCAGCCGCAATCCCATAGGCGGCGTCAGCCTCGTAGTCGGCGGCGCCCATGAAGGTGTGCCACTGTAGCGCCCCGCCGCTGTTTAGCCGGGCCACGAAGGCGTCATACTCCTCGTTCGATCCCGCGTGGGGATTGAGCGGCGTGCCCCACGTAGCGAGGCTCCGGCCTGCCACGTAGACATTGGACCCGCTCACATCGATGCCGTAGGCATCATCCCGCCTCGCCCCGCCCAGGAATGTATTCCACTGCAGCGCCCCGGTGCTGCTACTGAACTGAGCCACGAAACCATCGCCGTAGAAGTCCCCGGAGTGAGAGCGGATCGGCGCGCCCCAGGTGTCATCGCTGTATCCAGCTAGGTAGACGCTGGCTCCGGCGACCGCGATAGCCTCGGCGCGATCAGCCGCGTTCCCGTCTCCCACGAAGTTGTTCCATAGCCGCATGCCACTGGTGTTGAGCTTGGCGACGAAGACGTTCTCAGAGATCCCTGGGGAAGGGAAAGGATCCACAGGCGTGCCCCAGCTGGAGGTGCTCTCCCCGGCCACATAGACGCCGGTTCCGTCCACCGCCACGGCATACCCTCTCTCCACAGGATACGACCCTAGGGGTGCCCCCATGAAGGTGTTCCACTGCAGGGCCCCGCTGTTGCTGAGTTTGGCCACGAAGACGTCGTGACCGTTCCCCGAGTGGGCGTTCAGCGGCGAGCCCCAGCTGTAGAGGCTGTCACCCGCCACGTAGATGGTGCCAACCCCGTCCACGGCGATGGCTCTCCCGTAGTCCGACCCCGTCGCCGAGCCCAGGAACGTGGTCCACTTCAGGGCCCCACTGCTGTCCAGTTTAGCCACGAAGACGTCCTCGACCCCACTGTACGGGCGGATTGGTGAACCCCACGCACCGTCGCTCGTCCCAGCCACGAAGACGTTCCCATTCCCGTCCACGGCGACGGCGTGGCCTTCATCCCAATCTGTCCCGCCCAAGAACGTGTTCCACAACAGGGCCTGGTCCGTTGCCAAGGGGCGGACCCCGCCATCCTCCATCGGGGGCAGCGGCTGGGCTGCCACGCCCGAGGTCGGTAGGCTGGACAGAGCCGGCATGAAGGCTAGACCCACGATCACGCTGATGGTAGCAAGCTTCCTTTTCATCGTTTCTCTCCTTTGTTCGTCAAACAGAATGAAGACACTTTATCCTTCCCGATCTGGACAGGCCGGTCGTCGGCAAATAGCCCTCTCGCTTCGATGATGGCGCGGCGTAGCGTGCAGACCGCCCCGCTCGAACAGGTCTTCCTCTTGCTGTCGTCAGGATCGGTGACACTGTCGACGCTGATGATGGTGTCATAGGTGGCCTCCTCAGGACGCCACGACCTCCTCGAGGCGGATGTTGACGTTGGTGCTTTCACCAAAGACGACCCCCTGAATGACGAGTTCCTCCGCACTGGGCCACCCGGTTAAGACCATGCTGAAGCTCTCATCCTCGATGACAGTGAGAAGATCGTATTCCGATAGCCCCATCTCTGTGAAGGCATCCCTGCTCCTCTCCAGCGACGTTGAGACCCTCCTCGCTCTCGGCAAACTCGACCTGGGTGTCGGTCTCTTCGTAATACCAGCCATCTCCGCGACGCCCGTGAGGGGGGCCGTGCCGTAGACGCCGACGCCATCGCTGCTGTCATTCTCGGCGTACACACCGTAGGTCCTGCCAGTGGTGCCACTGGCCAAGAAGGCGCCAGCCTTGGCGCTGTCAGTGGTGCTGTCGGTGGCGGCATAGATGCCGCCACCCTGCCCCGTGTTCTCCACCCGCACCAGGTAGTCGTCGTCGCTCTCCTGGGTGAGGACCCGGCGGCTCCGCTGGGCGTAGGCGCTGGTCTGGATCTGGCTACGCGGCGTCATCAGCGCCCAACTCGATCCCGGGCTGTTGGCTTCATCGGCGACGCCGACCTCCACGTAGAGCGTGTCGTGGTCGACCATCAGCGTCGGCGGGATGACGTAGGTCGTCCCCAGGCTCACGTTGAACAGCCCCCCTCGTAGGTGCCGCTCTCGGTCGTGACGTCGTGCTCCTCGTAACGGCTCCCGCCGGGCCAGACCTGGGTGCTGCAGCTCGAGTCGCTGCAGATGCGGAAGCTCATACAGTGCTTCTCCCCACTCCGGGGGGCGCCGCTGCCGTCCAGCAGCCGCCCCTGGAAGCTCATCGTGTTCGGCCCGCTCTGGGCCATGCCCGGCACGGTGGTCAGCAAGCCAACCAGACAGGCCAGGGCCAGCGCGGTTAGCGCGGAACCCCCAGCGACCTCAGCGGCTGTCATACCGGCTGTTCGCCTCATGCTTCTCGCTGGGCGAGGTCTCCACACCTCCCGTTGAGCGAGATCTACCGACCGAGCCCTTCCCCTGGCTGGCATGGCTAGTCTCCCGCCCAGCCACAACGACAGAGGAACCAGCCCTGCTCTTGCCTCACCATTCATTTTGCCCGACCAGTTACCGTAGGGGCGCTGGCGTCCACGCCTTGAGATCGGACAACGCCATCTTGCCCAACACCTCTCGCCAAGCAGTGTTGGTGAGCGGCTCGCGGCGCTCCGGCACCAGCGTGTCATTCCAACCCTCGACGAAGAGCAGTTCGCCGCCCTCCACCGGTGTGCCGTCGGCCATCCTTGCCTCGAAGGCGGCCATCGCCGTGCACCACTGGAGGAAATACTGCCCTCCTGGCCCCACGTGACGGTAGGCATCGGCGGTGACGTTCGGGGTCCGTTTCAAGGATTCGACCAACGGGGCGACGGTGTACCATTCGCTCGAGTCCTTGGACATGAAGTCCTCGCCCTCCGACAGATCGGCCAGGATGCGGTAGATGACACCGAAGTCGAGCGACGGATCGACTTGGTCTGCAGGCCGTATGCGCTCATCGACGGAGCGTCGTCCATAGGTCAGAATCATCTCCTGACACAGATCGGCCAACGTCTGGCCGGCCTGGGCCAACTGCTCGAAGAACGCCTGGGGCACCCGCTCGACGTACACCCTGGCCAGCGAAGGCGGTGCGAGGGACCTCGACACCACCTTCATCGGCTGCTTCGCCGAGAGGATGGAGAGCTCCAGCAGGCTGGTCAGATTGGCGGCGAACGCGTTCACCCGCCGCCGCAGATGCGGGTCAAGGCGCCCCACCGCCGGGTCCAGCCGGGGCACCAGATACGAGACCTCCGGCGCTGGCAGGTCGGCCACCAGCTCGTTCTGAGCCATCAGGAACTGGTCGAAGAAGGGCATCGCAGGCTGCCGACGCACGGAGGCCAAAGCTTCCAGCAGGCCGCCGACCTGGCCATCCAGCAGCTTAGGGAGCCGCCCGTCATCGATGGGGTGCTCGAGCCCGTAGAGCAGGGCGTGCATATTGACCACAGCGTAGACGCTGTCGCGGGGGATCGCCTGCTGAGAAACATCTGGCAGGAACGTCTCCTTCAACTGCTCGAAGATCACGCCGTGACGGGTGAACCGCTCGGCCAGTCCCTGCACGCCGACGCCCATCTTCCGGTTGATCCGGGGCACGTCCAGCTCCCGCGACAGGGCGACCACCGTCTCTGGCTGTGCGTCCGGCTGATCGAGGAGGTGGGCGATGGCGACGCAGTCGGGCTCGCCGGTGGCGACGGTGTAGAAGCGGTGCAGGTCCTCCCAGCGCCAGCGCAGATCGGGGTAAGCGTCCAACGTGTCTAGGATGGCTTTCAGCGCCGACCATGGGAAGACGAAGTGCTGAATCGACTGGCACCAGGTTGGATTCAGCCGCACATCGAAGACCGATTTGATCAGAAACTGAAGGCCGCGGAAGTAGCCGTGCATCCCCGCCTCGTAGTGACCGCGCGGCTTGGCAGCCGGGTCCGCTATCACCCTACCGACCCGCTCGGCAACCGCTCCCACGCCTTCCACTTCGTCCAGCAGGGCCCGTGCCGTGCCGGCCCAAACACGGGCATCCTCATCGCCAACGGCTTGCGCCAGGTCGTCCATCAACTGCCGTGCCAGGGGCCACAGTGCATCCCGCTCCACCGCCATAACCATCCGCTGACTATAGGCCTTTTGCGCCTGGGCGATCCAGGTCGGCGTGAGCAGCACGTTGATGTCCCGCTCCAGCAGATCGTAGACCAAAGTCTTGGCCCACTCGCCCATCAACACGCTCCGCAGGGACATATTGTTCACGCCCCACTCTCCGGTCATCATGGTTCACCTCTCTAGATCCTGCTTACTCAGGATCCTCTTCACCGTCCTTGGCCGTTTCGGAAAGCCCTTGAACGCGTTCCCATCCCTCTGTCTATCCGATGACCACTCGACGGAAGCCAATGGCCAGCCCTCACGCATCGCACCTCCTCCCCTAGCTAGCTGCCGCAAGGGACCAGGACAAACGAAGGCGGTAGGTAACGGGACGCACCGTCAGCCAGGCCAACAGTCGGATAGTCGATCTCCTCCCAGCGCAGCGTCGCTCCATCGGGAGCCAGAATGAGCTTGGCCGTTCCCTCGTCATCGTATTCAGGTATGAGCAGTCGCACCTCCGACGTATCCCTTGTCAAGACCCTTCCCTGGAGCGTGCCCTCCCGTATGCGGCAGGCGCTGAGCTCGTTGGTCACCACACACATCTTCACCAGCAGAAACGAACCCTGCAGATCGGGACCCCGCCGCTCAATCTGCATCTCGAACGACACTTCCTCCGTTTCCAAGCCCCAGCACCCCTCAAAGCGAGGCCAAGATCTATCCTCTATGCTACCCGGCGTGATGGTCGCTGTCGCTGTGCTGGTAGCCGTCAGCCCAGCAACGGGTGCGGGGGTTGACGTCGCGATGGTCGTGGCAGTGACCCTTTGCGTGACCGTCGGTTGGTCCCTGGGACGGGGCGTTGGCGACGACCTACCCCGAACCGCACAGGTGACCAGGCTCAAGCAGAGCAGTCCCACGCTGATCAAACGGATCACATCTCTCCCGTTCGAATCGCCTGATGAGATCATCCTTGCTGCCCTATCCTGTCGCTATCGTACCGTGGCCTCAGTCCACGAGCTCTAGAGAAAATGGCGCTAACAGGGCCGGCGGACGCTGACATCACGCCCTCGATACGGGTAGGCTATCCAGGTAGTCAACCACAGCTTGATGCGTTCCCCGAGCAAACTCAGTAGCCTGTGTCGCCTTCCAGAGCACCACCTTCTTCGGCATCAGGATCTGTTTCCGATCCTTGATGACCATCAAAGGATACCCTCCGCCGCTTGTGATCTCCTCAGGGTTCTCCAGAAGGCCGAGATTGTCCCCCCGTGCGAAGCGCTCCAGAGCGTCGGGGGCGACAGTCTCCACCAGGAGGATGAGCACGAAGTACTTCCCCGCTGAGAACATCCGAGACGGTGTCTTCTTCCAGAAGTGCGCATAGTGGTCGTTCCAGGCATCGAGAGCGGCCTCATCCAGAACGGGTATCGATTTCAAGATCGCAAACCAATTGTTCCGGGCGATTCTCGCCTTCCCAATGGCATCGAACGGCACGCCCAGGAACTCACCCGCTGAGAACGCCCTCCACCCTGCTTTCTTCAGATGGTTCGCTAGCCCATCGACGGTCATCTTGCCCTCCTTTTCTCTTCGATCTCCGACAGGACGTCATCCTCGGAGGTTTCCTCAAGTCTCATTGTGTAACCCTTCACCTCTTGCTCCCAGCGCGATCCGTGATCCGGCCAGGTTGTGAGGGGTCATAAGGTGAATCGTCATCTCATCCTTATCCGGCAACAAGACGCAGATCCAACCGGAAAGTCACTGGATGGCCCACGCGAAGAAAGCTGCGGCGGCGAGCGCCAGGACGCACGTGGGGACGCCCACCAGCAGCGCAACGACGATCAGCCCAACGCGGGTAGCGCCTCCGGTGCGGACGAGACGCTCCGCCGACGATTCCTCATCCGTCACCGTGGGCGCGGGCACCCCCTCAGCCACCAGCGCCAGGGCCAGTAGGTCATCGATCCACTGCCGCGCCTCCGCCGCCGCGATCTCGTAGTTGAACAGGCGCTTGCTGCGGTAGAGGCGGAGGCGGAACGCGCCCGGGCCCAGGACGACCTGTCGCACCAGCGCCCAGCTTTCGCCGGCGCTCAGCAAACGCTGTACGAGCGTCCTGGCCTCCGAGTTGGATAGAAGCGAGCGAGCCCAGCTCTCGTCCAGGGCATAGACGCGCAGCTCGCTCAGGTCTGGATCGTCCAGATCCAGGGGCTCACGGCTGAACAGACGGGCGAGGGCCGGCGTGGTCGAACCCACCTCGGCGACGCCGAACCGGGTCTGGAGCGGCGTGCTCAGGTGGAGCTCAAGCATCGGGCCACGGTAGAAGAGCACCCTCGCCTGCCGGCCCTCGATCGTGCCGCAATACTGCCGCCCGGTCAGCATGTACCGCTCGCCCTCCAACCCCAGCGGGATGAACGCCGCATCGAGCAAGCGCTTGCGCCGTCGCAGAACCCAGACCAAGGCCCCTAGGACGCCCCCGTTCAGGATCAGGACATACAGGCTCGCCGACACGATCAGTATCCATATGCTGAGGTCGGCCCTGGTGACCAGCCACAAGGGAACGAAGATGAACAGACAGCCGAGGGGCACGATGATGGCGGTGGTGATCAGGACGACGACAAAGGCGCGTCCGTAGGCCAGCGACCAAGCCTTCAGTAGTTTGGACATGAGCCTCTCCTATCTGCGTCACAGGTGGCCTGACCTTTCACAACTGGGCCTCGAGACCTACCAACTCGACCGCATCGATCTGATTCCAGTTGCCCCCGTCGCGCTGGTCGAGATGAATGCGCACCCCCACGACCGGAACGTCAACCTCGGTCACCAGGAAGGAGAACAGGCGCGGGCAAGCATCTGCCGGTGTCGGATCCCCCTCCCAGACCATGTGATACTGGTCAGCCTCATCCAGCACCTCCACGCGCACGATGGACCCCGGCGAGTGCGTCTCATAGATGTTGATCCGGCGAGGGACGACGGGCCAGCGAAACCGAACGTCCAGCCACTCCACGCCGTTTGCTGCCGCCGAAGCCCAGGCGGCGGGGTGATCCCCACACCTCGCCACGTCCGGCTCGCCTGTGGCCTGCAGGGCCGACCAGTCCGGGCTGGAGCGCTGGGAGCTGGCCGTGGCAGCGAAGGCCCACTGGTCGACCCTGGGGAGGAACGTCCCGCTCCGGCGGGCAACCTCCCAGGTTCTCGGTCCATCGAGGGTCTGCTCGAATCGGGCGTCAATGCCCCCATGGTCGGGGGTCTCCGCCCTCATATCGTAGGTGCCGAAGGGGATGCCCGTGAGCGCGAGGCTCTCGCCGGGGGCGATGACCCGGTCCCCGAGCAGGTTGTCGCCCCACTGGTCGCTGTAACTGGGCGCCAGGGTGACGTGCCCGATGTCCGCGCCAGAGCCGTTGACGATGGTCAAGGCCGCGCTATCGCCGCTACCCACGACCATCCAGCTCTT
Organism: uncultured Anaerolineales bacterium; assembly: GCA_964514285.1. Classification (GTDB taxonomy): domain Bacteria; phylum Chloroflexota; class Anaerolineae; order B4-G1; family B4-G1; genus SKLM01. Next base: position 1,951 of record CAZEQC010000082.1, on the reverse strand, counting down.
GGGTCCGTAGGCCTCGTAGAACTGGGCATAGAACCAGGTCCCGAGCACGTTCTGATTGAGGTCCTCGGCTCTCACGTCGTAGATGCCCTGGTCGATGCCGATCACCGTCAGACGCTCGCCAGAGGCGATGACGTGGCCTCCGAGCAGATCGTCGCCCCACTGGTCGCTGTGAATAGGGGTCAGGTAGACGTACCCCATGTCCACGGGAGAGCCGTTGACGATCGTGAGGGACACGGTCTCGCGGTCACCACCCGTGACCGTCCAGATCACGAGCCCAGTAAACTCCATGCCGAAGCAGATCTCGATGTCGTTGTACAAGTCACCTTCGACCAATACGTTGTAGGTGCCGTTGGGGATGCCGGTCAGCGTGACGCGCTCGCCAGCGGGGATGACGGCGTCGCCGAGATGGTCGTCGCCCCACTGGTCGCTGGCCTCGGGCGAGAGGTAGAGCCGCCATATGTCCGTTCCAGAGTCGTTGATGATCTGCAGCGTCGTGGTTGGCGCCGGCGTGGGGGCGCCGGTCATCTCGGGCGTCCTGGTCGGGGCAGGTGTGGGCGTTGGCACGGGAGGGTGGGTCGGCTCCGGCGCCACGGTCGCCACAGCCGTGGGGGGCGACGTACGAGGTGCAGGCGTGTTGGTCGGCCCTGGCACGCCGCCAGACAGGCCACAGGCGTCACAGGCCGAGGTGACCAAGACGAAGGTCAGCAGCAGGGCTCTCGTTCTCGGCCTTCGCATCAGCAGATGCTCCATCCTCTAGCTCGGGCACGACCAGGGCCACTGGGCCGCGATCCTCATCAGGTCGATCACTGTGATGATGTCATCCCCGTCGACGTCCTGGCGATGCTTGTAGCATCCATCACCGATCTGACAGCGCCAGTTCCCTGCCACGGTCTGAAGGTCCACCACATCGACGTCACAGTCACAATCCATGTCCATCCAGTAGCAGAACCCGGTCAGAGCCCAGTAGCCCTGGACCACCTGGTAGTCCCCCCCGCCGCTCACCAGCGGGGGCGTGTCCTGGGCCAGCGTGAAGCCCATCTGGTAGTCGCCCCCGGAGACGAACTGCTCCCCGGCGCTGCCCATGACGCTCCATTCCAGGTCGTAGTCGCCGCCCGACTGGGCCAGGACGTCGCCCTGAGCGAGTTGAGGGACACCCACGGTCAGAGTCAGCAGCAGGATCGCGGTCAGCAGGACAATAAGCTTCCGTTTCATCGCTGCCTCCTCACTGCAGCGTGACCAGGATCTGGATCACGCCGCTGCCGCTCTCCAGTCCCCCCAGCGCCTTCCCGACGACGGTGCCCTGGGGCGGGTCGTCACCGGCGCGCATGGCGTGGCCGGGCGTGGACGAGGTGACCAACAGGTCGCCGGGGCGAATGGCGCCGTTCTCGGCGCTGGCCTTGCAGGGCACCACGCCGACGATGGCCAGGGGCACCTTGCCCGGGTTGTCCATCGCCTCGTCAGAGCCGCCGACGAAACCGGGATCGGTGGAGTAGACGCCGACCACGCTGGCCTGGTACGCCTCGCTGCTGCGCGCCAGATCGCCGTCCAGACCGACAACCAGCACGTCGCCCGGCTCCAGGTCGTCTACCCCGGGCAGCATCTCGGCGAAGTCGGCGGCCGGCGAGCTGAAACTACCGTCGGCGTAGACGTCGCCGTCGTTTTGGACCACAAACTTCCGGTCACTATTGCTGTTGCCGTAGCCCTCTATGATATCTCCGCCCAAGGCGCGGAAGTAGCCAGCCACAGAATCGCTGTCAGAGCTTTCGTTCAAGACATGCACGCCCATGGTCGCCCCACTGGTGCCCGAGTGTCTGAAGTCGCCAGCCCTGGCGTAGTCGCTGGTGCTGTCGTTCTTGGCGTACACGCCGTAGGTATAGCCGGTATTGCCGTTGGCGTGGAAGTATCCGGCCTTGGCTCCAGAGTCGGTGCTGTCGTTCACGACGTACACGCC
>CAZEQC010000081.1:0-15652 GCA_964514285.1 uncultured Anaerolineales bacterium | reverse complement strand
GTGATCGAGAAGGTCGCCGCCGACTGAACGCGGGCGAGAGGCGACTGACGTCGGGTAGCAGACCAGACCTACTTCGGTAGGCTGGAGTCGGACCAGACCATGAACCATCAGCGGCAGGCGATCCTGGGGGCCAGGATCCTCACGCCCGAGCACGTCATCCACGACGGCTACGTGCTGGTCGAGGGGGAGCACGTCGCGGCGGTGGGCCGTACGGTCGACGGGCTCCCGCCCGATAGCCAGGTCTTCGACGCTCCGTCCTACTCGATCACGCCGGGCCTGATCGATCTCCACGTCCACGGCGCCATGGGCCACGACGCCATGGGGCCGGGCCTGCGGGACGTGGCCCGGGAGCTGGCGCAGCACGGCGTCACCGCCTTCCTGCCCACCACCCTGACGGCCGACGCGGCGACCGTTCACGCTTCCCTGGCGGAGATGGCGGAGGCCATCCCCGCGGTGGCCTCGCAACCCTCCGCCGGCGCCCGGCCGCTGGGCATCCATCTGGAGGGCCCCCACCTGGCGCCGGAGAAGGCCGGGATGGCCGACGCGCGCCACGTCCGCCCGCTGACGGCGGAACGATGGGAGGCGCTCCAGGCCTCGGCCGACGGCGCCATCCGCATGCTCACCTTCGCCCCCGAGCAGGGTGAGGGGATGGACCTCATCCCGCGCCTGATTCGGGAGGGGGTGGTGCCGTCCATCGGCCACAGCGTGGCCACCTTCGAGCAGGTCGGCGAGATGGTCGACCGAGGCCTGCGCCACGCCAGCCACATGTTCAACGCCATGGAACCGTTCCATCACCGGGCGCCGGGCGTCGTCGGCGCGGTGCTCTACCACCGGCCCATCGTGGCGCAGCTGATCGCCGACCTCCACCACGTCCACCCCGCCGCGATGGCGCTGCTCTTCCGGCTCAAGGGGCCCGGCCGCGTGGCGCTGGTCAGCGATGCCGCGCCCGTCGCCGGGCTGCCGCCGGGGTCGTACGACTGGGGCGACGAGACCCGCGTCATCGTCGACGAGGCGGGCACCTGTCGTCTGCCGGACGGCACGCTGGCCGGCGCGACCAGTTTCCTCGACCGGAACGTGGTCAACCTGGTGCGGGCCGTGGGGCTGAGCTGGCCCGAGGCGCTGCGCACGGCGACGGCCGTCCCCGGCCAGGTGCTGGGCGTCCGGCGAGGTCGGCTGCGGCCGGGGTGGACCGCGGACCTGGTGGTCTGGGACGAGGCATTCCGGCCGGTGGCGACGATGGTGGAGGGGCGCTGGGTGTGGCGGTGGGAGGGTGCGGGCTAGTATGCCTTGGCGGAAATCTTCATCCAGTCTATCTGCTCAGAGGGGATCGTGGGTGTCGCTCCGCTTACCGCAGTCACCCGAGATCCCCGTCTATAGTGCTGGGAGGCCTCTTCAACCGTTGGAAACCCGGGATCTGACGATCTCTGGCGAGCGTGGAAGTGGTGAAGGACTTCCGCCCTGGTGTACTAGGATGTGTTGCGCGTGGCCTCTTGACCACATATCGGAGGCGGCATAGCACGGCAAGGTCCGAGGTCAAGAGCGGCCCTTCCGCCCTCGCGGGCGGCCTTTGGATCACGGATCCAAAGGGAGCAGGGGAGCGAGTGGATTCGCGGATCCAAAGAGAGCGGGGGAAGAGGGCAGGTTCGTGGCCCAAAATCTGTCACGTCGACAACGGACGCCGTGACCTCAACTGAAAGGAGACCCCAATGAGCCGTCTACGCCAAGAGATCCACCAGCAGCCGCAGGTCCTGACCCGCCTGTTGGCCGAGCAGGACCGTACCGCCGCGGCGATCGCCGCGGCCATCCGCCGGCGCGACGTCCGCTACGCCGTCTTCGCCGCCCGCGGCACCTCGGACAACGCCGCGCGCTACGCCCAGTACCTCTTCGGCGCCCTCAACCGCCTGCCGGTGGCCCTGGCCACCCCGTCGCTCTTCAGCATCTATGGCACCCCGCCGCGCCTGGCTGACGCGCTGGTGCTGGGCGTCTCCCAGTCCGGTCAGACGCCGGACATCGTGGCCGTCGTCGAGGCGGGCCGGCGCGACGGCGCCGTGACTGTCGCCGTGACCAACGCCCCCGAGTCGCCGCTGGCCCGGGCGGCGGAGCACGTCCTGCCGTTGGGCGCCGGGGAGGAGCGGGCCGTGGCGGCGACCAAGACCTACACGGGCCAGCTGGCCGCGCTGGCCCTCCTGGCGGCCCATCTGGCCCAGGATGAGGAGCGGCTCGCGGCCCTGCGTCGCGTCCCTCGCGCGGTCGAGGCGGCCCTGTCGCTGGACGACGCCATCGCCCGGGCGGCCCAGCGGTACGCCCACGTCACCCAATGCGTCGTCATCGGCCGCGGCTACAACTACGCCACCGCCTACGAGATCGCCCTGAAGCTGAAGGAGCTGAGCTACGTGGTGGCGGAGCCCTACTCGTCGGCCGACTTCCGGCACGGGCCCGTCGCCCTGGTCGAGCGCGGCTTCCCCGTGGTGGTGGTCGCCCCCCGAGGCGCCGTCTACGACGACGTCCTGGCCCTGACGCGCAAACTGGCGGACCGAGACGCGGAGCTGATGGTCATCTCCGGGCGGGACGAGGCCCTGGACCTGGCCCGCGTCCCTCTTCGGCTGCCCGTCGGCCTGCCGGAGTGGCTGTCGCCGTTCACCTGCATCGTGCCGGGGCAGCTCCTGGCGCTCCACGCCACGCTGGCCAAGGGCTACGACCCCGACCATCCCCGCGGCCTGACCAAGGTGACCAAGACGCGCTAAACGCCCCCTCTCCCCTGGAGGCGCAAACACGCATCCCTCTCCCCTGGGGGGCAAACCCACATCCCTCTCCCTTGGGAGGTAAACACGCATCCCTCTCCCTTGGGGGAGAGGTTAGGTGAGGGGGAGAACGCCATCATCCCCAGACCTCTCGGCCTCCGCTCATACCGAAGCCACGTCCCGCAGGGCTGGCGCATTCCCCCGCTTGATGGTATCCTTTGCCTGACGTTCCTTGGTCTTGCTCGCGCGTCGGCGGCGACCCTCTTCGTCTCGCCAGACGCGCGTCCGCCGCCGCTGATGCGGACCGATGGCAGGACCGCGACGTCATCATCCACGACGATGTTGAGCAACACGGATAGGAGTCGACATGGAGAAGATACCCGAAGCGATAAGCGATAACCTGGCGTCGGGCGAGAGCCTGCTCCACTGCATCCGCGCCAGCAAGGCCCTCAGCATGGATCTGACGCCCAAGACGCTGGCCGTCACGGATCAGCGGGTCATGATCGTCGATCATCAGCTCCTGGGCCGCTACGAGCTGCAGGACATCCCCTATTCGAAACTGGAGACGGTCCGCTTCGAGCAGGGCGTCGCGTCGTCGATGTTCAGCCTGGTGCCGGAGGATGGCGAGGCGATCGAGATCGCCTGGCTCTCCAGGGGCGGAGCCCAACAGGCCATCGAGACGATTCGCGACGCGCTGGACGCCATCGCCGTCGAGCCGGTCTCCATCCAGCGCGACAAGAAGATGCTGGGCCGGGAGACGTGGGTGCTCCACAAACCCAAGGAGCTGGTGTCCAGGCGCGCGGCGGCCGGCGAGGAACGGAAGCCGAAACCGAAGCAGATCGAGCCTCTGGAACAGCTTCGCCAGCTCAAGGAGCTCCTGGACGCTGGAGCCATCAGCCAGGAGGATTACGAGGCCAAGAAGGACGAGCTCCTGAGCCAGGTCTAGTCGGGCCCGGCGCAGCCGGAAGGCGGTGTGGACGGCGGCGCGTCGACGTGCCGGTACGTCGATGCCTCAAAGATTCGACGCATCGATACCTCAACGTGGCAGAGACGCTGATTGTTTTTCGCACGCCTCAGCTTCGCTCCCCGGAGCGGAGCAGTTCAAGCGGAGTTCTGAGATCCCATGGAAGGTGACACGTGAAATCACAAGACTACATCCAACTGGAGCAGCAGCTCGGCGCCCACAACTACAAACCCCTCGACGTGGTCCTGACCCGCGGCGAGGGGGTCTGGGTCTGGGACGTGGAGGGCAACAGGTATCTCGACTGCCTGGCGGCCTATTCGGCCGTCAACCAGGGGCACTGCCACCCCAAGATCGCCGAGACGATGATCGAGCAGGCCCAGCGGCTGACGTTGACCTCCCGGGCCTTCCGCAACGATCAGCTGGGCCCCCTCTACCAGGACCTGTGCGAGCTGACCAACTCCCACAAGGTGCTGCCCATGAACAGCGGGGCGGAGGCCGTGGAGACCGCCATCAAGGTCGTCCGCAAGTGGGGCTACGAGGTCAAGGGCGTGCCGGAGGATCAGGCCGAGATCATCGTCTGCGACGGCAACTTCCACGGCCGGACCATCGCCATCGTCGGCTTCAGCACCAGCGAGACCTCCCGCGCGGGCTTTGGCCCCTTCGCGCCTGGCTTCACTGTGGTTCCCTTTGGCGACGCCGAGGCGCTGGAGGCGGCCATCAACCCCCACACCGTGGCCTTCATGGTCGAGCCGATCCAGGGCGAGGGTGGCGTGATCGTCCCGCCCGAAGGCTACCTCCGGGACGTGCGGGCCATCTGCGACGAGCATGGGATCGTCATGGTCACCGATGAGATCCAGACCGGGCTGGGCCGGACCGGGAAGATGCTGGCCGAGGAGCACGAGGGCGTTGAGGCCGACCTGACCACGGTGGGCAAGGCGCTCTCCGGCGGCTTCTACCCCGTCTCGGCCGTCCTCTCCAACACCGAGGTGATGAGCGTGCTCCAACCGGGGGAGCACGGCAGCACCTTCGGCGGCAATCCCCTGGCCTGCGCCGTGGCCCGCACCGCCCTCCGGGTCCTGGTCGAGGAGGGTATGATCGAGAACGCCGCCGAGCTCGGCCCGTACTTTATGGAGGGGCTGGAGCAGATCGAGAACCCGCTCATCAAGGAGATCCGCGGCAAGGGTCTGATGATCGGGGTGGAGTTCCACGAGGAGGCCGGCGGCGTCCGTCCGTACTGCAAGCGGCTGAAGGAGCGGGGTATCCTGGCCAAGGACACCCACGTACACACCATCCGCTTCGCCCCGCCGCTGGTCATCACCCGCGAGCAGGTCGACTGGGCCCTGGAGCGCATCACCGACGTGCTCAGCGCCTAGCGCCTCTCTCCGTCCTCAGCGTCTCTGCTGTGTATGATACGTGGAGGTGCTTGTCTCTCACCGCAGAGGCGCAGAGGACGCTGAGAACGGCTTCCCAGTTCGTTGATCCTCCAACTATACCCACACGTTGTCTATGTCAATTGATATCGCTTTAGCTGGCGCTTGCCCGCCACTTGGTCTCGTTCCTAGCCGTTCCGCATAACCAGGGGCAGGAGGACGGTGTGATCCCGGCGGGCGATCATCAGGCGCTCGCCCTCGCGGTCGTAGTAGGCGATGTGGGGACGGCCGCCGGCGTCGTAGGCCAGCGAGGTGTGCCAGCCGGTGTTCGAGCTGTCGTCGACCACGCTGATGCGCCAGGTGCTGCCGCTGTGCTTCTCGGCGAACTTGAGCCTCTGGTGGGTGGCGTCGTAGTAGCTGACGCCCACCTGCCCGTCGGGGCCGATGGCCAGGGAGGTATAACGGCCGACGGCGTCGCCCCCCGCGCCGTCGACCACCTCCCTCAACCAGGTGAAGAGGATGGATCGCTGCGCCACTTTGAGATCACTGAAGTTGTCGTCCAGGTAGCTGATCTGCACCGGCGGGCCCATGGCCAGGGCGTTGAAGCGGCCCACGTTCGGACCGGGGTCGACGGTGGTGGTCATCCAGCTGGTACCATCCGCGGACCAGGCGTAGTTCAGGCTGTCGCCATCGCAGTAGCTGAGGCGCGGGTCGTCGTCATCGTTCAGCTTCAGGGAGGCGTGACCCCAGGTGCCGACCTGGTCCACCGTGATGGGGAGCGGGGGCCAACCCGGACCGGCCACGTTGTATTTCAGATAGTCCAGTGATCCGTCGCTGTGGTTCCCGTAGGCCACGTGCGCCCAGCCGCCGCGCACCGCCAACGAGGGGTTGTAGCCCACGTCCCCCGTGGCGGCGACAGTCTCGCTGACCCACGAGCTGCCCGACAGCCAGGCCAGCTTGAGGTTGTGGTCCTTGTTGTCGAAGTAGGCGATGGCCGGTTGATCGGTCTCGGGATCCAGCGCCAGGGAGGCGAACTGCCCCACCGCGCTCGACCGGTCCACGGTGCGCCTGACCCACGACGTGCCCCAGAGTGAGGTGGTCTGGTAGGCGATCTTGAGGGCGTTCTCGTCGGTATCGTAGTAGGCGATGTGCGGCACGCCGTCGCCGTCGAGGGCCAACGAGGCATACTGGCCCACGTCGCCGCTCTCGTCGACGACCTCGATGCGCCAGCCGTCGGCGCGCATCGCCCGGGCCGCGCGGGTCGGAGCTCTCTCCCCCTGTGGTCCGTCGGCTCCCACCGGCGCTGCGCTGGCCGGCGCCACCGAGAGCAGCATCGCGATACCTCCCAGCAGTCCCAGCACCCTCAGCCGCCGTCTGCGTTTCATAGCGTGGTCACCTCCTTCAGAAGCGTCCCCTCTCCCCAGCACGGCGCGTGGCGCGTCTTGCCGATGTAGATGAAGCTCTCAGATGTCCAGTTTCGACGTCCTCCTCTGATCCTCCAGCGCGGAGGTGCCGTCTCGAGCAGGATCGCTTGGTCGGCAGAAGCGGCTCATGGAGGTCTGTTGTTCTGGATAGGGCCAGCCACTCGCATTTCTCGCCGCGGTACGTGCCGCTGATGACGTGCTCATAGCCCGCCTTGTCGCCCTCCACCACGATGTCGATCCCCGTGGGTGTGATGGTGAGAGCTGATTTCACTGTCGGCCTCTTGTCCGTCCAGGCGTCATAGCGCCACCTTCTACCAGCGGCAGATAGACCTGGAATGCTGTCGTGAAGCTCGCCTCTGCCCGACCTGTCTCCAGCGTGCCCTCGAACGCCGCGGCGTTGATCACAACCGCGCCGTAACCGTCGAGGTCGTACCGGGCCAAGAAGACCAGCCTGACGGTCTCCCCCGATGGCACGGCGCCCGCCCACGTCATGAGTTCGTCCTCGATCGTCGCGTCCGGGGGCCGCTCGATCCATGCGCGGAAGATCACGCCGCTGGGCAGCGTGTCGGTGAGGTGCACGTTTGGGTCGCTGGCCGTGCCCACGTTCTCCAGCGTCACGGTGTAGGTGATGGTCCCCTCCAGCTGCGCGCTGACCTGGGGCGTGGCCGATTTGCTGATGGTCAGTTCGGGCACGGCTTCGCCTTGCACTTCGTAGGCTCCCACGTCGACGATGGGGGGCGTGCCGCTCCCCGTGTCCTCGATGCCGGGGATGTCCACGAAGCGCGGGTCGCCGTCCCGGTCGGTCGTCACCGCGGTGGGAACCGCGCTGTTGTTCCCGGCGTCGATGGCGGGGGAGGAGATCTCCAGACGGAGGTCGCCGCCCTCCGCGTCCACGAACTGTGGGTTCCCCTCGATATTCCCGCCGTTGTTGGTGACGCTGGTGTCGTCGTTGTAGATGCCGGGGCCATCCCAGCCACCCTCCACCAGGCTGTGGCCGATGGCAGGGGTGGCGCCGTCGTTGTACATCTGGGCCCCGCCCTCCATCGCGGTGTTGCCCCAGAGAATGACGTTGGTCAGCGTGGGACTGTTCTCCGCACCGCCGCCGGAGCTGAGTATCGCGCCGCCCTGCCCGGCCGAGTTGCGGTTGAAGGTGACGTTGGTCAGCGTGGGGCTGCTGGTGCCGGACTCGCCGTCGTTATCCATCGCGCCGCCGAAGTCGGCCGAGTTGCCGCTGAAGACGACGTTGGTCAGCACGGGGCTGCTGAAGCCGGAGAAACGACCGCTGTTGGCCATCGCCCCGCCGCGATCGACGGCGTCGTTGTCGGCGAAAGTGACGTTAGTCAGCGTGGGGCTGCTGGCGCCTCCCTCCTCGCCGAGGTTGAGCATCGCGCCGCCATCGCCTCCGGCCGCGTTGGCGCTGAAGGTGACGTCGATCAGCGTGGGGCTGCTGGTGCCGGTTGGCCGGCCAAAGTTGAGCATCGCGCCGCCGTCACCCCCGGCCGAGTTGGCGCTGAAGGTGACGTCTGTCAGCGTGGGGCTGCTGGTGCCGAAGGACTGGCCGACGTTGAGCATCGCGCCGCCATCGCCTCCGGCCGAGTTGGCGCTGAAGGTGACGTCGGTCAGCGTGGGGCTGCTGATGCCCCCGTCGCCATGGTTGAACAAGGCTCCACCGTCGCCGGTGGCCGAGTTGTTGGAAAAAACGACGTGGGTCAACGTCGGGCTGCTGTTACCGCCGGCTGTGCCGTCGTTGACCATCGCGCCGCCACTGCCGGCGACGTTGCCGGAGAGGGCCACGTGGCTCAGCGTGGGGCTACACGCGACGTCTCTACCCCGCCCAACGCAGATCACACCGCCGCCTCGGCCGTCGGATCCGTCCCCGTCAGCCTGCCCGGCGGTGATGGTGAAGCCGTCGATGACGGTGGCGCCCGTGATCGGCTCGTTCGTCTCACCATCCAGCAACACAACGTGGTAGGCATTGTTGCCGTTGATGTCTTCCGGGTCGATCACGACGCCGTGGGCGTCGGTCGCGTCGTTCCCGTCGATGTCGCCACTGAGCACGGTGACGTTGGCCTGCCAATCCCGCTCCTCGCGCGCAGCCTCGCCACCCGCGAAGCCGCCGTAGAGCTGCACGTTGTCGCTGCTCAGGGTGAAGGACTCGCTTTCGTCGTTGTCCGCGTGGTCACCATCGCCATCCTGATCCGGGTGATAGACCCCCTCCGCCACCCAGATCTCGTAGCTGGTGCTGCCGTTGGCGTTTGCCTCGTCCAGGGCGTCCTGCACGTGACGGTAGGCTGTGTCCCAGCTTTGCCCGTCGCCCCCCGTGCTGGCGTCGATGTCGACGTAGAGGGTAGCGTCATCTGTGATGACGCCGGGGTCGGACAGTGAAGGTGTGGAACCGGCCACCAGGGTCAGTGCCAGAGCTGCCACGAGGGACGTGGCTGTGGTGAGCATACCCTTCGGCATCTTTCGTGTCTGCATAATCTCCCTTTCTCTGCCTCGGATCCGCTAGCCAAAGCCCAGCGCCCGCGGCGCGTCGAGCTCCCACAAAGGGCTGATCGACTCGCCGTGGTAGATGCCGCGGATCGCGTAGGCCAGCATGGGCGCAATGCTGACCATCTTCAGCTTGGGATGACGTTTCGCCGGCGGCACCAGGATCGAGTCGGTGACGACCAGCTCTGTGATGTACGCCCGGTCCAGCTCCTCCAGCGCGCTGGGCAGCAGGACCGGATGGGTGATGGTCAGGTGCATCTCCGGCTGGGCGCCGTGCTCCAACAGCACCGGCAGCTGGCGCAGCACACTGCCGCTGGCCACCATGTCGTCGATCAGAATCGGTATCTTCCCCTCCACGTCGCCCACCACGTGGGTCGTCTCCGTCTGGGTGAAGCCCGAGCGTCGCTTCTGCATAATCACCAGCGGCACGTCCAATGCCTCGGCGTACTTGCCCGCCAGGCGGGCGCGGCCCACGTCGGGGGAGACCACCACTGCATCCCGGACGAAGGGCTTGCCGGTGAAGTGATCGGCCAGGATGGGATAGGCCGGCAGCTGGTCCACGGGCACGGTGAAGAAGCCCTGGATCGCCTCCGAGTGGATGTCGACGTAGATCACCCGGTCGGCGCCCAGCATCTCCAGCGTGGAGGCCACCACCCTGGCGCTGATCGCCTCCCGGCCCTGGGCCATGCGCTCCTGCCGGCTGTAGGGGAAGTAGGGGACCACAGCCGTGATCCGCCGCGCCGACGCGCGCCGCAGCGCGTCCACCAGCAGCATCAGCTCCACCAGGTGGTCGTTGACCGGTGCCGTGCACGGCTGGATGACGAAGCAGTCCTTCTTGCGCACCGTCTCGTCGATCTTGACGTGGACCTCCGAGTCCGGCAGCGGGGTGACCGACATCGCCGAGAGGGGAAACCCCAGCAGATGGGCGACGGCCTGGGCCAGCGGGCGGTTGGCGCTGCCGGCGAAGATCCGCATCCGCTCCTCGGAGGCGGCGTGCGGCTCGAGGTGCTCCAATCCCAGCACGCGGGCCTCGACGGCGTTGATGGCCGCGGAGAGGGGCTTCGCCCCTGCGTAGTAGGTGTAGGTCTCGGGCAGGGCTCGGAAGCCCTCTGAGTATTTGGCCAGCGCCTCCTCCACGTGGTCGAGCGGTAGATGGCGGCTGGACAGCCGGTGCGTGATGTGGTGGACGATCCAGTGCAGCTCGTCCATGTTGTGGTGCAGGTAGACGCCCTCGGGCCCTCCCCCGTCGACGATCTGGTAGAAGAAGCCCCAGTTCTGCCACTCGGTCTCCTCTGCTCGGAGGGAGGTGGCCTTCTCCGGCCATCGGGCTTGCAGGATGCGGTACTGTAGTTTCATAGGGTCTGCTCAAGTAGGACTATCTAACGTGTCACAGATCTGGAAGGGAGTCCGGGTTTGTTGTGTGTCGTATCTCTGGCTTCAGTCCGGCTCCCACCAGACGTAGATCAGGGCCTCACCCCCGTGCTCGTAGTACTCGACCTTGACGTCGTGAACCCCGGTGTGGGCGTAGGTGGTGCCGCAGTGGGCGACGCCGTTGTTGGGATGCCATTCGTCCAGCACCATCGTGCCGTCCACCCAGATCCGCACCCCGTCGTCGCTCATCGCGCAGAACCGGTAGTGGTCCTCCTTCAGATGGATGCGCCGCGTCCAACGGGCCGAGAAATGGTCGTGCGGGACGCCGGGCAGGGGGCTGTTCCCCTTCCACTCGAAGCCGATCCACGGCGTGTGGTGGGTGGCGACGGGGTCGCCGAAGACGCTCTCGTTGGCGAAGAACGCCCCGTACCACGCTTCCGTCGCCGGCGGCTCCGGCGGCTCCGCGTCGGAGATCTTCTTCCACCAGACGTGGATCCGTCCGATGCCCGTGCCCTCGTAGAACGAGACCTCGACGGTGTGATGACCGGTGCCGAGGGCTCTATCCGCATTGTAGAGCCGGAAGCCGCCGTCTCGCCAGCCGTCGATGATGCGCACCCCATCGACGGAGAGGCGCACGCCGTCGTCGACCTTGGCGTAGAAGCGGTAGGTCCCGCCCTCCAGGTAGAAGGAGCCGCTCCAATGGACGGAGAAGTGGTTGGTCGGCATCCCGCCGGCCGGCGGCCCGGCGTTCCAGTTGAAGTTCACGCTGGGGTCGGTGCGCGTCGTGTAGGGTGCGCCGCTCAGGTGGGCGTTGTCGTAGTACTCGCCCGTCCACGGGCCGGGGAACGAGCTGGGCAGGGTGGCGTCCTTCTTCGGCGGCGGCTTCGGCGCCGGCGGTGGCGGGGGCGCCCCGGGGATGGTCAGCCGCTGGCCCACGTAGATAACGTTCAGGTTGGCGATGCCGTTGGCGCGGGCGATGGTCCAGGCGTTGACGCCGTAGCGGAGCGCGATGTGGGTCAGCGTCTCGCCGGGCCGGACCACGTGGACCCGCCCCGTCGCCCGGCTGCAGGGGATGACGAGCCGCTGCCCCACGTAGATGCGGCTCGGGTTGGCGATGCCGTTCATCCGCGCCAGGGTCCACATGTTCATACCGTAGCGCGCGGCGATGCCGGAGAGGGTCTCGCCTGGCCGTACGATGTGGACGCTGTCCCGGGTGGGGGCGGCTGATGCCGTGCCCGGCGAGATCATGAGCACCACGATCACCGCTGTAAGCACGATGGAGAGCCAAGTCCTGTGCATGTCGTACCTCCTTTGCCCGAGGGCCGTGGTCGGTGGCTTTCGCCCACGTGCTAAGACACAGCGTGCCCAGGCACGCCGTGTCAAGCCACGTTGCAGTCAAGCCTAGTATACAATAGCTTGGTTGGATTGCCAACCGGGGGGCTCGTCCAGGCGCGACCTCAGCTCGCGCTCGCGGGCCTTGGAGCGCGCCAGCTCGGGGCATGCAGGGCCCCCTGTGGCCCTGAGGGGCCCGCGCAGCGCCGATCGCAGCGACAGCTCGCGTCGATCTCGGGCGGGGGTTGGCGGCTCCGTCTCCAACAGCTCCAGGCCCCGCCTGAACAGGGCCACCGCCTCCTCGTCGGCCGAGAGACGCGCCGCCTCCAGCCCGGCCTGCAGCAGGTAGTCCACGGCCTTGGACGTCATCCTCGCTGCCTCGAAGTGGCGCGCCAGGGCCGTGCTGAGCGCCTCCGCCTCCTGCCCGCAGAGGGCCTCCAACGCCCTGCCCACGGCCTCGTGGAGCCGTACCCGCTCCACCGCGTCGATGCTGCGATAGAGGTACTGCTGAAAGAGAACGTGTCGGAAGCGGTAGCGGCACAGCTTCCGACCGTCCAGACGCCGTACGCTGTCGGCCGCCACCAGGTGATGGCGCACCCTCAAGGGGCCGCTTAACTGCTGGATGACCAGGCCTTCGTCGAGGCCCTGCACTCGGGCCACCACCTCGGCGGTGAAGCTCTCGCCCTCCACGCTGGCTACCGTCAGGAACTCTCGACAGGGTGGGGAGAGCCGGGCCAGGCGCTCGGCGATGGTGCCCTCCACCCGCGCCGGCAGCCGCCCCCAGTCCAGCTCCGGCCCCACCACCCAGCGGCCCTCGCCATCTCGCTCCAGGTCGCCTCGCTCCTGGAGGCCACGCAGCAGCTCGATGGTGAAGAGGGGGTTCCCGTCGGTGTGCCGGTAGAGCGTCTGCCGGAAGGCGGGGCCCAGTCGAGTCGGCTCGGCTTCTAGGAAAGCGTCCACGAAGTGGCGGCCGTCGGCCTGGTTCAGGTCTATCTGGACGTCGCCGAAGGCGCGCTGGACCTCGTGGAGCACCGCCGCCAGGGGGTGCCGTCGGCCGTCTCGGCCCATGGCCACCTCGGCCGGCCGGTAGGCGCCGACCAGCAGGATGGGGCGGTCTCTCAGATGCCGCCCCAGGTGGAAGAGAAGGCTGACCGTGCCGGCATCCGCCCATTGGAGGTCGTCCAGGACCAGGATCAGGGGGTGCTGGCGGGCCAAAGCGCGCAGGACCCGGGTCAGCTGCTCGAAGAGCGCTGTCTTGTCCGCAGCTGCGGAGGCGGTCTTTCGGCGTTCTGCCAGCGACGTCAGGCGCGCGCGCCAGGTGGCGTTGCCGGAGCCGAAGGCCTCGACGCGCAGCGCCAGGGCCTCCGCCGGCAGGAAGCGGCCCACCAGGCCCGGTCCTTCGTTCAGCAGCACCTCCACGGCCTTGGGGAAGAGAGCCCATAGGCGGCGGGCGTGTTCGGGCTGGACGGTCCCGCTGGCCCGGCGGGCCTCGACGTCGCCGGTCAGCATCTGCAGGATCTCCCGGAAGGGGAGGTACGGGTCGCCGATGCCGGCCTGGGTGCTGCACGTGCCGCTGGCGACGAGCAGATCGCCGTGGGCCGCCATAGCCCGCCGGACGAACTCGCCGATCAACACAGTCTTCCCGCTGCCGGCGTCGCCGCTGACCAAGACGACCCGCCCCTGGCCGGCCAGCGACCGGCGGAGCTGGCAGCTTAGCTTCTCCAGCTCGCGCTCTCGGCCCACGCACGGCTCGGGCCGGCTGGGGGAGGGGAGATCCGGAGAGGGGCGCCGGGGGCTCGCCCCGGTACGGATCGGGCCTCGGTTCGAATGCCCCTGACGGATCTGCTCGAAGAGCGCTGTGGTCTCGTCGGTCGGCTCCACACCCAGCTCCTCGGCCAGCAGGCGGCGGCAGGTCTTGTACTGGGAGATGGCGGCGCTTCGTCGACCGCTCAACGCCAGCAGGCGCATCAGCTGCCGGTGACCCTGCTCGTCCCACGGCTCCAGGGAGAGGAGGCGCTGGGCGTAGGAGATCGCTCGCTGGTACTCGCCGCGCGCCGTGTGGAGCTGAACCATCCGCTGGAGCGCGGACATCATCTGCTGGGCCACGCGCTCCTGCTTCAGCAGCATCCACGCCTCGACGTCCGGGCAATCGGTTGGGGAGAGACCCTCCAGGAAAGGCCCGCGGTAGAGGTCGATGGCCGATTGTAGATGGCGAGCTGTCTCCTTCGAGGAAGACGGCTGGTGGGAAGAGAGGATGCCGTGAGGATCGGGGGCGTTTCTCTGAGCGCCAGAGGGGGTGGGATTCGGGACGCCGCCCTGCTGATTCGGGGACTGGCTCTCGGCGATGTGGCGCTCGAAGGCGGTGACGTCGAGGTGGTGGTCGCTGCCGGTGTTGAACTGCAGAGCGCGGTGGGTGATGGTCAGGAAGGGGGGCTCCACCTCTCGATCCTTGAGCACGTTGCGCAGGTTGTAGAGGGTGTAGCGCAGGTTGGCCAGCGCGTCGCTGTGGGGGCGATGGGGCCAGAGGAGGCCGGCCAACACGTTGCGTGGATGGGCCTGGTCGGACTCGACCGCCAGGTAAGCTAGCAAGGCTCGTGCCTTGCTAGATTCGAAGCCGGTGAGCGGTACATCGTCCAGCGTCGCCTCAAACGGACCCAGTAGGGAAAGGGATAGACGTGGCATTGTCCTTTTGCGGGTCTCTGGCTCGGTTGCTGCCTGACATCGCTATTATACAACAGGGAGCGTGGATGATCAACTCGCCCCACGCTCTCCCCACGTTCTCCCCACGGCTGTATGGTATCCTGAGGCAGAATGGGTCAGTAGTGCCCCTGGAGAAGAAGGAGATCCCCCGGCGATGACGACTGAGCGAGAGAGGAAGACGACGATCCGGTCCTTTATGGAGGCTGTCTGTGCACGAGATGCACGAGAGGGAGGTGTGAAGATGCTGCTGAAGAGAACCCGCTTTGTGGCCCAGGTGATCGGCTTTGCCTGCATCGGTCTGCTGGCCTTCTACGGGACGGCGGTGGCGGTGAGCGGCCGGCCTGCGCCGTGGCGCGCGCCCAGCGCCGCGACCTCGGCCATCACGCCCGGGTACGTGAGCTACCAGGGCACGCTGCGCGACAACAGCGACAACCCGGCCAACGGCACCTACGATATGGAGGTGACGATCTGCGCCGACGCCTCCTGCTCGGGCGACGCCCTGTGGTGCGAGAGGCACAACGGGGTGACGGTGCGGGAGGGGCAGTTCAACCTGCTGCTCGGCGATGGGAATGGCGGCTGTGGGGGCAGTCCCGCGCCGCCGACAGGCCCGATCTCGGCCGAGATCTTCACCCAGCCCGACCGCTGGGTGGAGCTGACGGTGGGTGGCGACGTGATGACGCCCAGACAGCGGCTGGCGGCGGTGCCCTACGCCATGGCCGCGACCTACGCCACCACCCTCAGCGCGCCCGATGGCGAGCCGGCGGAGGCGGTGACCGTCAACAACGTCGGTGACGTCCACATTGGGGATGGGTCCGCCAGCGCCGACGTGGAGATCCCCATGGGAGGCATGTGTATCGACTCGGACGGGGCTTGCGCCTCGCCGGGCGATGGTGGGCTCCGGGTGGGCGAGGGCGGCATCCACGGCACAGACAGCTCGGGTGATGACGTCTACCTGGTGCCCAGCGACGGCAAGGTCGGCGTCGGGACGAACGACCCCCAGAATAGGCTGGACGTGGCCGGCGCCGCCAGCGTGTCTGGCAAGCTGGGCGTTGGGACCACCAGTCCCGATAAGAAGCTGTCGGTCATCGGCGACGTCCGCGGTGCGAATGAAGACGCTGAAGACAACTACACCGAGATCGGTCACGGCGGCGGCAATGGCTACATCAACACCGTCGGCGATGGCGACCTCAAGTTCAGGCACGACGGCGACAACAAGATGTCGCTGAGTGACTCCGGTGACCTAAACGTCAGCGGCAGCGT
>CAZEQC010000080.1:0-15879 GCA_964514285.1 uncultured Anaerolineales bacterium | reverse complement strand
CGGGAGCGCCACATCGTAGCCGTAGTTCACACGCAGCTCGACATCGTCGACAAAGGCCCCCCGGCCCACTGCGCCGTCGTCATCGCTGACGAAGCGGAAGGCGAGGTGAACGGTCCTGGTCACGCCCTCAGACCCCGGTAAGAAGGCTTTCAGAGGGATCGAACCACGCACCCACCCTGCTGTGACGCCAGAGACGTACGTCCATTGCCCGCTCTGTAGGTCGGTCGCGTCCGTGAGGACGCCCCATCCAAACCAATCGCCCGAAGGTGGTGGCGAACTAACCTGCTGTAGGGATCGAGCGCTCGAAGCCTGCGTTCGCTCCCGGCCAGCGAAGCCCGTGTCCAGCCACCAGGCAAACTGCACCTCGGCGTCCCACACGTGCCCGTCAGCTCCGCTCAACTCGATAGGACTGGATACCAGCCATGCGTCCACGCTGTCCGTGTAAAGGTCGCTCCCCTCATGTCCCCCAGACCAGGCACTCCAGTCCCCACCGGCGGACGTAAACGCGCTGGTCACCCAGTCGGCCACTGGCCACTCAGACCCGAAACCGCTCTCGAACGTCCCGCTAAAGGTTTTCTGCCACCCTTGAAGAGTACCCTCTGCTGAGAAAGGTACCGCAGCCGGATCATCGCGCGCTGACCGCGCCGAGCGACCGGAGGCTGGGTCCCGCACCGACGCTGGCTGCCCTGCAGCAGCCAAACTCTGCAGCAGCAGGAGAGTGAACGTTACCATGCCCAGACCGACCGCACCAGCGAAGCTCCCGCCCCGCCATCTACCTTTCACGTCACACCCCCCTCGTCTCTTCGGCTGAGCGCTTCGTCTTGGCCAGCCTCACTACCCTTCGACACCTTCACGAGGTGATTGAGCGAGACGCTCCCGCCGCGGGGTTCCGGAACCGGCCCGGCGCCAGCCGGCCATCCTTCCCGCTGGCGCGCCCGGTCACCATCGGTCACCTCGGTCTGATCGTGGAACAACACCTGCTGCGTGGGGAACGGCAGATCGATGCCGTGCTCCAGGAGCCGCTCTTTGATAGCAGCGATCACGTCGCTCTGGATCTTGAGCACGTTGGAGCGCACCGAGTCAGTCCACCAACGCGCCCGGAGGTTGACACTGAAATCACCCAGCTCGGACACCAAGACGTCAGGAGCCGGACGTTCCAAGACACCCTCCACCTCGCGCATCGCCTCCAGGATCAACGCCATCGCCTCCGCAATGTCGTCGCTGTAGCCGATGCCAACCTGGTACTCGGCGCGCCGCAAGGGGAACGCCGTGTTGACGATCACGGAGTCTGTGAAGAGATCGGCATTGGGAATCACCACTCGGCGCCCGTCATAGGTCTTAATCGTGGTTGCCCGGGTATCGACGTTCTCCACCGTGCCCTCAAACTCATTGACGACGATTTGATCCCCGATCTTGAACGGCTCGGTGAGCAGAAGCAGAATGCCGGCCAGGAAGTTCTGCAGAATATCGTGGAAGGCAAAGCCGATGGCCACGCTGCTGATGCCCAAGAGCTGGATGAGCTGCCCAGGTTCGAAGCTCTCCACCGCGATGGTCAGGGCCACGAGGAGCCCCACGCCGATGACCAGCCAGCGGGCCAGTCGGCCCAGGACCATCTCGGCCCCGGGCGTCAACTCCGCGGCCTGCGCCACCCGTTTGACGAACAACCTGACCCAGGTGGCGGCGACGTAGAACAGTCCAAAGACCAGGAACGACAGTCCGATCTGCGGCAGCGCCTTGAAGAACCCAGAGATCATCTCCTGCAGCTGCGTCCAAGCGTCCGCCCAAGCTTGTGAGATACCCATACTGCCTCCAGCTCACCTCAGTCCATCGAGGAGGGGCCACTCGCACCCATCGCAGCATCCCCCCGACTCTTCAGCGTGACGATACCCAGATGCCCATCGACGGTGATAGTATCCCCCGTGCGAATCAACGACGTGGCATCGGGCACCCCGGTCACACAGGGCAGCCCGTACTCCCTGGCGATAATGGCACCGTGAATCAACATGCCGCCGCGACGCTCCACAACGGCAGCGGCCAGAGGCACCACGAACGTCATGTTGGGGTCGACGGCGTCACAGACCAGGATCTCGCCATGGTCGAATGCCAGCAGATCGCCCTGCGAGGCCACGACACGGGCGGGGCCCTGGGCCACCCCAGGCCCAGCCGGCTGGCCCACGAGCTGCCGGGCCCTGACGACGAAATCGCCCTCTGTCTCTTCCTCCAACGCCACCTCAGGTACGAAATCGGGATCTCGGAGCGCCTCGGCCACGTCGGCATTGCGGAAGGCCTCAGCCCCCTCTACACCCCGCCTCTCCAGCCGCTGACGCCCCTCAGCGACGGCCACCAGCACTTGGGCCTCAAGCCTACCCAGATGGATGTTATCATCATCCCGCAGCTGATAGCTGGTACGAGCCAGGTCAAGGAGCTCAGCAGCCCGCCCGCGATCCTCTTCCTTAAACTGCCGTAAGTACTCGTCCCGCAGCGCGGCTTGAGATCGGCCGTCGGTGTCGCCTGAGGACCGCAGTCCCTGTTCTGGGGGATGGCTTGCCATCTGCAGAAGGATCTCGATCAAGGCTTCCGGGACGCGCTGAGGAGGACGCAGCTCGCAGTGAGCTCCCTCGATGACCGCGCAGGAGAGATCCCCAAAGCGGTTCACGAAATCGCCGATGCGATCCGAGAAAGACTCGTCAATCTCCGCATCCTCATCACCGGCCAACCGTTCTCGCAGCGCCTCGCTCAGCCGCGCATCGTCCCGAATCATGGCCGCCATCTGTTCCAGAGCGCGGTTTCTGGCCAAGCTCGCCATCTCGGTACCGGCCAACAGATCCATGAAGGCATAGGGATCGTCGGGATGGAGGGCGTCATTGTAGACCTGCCCAAACAGGCGTATCCCGTGAGCGAAAGGGATGAACTCATCCCAGTAGACGTCGACCCACCGATCATAGATCGCCTGGCGGCGGTCGATCGCCGCAGCCAGGTCTTCATCCGAGAGATGATCCACGGGCTGCTCTGCCAAGGCACGTGCCTCCTCGATCATGCCTGGGATCAGCTGATTCTCGATCTTCTCCCGCAAGGATTGGAGGTTCTCAAAGCTCCTCCGCAAGCTGAGGTACCACCGTCGTCCGTCGTCAGCCTCTTCGTCGTCCAGCGTCGTGATCGGGCGAGATTGGAGCACAACGAGGCCAGACGCTCGCCCGGCGGCTGACGGCTCTCCGAGGGCGGACGACGTTCGGGGTCCCTCTCCCTTCCACGTCCACTCGACGTCCTGCGGGGCGCCGAAGAGGTCTTCCAACTGCTGCACGCAATCGAACACAGTTCTTACCTCTTCGGAGGTTAGAGGGGGCTGCTGCGATAGGGCCGTGGGCAGCGGCTCCAGCTGCACCCCCTCTGCACCCGGGACGAGGCGCTCATCCCGCGAGGCAGCGTCGTGGGAGACCACCTCACCGGTGCCACGATCGACGATCCACCGATCCGGCTCCACCGTACCATCGACGAGCCCCTGGTTGAGGCCGTACACCGACTCAATCACAGCTTGTGACGCGTTGTTCGGATGTCGACTAAACGCCACACCGGAACGATCGCCTCGCACCAGCTCCTGCACCACGACGGCCATAGCGCTGTCCGCCACGTCCAGCTCCAGATCCCGCCGATAGAGCAGGGCCGCGTCCGACCAGAGCGAGGCCCAGACCAGACGGACGTGCTCCAAGATGTGATCGAGACCCTTCACGTTGACGAAGGACTCGTGCAGCCCGGCGAAGGAGACGGTCTCGGAATCCTCGCCCGGCGCCGACGAGCGAACAGCAACAGCTCGGCCCGCCAAACGATCCTCGATCACCCTGGAGAGAGCCTCAGCAAGCTCATCGGGCATAGGCGTCCGCAAGAACATGTTGCGAATGCGCAGTGAAGCATCCCAGAGCTCCTCCCAGCGTATGTTCGGGCCGAGCTTGCCGTCGAACGCCTTCCGGTTGAGCTCCAGCATGATCCGTTCGCGAAGACCCGTGGCCGAGACGTAGCGCTGATAGGCACGGGTGGAGATACAGATCGTCTCGGGAACAGGGATCCCAGCCCGGTGCATCTCGGCCAAGGCGAAGCATTTCCCGCCCACCTCAGGGCGATGGGATGCGACGACCTGGGAGAGGGACAGCAGACCATCCATCATCGCACGTGGAGTTCCGTGACTTGCTGGAATCGACGTACCAGATAGTAACTCCTGACCCGCACTCGGAACAGGGCACACGATGGCGACGAAGCGAAGTCCTCCAGATGGGGATGCTTGTCTAGGTAGGTAGGGAGTAAGCGATCCCGCTCCTCGCCGCGGACCTCCTCAGCGTCGCCGAGGATGGTGACCGCTGCGGCTTCATGCACGTCCGATGCGGCATGAGAACGATTATCGATCAGAAGCGCCACACGGGGCTCGTCACACAGATTCTCGTACTTACGCGTGGCGCGGCCCGTCACGAAGAGAAGTATCTTTAGGTCCTCAGTCACCGTGAAGGCCATCAAGTTAGCGTAGGGATGCCCTTCGTCCTCGCAGGTCGCCAGAACGGCCAGCCGTTGGCCGGCGAGAAGCTTTCGCAAGGTCGACTTAATTGCTGCTGGATCGCTCATACCGCTCCACCTTCTCCACGTAAGACTCAATGTCGAACTTCCGCTCCAGCCCGCCCGCGCTCATGTAGCGCACCTTGCCGTACACGTCCCGCTCGGCCCAGGCTCGGTCGTGTTTGCCGAAGCACCACGCCACACCGGCAAAGCTGTTGGGGTCGCGGCCATCGAGCTCGTAGCGGTTGTTCAACTCCAGCGCGACACGGAATCCCTCCTCGGGATTGGGCGTCCATTCCAGGATCTTCTTCCCCCAATACATACGCATATAGCCGTGCATCTTGCCGGTCAGCACCATCTCCCGCTGCGCCGCGTTCCAATAGGGATCGTGGGTTCGCCCGGCCTCAAACGCCCCCTGGTCGTACACAAACTCGCGCTGATCGCCCGCATGCTCCGCCAGAGTGGTCCTGGCCCAATCCGGCAAGCACGCCAGCGAATCATAGTCCGGGTTGTGGGCACAGAAATTCATGCTCAGCTCACGCCGCACGATCAACTCCTCCAGATAGGCCTCCTTGGACTCTTGTACATCCTCGTTTTCAGGCTGCGCATTCGCCGCCTCTCGGATCCGTAGGGCAATCTCGAGGGGAGCTATCTGGCCGAAGTGAAGATAGGGACTCATATGGGAGAGGTAGTCCCGGCTGGGATCGTTGCGCTCGTCGGCGTAGCCGTCCAGCTTATGAGCGATGAACTCATCGAGCAGTGCCTCAACCTCAGATCTGCCGCCGCGGAAGGCATCGACCCGCCCGGCGCTACGATTGATGCGCACGCGCTCGAGCAAGGTATCAAGATCGCCCAGGTCGACACCCTCGTACGGCAGCCCCAGCGAGTCTCGCTCCAACGCCGTCTCCTCCAGCGGTACCAGAAAGGCGTCGAGATGCTCGTGGATCTTGGGTCGGATGGTATAGGCCGCGTACTCCTCCTTCTGGGAGGTCAGCGCAACCGGCACGACGACGTCGCTCTCCACCTGCACCAGGGGGCACGGCAGTCGCTCCGCCGCCCGCTCTCGCCAACGACGCTCGACGCGCAGGTAGCCCCGGTCGACCACCACCAGCGCCGCGTCGGACGCTAGGGCAGATACAGCCTCCACCGGTGGTTCCAATCGCACCACCAATCGGATGCCCCGTTCGTGCAGCGCCTGCTCCGTCTCGCGCAGCCCCTCCAACATAAAGGCATAGGAGCGGACGTTGGCCTCCGGGAAGCGCTGGGTGATGCCAAACACGGCCAGGAGCGGGAGATGGAGCTGATTGGCCCTCCGCACCGCGAACGTCAGCGCATGGTTCATCCGAGCCCGCTGGGCATGCTGCATCCAGTAGAGCACATATCGACCGTCGTCGGAGCTGATCACGGAGCCGCCATCGCCGGTCAGATACTGAATCCGCTCGTCGTGAATCATGATCGCGCCGCCCTAGCTCGCCAGGACGCGCCCTCGAACCCGGGTCGCCTGCTGCCGAATGGCCCGTCGTTCATCCTCATCGATCCTCCTCAGATTGTAGAGCTGAAGGCCCATGCGTGGGTTGTTACCCAAGCGATCCTCATGCCGCATCAGAAAGTCCCAGTAGAGCGTGGTGAAGGGACAGGCTTCCTCGCCAGTCCGCTGCGAGGGGTCGTAGCGGCAGCCGGTGCAGTAGTTGCTCATGCGCTGAATATACTTGCCACTGGCGCAGTACGGCTTGGTCGCCATGACGCCCTCATCGGCGAACTGGGACATCC
This sequence comes from uncultured Anaerolineales bacterium, assembly GCA_964514285.1. Classification (GTDB taxonomy): domain Bacteria; phylum Chloroflexota; class Anaerolineae; order B4-G1; family B4-G1; genus SKLM01. Next base: position 9,570 of record CAZEQC010000080.1, on the reverse strand, counting down.
CCAGCGTGTTGGGCAGCTCCACCCACTCGACGGCGTCGACGTAGACCGACAGATACCACGCGTGCACCTGTTGGGGCTCCACGCCCAGCAGCAGAGCGAACAGCCCGGTCACCATCAGCCGCTGGATATGGTGGGCGTAGCCGTAGTCCAGGGTCTGTCGGATGCAGTGGTGCAAGCAGGCCATGTCGGTCTCGGCGGTCCAATAGAACGACGGGAGAGGGGCATCGGCCTCCAGAGCATTCCGCTCGACATAAGCGGGCATGTGGCGCCAGTAGATGCCGCGCACGTACTCGCGCCATCCCAAGATCTGCCGGATGAAACCTTCGACGGCGTTGAGCGGAGGCGTGCCGTCTCCTGCTGCCTGGCCCTCGGTGTAGGCCTCTTCAGCCGCATGGATCGCCGTCCGTGGATCGAGCAGCTTGAGGTTCATTGCCGCCGACAACCGGGAGTGGTAAAGATAGGGTTCAGCGGTCCACATCGCATCCTCAAAAGCGCCAAAGCTGGGAAGACGACGCTCCACAAAGTCCGCCAGAGCCTGCTGAGCTTGCTCCGGCGTCACCGGCCAGTCGAAGTGCTCCAGGCCGCCCGGGTGATCCGAGAAATGAACCTCAACCAGATCCAGGACCTCACGGGTGACGGCGTCCGGCTCGAACCCGACCGGGGCCGGCACGTCTTCTGGCCCCTCACGTCCGAAGGATTCACGATTCTGATCGTCGTAGTTCCACTCGCCCCCGACCGGCTGGTCATTGTTCATCAGGATGCCGGTGCGACGCCGCATCTTGCGGTAGAAATGCTCCATTAGGAGCCGTTTTCGCCCTGTGGCGTAGGTCTCAAAGACGTCCGCTGGACAGATGAAATGCCGATCTGGCCGTATCTCCAGCGGTACCCCGGCCTGCTCGGCGGCGTCGCGCAACTGCTCCTGGACACGCCACTCGCCGGGCTGGACTACGACAGCTTGCTGGGGCTGCCACGCCTCCACCGCGCGGGAGAGCTCGGCGCCCAGGCTACCCCGATTGTCGGGATGGTCTAGCTCGCAGTAGTCGATTCGGACCGGCGGGGAGCCCTCGGCTCGCAGCCGATCCCGGAAGTGGCGCATAGCGCTGAGGAAGAGAGCGATGTGCGGCTTCGATGCCCAGACGTGCTCCGCCTCCTCCATCACCTCGGCCATCCAGACGACGTCAGCCCGGGGATCGAATCCATCGAACGCCGCAGATCCAGCATCCAGCTGGTCCCCCAACACGAGGACGAGATGTCGGATGCCTGCGTCGTCTGGCGCGGGTTGATGGTGCGAGGTGGAGATCAGGTGCTTTGGTGACGGCTTCGATTCGTTGCCTTGGCCCTGATCGGATCCGAGGCCCTCGTCGGACCCGGTCGTCTTGACGTCCATACTCAAGGAAAACCCCCTTCTATGGCTTACCCGGCCATTGTAGCAGCAAAGAAACGGGCCGTCAAACCTATACGCTCGGCAAGGGGGCCAAAGCGACGCCCTTGCCCCACCTTCTGAACAAGGAAGCAACGAAAAGGTCACAGCACCGGCTGTGACCTCATCCACCCTCGTCGATAAAGACGACGCACAAGACGCTGACTAGAGATCTAAGACGCCTTTGTGTCCCTCTTGATAGGCCTCAAGAACACGCGCGGCCAGCTCCTCGGGCTCCAGCGCGCCGTGAGGCATACTGAAAGGCACCTTCTCCCACAGAGGCGTATTCACCGCTTTCGGACGGAGGATGGTCACCCGGCGCCCTCGCTGCTCCTTCCGCAGCACGTCGGCGAAGGCCTCCAGGCCAGCCTTGGCCGAAGCATAGGCCGCAAGCCCCGGCAAGTGCAACCGCTCGCTCACAGCTCCCAGGAAGACGATGTGCGCGTTTTCCGACAAGAGGGGCATGCTATAGTGCGCCGCCAGATAGGCCCCGCTCAGATTCGCCGTTAGAATGCGTCGCCAATCGTCGGGCGACATCTCCCCCACCTTCACCGAGGCGATATCACCAACGGCGTAGATCCACAGATCTACGTCCTCCACCAGATCCTTGGCCTGCTCTGCGGCCTGCGCCACGCTTTTGGGGTCCGCCACGTCGGCCGCCACCACCTCGGAGGTAAGATACGTCACCGCCCCCGGATCCCGTGCCACGCTCAAGACCGTCCAATCCGCATCGACCAGGTGCTTCACCAGCGCCGAGCCGATGCCCCCGCTGCCCCCCCAAACCATCGCCGTCCTCATCAGCGCGCTCCTTTCCTACAATCCAACCAAAAAGCGCGGCCTAAAGGCGGAAGACCGCCCGAGCCGCGCTGTCACCTGTTGTTCTCTCCGGTGTCCCTCTACTCGGACATCTTCACCATGAGCCCGGCCAGTGTCCTCCGCTCCTCCGGCGTTGCCACGCCCCACATCTCCTTGAGCAACTCCTCCTCCGGCGTCGCCGGACAGACCTTCTCCGCGAGGAAGTCGCCGATCTGGGCAGCCAGAGCCTCAATCTCCTCCTCAGACATGCCTACCTTCTTACCCACGCTGACCGCTCTGCGCAAGTTATTGCGCCACTTTTTCCAGTCCCCTACGTAGTCGATCATGTTGATGCATTCTAGCTTCTTGTTGACGTCCATCGTAGATCCCCCTTAGTCCTATAGCGAAACACTTTAACCACAAGAATAGTATATCATGAATCGAATCATTTGTCAAGGATTTGTATGATAATTGACAACAGATGAGCCGGAGTCGCCTGGAGGGCACAACCCGCAGGGAAGCGTCAGTCGGCAGCACGCCATGCGATGCCTGCATTGAAGACAAAACAGCCGCCTGGACAGGCGAGCTTTGACATCTCAAGACCGATCAGACCCTTAGCGTATAGGGTGCCCCGGGGATAGTTGTGCAGCAGACTCCACAGCGGAGCGAACGGTCTGCAGGTGAATCTCAACGGTGTCCTCCACGCGCCGCGCGTAGCCTCCCCCCATCACCGTCGCCACCGGTAGGTCTGCTTGTCCACAAAGCTCGAAGACCAGCCGGTCTCTCTCAGCCAGCCCCGACTTACTCAAGGCCAATCGTCCCAGCCGGTCATCCTTGTAGGGATCGGCGCCAGCGACGTAGATTGCCAGGTCAGCCCTAGCAAGCCGAAGCGCCTGCCGCACGCCCGAGTCCCAAGCGTCTAGGTAGGTGATGTCCCTTGTCCCGTCGTCCAGCCCGATGTCGAGATCGCTGCGCTCCTTCCGCAAGGGGAAATTCCGCTCGCTGTGGACGGAGAGGGTGAAGATGGTTGGATCGTCGGCGACCATCGCAGCCGTTCCATTCCCCTGGTGCACGTCGCCGTCGAGGATCACAGCGCGATCGATCCTCCCCTCGGCCTGCATCGCGCGGATCGCGATCACGCTGTCGTTGAAGATGCAGTAGCCCTGCCCGTGGTCGCGGAAGGCATGGTGGGTCCCGCCGGCCAGGTTCACAGAGAGGCCACCCTGCAGAGCAGCCCGGCAGGCAGCGATGGTCCCCCCAACGGAACATCGCGTCCGCTGGACGAGCTGGGGCGACCAGGGGAAGCCGATGCGCCGCACCGCTCGATCCGTCAACCGTCCCGACTTGACGCTCTCCAGATAGGCCCGGCTATGGGCCCGGAGGATCTGCTCGTCGGTGGCCGGCTGGGGAGCGAGGAGCGTCACCAGGGGCATCCAATCACTCGCCGCTACGGCCTCGCGCAGAAGGCGATACTTCTCCATCGGAAAGCGATGACCGGCAGGCAGCGGCACGACGTACTGGTCGCAGGTATAGGCCTTCAAAGAATCGGTTTTCAAGAGCCCTTCCGAATCGTTCAGCTGGGCTACTCGAGCTCCATATACCGCTTGTCCCGCGATCGGAACGGCGCCCACTTCCCCGGCTCAACCTGAATCCAGATGTCGTCACCGGACAAGGTGACGACGTTCACCCGCTCGCCCTCCTCCAAGGTGCCTACCTCGCCGTAGTTCATGCCTGGCCCACTTCGCAGAGTCAGCGATTCTACCGTCACGCGAGCCCGAAGCCCAGCCAACGGCATCTCATCGACCTGCGGTTCGCGGCCGGCGTACGCCAGAAGGTCTTCGTAGCTGCCGTTGAACCAATCCAGGTCCGTCGCAGCATCGATCCCCGGCACCTGGCCGTGATCGGAGTACTGCCAGAACGTCCACGCATCCCAACCATGGGGCAGCGAGGGGGACTCGACGCCGTAGTGAGCCACCCAGAGATCGTACGCCGCCCATTGCGACCCGTCCGGCACGTTGCGGTTCCAGAACCAGCGCGCCGTGTAGATCACGGGTTTTCGGCCATCCTCCTCCTCGATCAGGTCGGCGCACGCCTGAACGGAAGCCGCGATGTCCTCGGAGCTCATCCCACGGCTCAACTCGACGTCGAGCACCAGGGGCAAGTCAGACACTCGGCCATCCAGGGTGTCGAAGAGGCGCACTATCTGAGAGTCGGCCGGTCTCTCTGGCGCCACGACGTGATAAGCCGAGATCAGCAGACCGGCCTCCCTGGCCTCATCCCAGTTGACGTAGAAGCGGTAATCGGTGTTGTAATTGCCGACCGTGGCGCGGATCACCGCAAAGCGGTACCCCGCAGCCGCTACCTTCCCCCAGTTGATCTCTCCCTGCCAGCGCGAGACGTCAATACCCGGCGTCCTAGACATAAGCCTTCCTCCTTCTCATGCTATCCCGGCATCCTACACGGTGGCGTCAACGCACGTCTCCACCAGTCCCCTTGCGCCCGGAAAACCGCGTCGCTAGCGCCCCCGGCCCTGCAAGTCGTCGGCGATCTCGGTCAACCCCAGGGAATTGAGCAGCTCCCTGGTCGGCACACCCTCCTCGTCGTAGCCCATGGCCTGGAAGTAATGCTCCTTCATAGCCTCCACATCGAGGGAGACGCCTCGGAGAGGTCCTTTCTCCAGCGGAGGATGGCCCTTGACTCGATCCGGCAGGGACACCCCAGCGGCGGGTAGGCCCTCGCGCAGATTGAAGGCGTGACGCAGCACCTGCACGCGATGACCGATGCGAAGCAGCTCTTCGAGGCTCAACCCCCAACCGGTGGCCGCGTTGATCCAGCCCCGCACCGGGGGCCGCCCCATCATGAGCGAGAACATACATAAGCCGGCGCAATTCACCACCTGCATAGCGCGATTGAGCAGCGCGAACTCGGCTCCCTTCTTGTCGTACGCATAGCGCCCCGACAAAGAGAGCCCCTCAGTCTCGAAGACATCGTGCAGAGCCTCCACGTCGATGAAGCCGCCGTTGGCTGTGTTGTGCCGTCCCGGCGTGGGGTCGACGGCATAGGCCAGGCCCAACGCCGGCTCGTAACGGGCATCGTGCATCGGCAGCTCCTGACCCCCGGCGTGCATGGCGAAGGCCTCGGCCCCTTCCCCAATGCGCCGAGCCGCCCGCTTCACGCCGTCAGCCAGCACGTCACCGATGCCATCGCGGTGCGCTATCCGGCGCACCAGCTCGACAACGACCTCCGCGTCGCCCCACGACAGCGCCAGGCCATCGCCCAACCTGCCGTCGAGCAACCCGTGCTCGGCGCACTCGATAGCAAAGGCAACCGTCGCCCCCGTGGAGATGGTATCCAACCCCAGCCGATCGCAGAGGCTGTTGATCTTGACGATGGCTTCCAGATCGTCGTTGAGGAGCAAGGGCCCGAAGGCGGCCAACGTCTCATACTCCGGCTTGTGCGCCTCCTCCACCTTGTAGGTCTCACCCTCCATATGCACGATACCGCCGCACCTCACAGGGCAATACCGACAGCCGTAGCTCCGCACCTGGTGCCCGAAAACGGCCTCGTCGCTGATCCTCTCGCTCCTCTTGAGCGGAAAATCGCGAGCGGCGACGCCGCGCCAGTTCCAGACCGGCGCGTCGCCGACCTCCGTGGAGAGCGCGGTGGCGCCGCTGGTGCCGTACTTGCGATAGAGGTGAATGATCGCATCTGTCGGGCCAGACGGCTTCATGCGCAGCAGCCGGATCAGCGGGGCCAGGGTGTTGGTCAGTTGGAACAGGAGCGGGGAGAGAGGTGAGGGATCCTTCTTGAAGATCCGCCCGTACTGGCGACTGAGCTGCGTCAGAGCCTCCTTGTCGTGCACCGGTAGGCGCTCCCGGCCCCGCGCCACGACGGCCTTGAGACGCTTGGCCCCCATCACAGCAGCCAGGCCCGAACGCGCCGCAGCGCGGCCCTTGTCGGTGATGATAGCGGCGATGAGCGAGCGTTGCTCCCCCGCCGGGCCGATCGACATCACCTCTGCGCCCCGCCCCATCTCCTCCTGGAGACACCGCTCCGTCTCGACCGTCTCCAGACCCCAGAGATGACCGGCCTCCTCAATGGCCACACGCTCACCGTCGACCAACAGGTAGACCGGCTCGTCGGAGACGCCAGTGACGAAGAGCCCATCGACGCCAGCGGAGCGGAGCACCGGGCCGAAGTGTCCGCCGCAGTTGGCGTCTCCCCAGCCCCCGGTGAGGGGCGACTTCCCCACCACCATGAAACGCCCGCCGAACAAGACACCCGCACCGGTGAGCAAGCCGGGGACGAAACCCAGGATGCTGTCCGGTCCCAGAGGATCGGCGCCGGGGGGCATGCGGTCGTAGAGGACCCGGACGCCAAGTCCGTAGCCGCCCAGGAACTCCCGGTAGAGGGAAGGAGACAGCGCCTCCAGCTCAATGCTGCCCTCGGAGAGATCGACAAAGAGCGCTTTTCCAAAGAAACCCTGGCTCAATCTACCTCCTGGCATCGTCGATGCAGCCTCGCAGTCAGCCAACTCGCCTTCCCACCTGTTGACTCAACTCACGGGAAGAGGGAACACAGACAGCCACTCACCCGACGGGCCCTCACGCTCCAGCTGGATCGTCGGCGGGCGTTTCGTCGATCAACCCCAGACCCGCCACGTACACGTATAGGACGGGAGTCGCTACAGACGTGAGCACCGCCGGGCATCAACCCGGCGGTGGAAGTATACTGTAAGATGGACCAAGTGACAAACAACCCAATGGAGAAAGAGAGAAGCTACGCCCGTCTGAGCCCCCCAAGAAGCACGTCGCGGTCCGGACAGGACACGGCGATCGTGCGACGGTGACGTTCCTTCAACGCCTGCTCAGCGATAGACCTCCCTGAACTGCGCCAGTTTTGCCGCGGCCAACCGCCCCAGCGAGATGCCGTCGGCCATCAGGGTCACCATCTGATAGCCCCTCTCGTAGAGCTGCTCCGCCTGTTCCCAGCTGCCAGAGATCGTGGAGAGGACCTTCCCGGCATCCAGCACCTTCTGCTCGACCGTGGCGATCGCCTGCTGAACCTCCGGATGCTCGGGATGACCGAGGTGGCCCATATTTGTCGAGAGATCCATCGGGCCAATGAAGATACCGTCAAGCTCCTCGACCGCCAGGATCTGGTCGAGGTTGGAGACCGCCTCCGGGGTCTCCACCGCCGTGATGAGGAGGATCTCCTCGTTCGCCCGTCGCAGGTAGTCCATGACGTTCTGGCCATACCCCTGAGCCCGAGGGCTGCCGGCCACCCCGCGAATCCCCTCTCTCGGGTACCGGCACGCCCGGACGGCCGCCTCGACCTCCTCTTTGGTATTGACGTAGGGGACCAGGACCCCGTGAACGCCCGTGTCGAGGATCCGCTTGATGATCACGAAGTCGTTCCAGGGGGCGCGAACCAACGCCGACGCGTCGCTGCCCTTCATAGCCTGCAACTGAGAGATTAGAGTGAGAATGTCCCCAGGACCGTGCTCCATGTCGATCAACAACCAATCGAAGCCGGCCTGGCTCAGAATCTCCGCGGTAAAGGGGCTTGCTATTTGTATCCAAGCTCCCGCCGTCTTCTCGCCGTCTCTCAACATCTGCTTAAGCCGATTGTTAAACACGTTACTCCTCATCCTTTCATCTCCTTTGTCTACAGGGCCAGAGTTGGCTGGCGATGAGAACAGCGATCTTCTCATATCTGCGCGCACACTAACTCCACACGCTCAGCTGGGGGTATGCCAGGGCCTAGGCATCAGCCAGGCGCTTCTTGACGCGACGAGCAGCGGCCGAGGCATCCCTCGCATAGAGGTCCGCACCGATTTCGTCGGCGAAGCCTTGTGTCACCGGGGCGCCCCCCACGATCACCACCACCTGGTCGCGAATACCTGCTTCCTCCAGGGCCTGGATCGAGTCGCTCATAGCAGGAAGGGTGGTGGTCAGCAGGGCGCTCAGGCCGACCACGTCTGGTTGATGATCGCGAACCGCCTCGACAAAGCGCGCCGGCTCGACGTCAGTCCCCAGGTCGATCACCTCAAAGCCAGCCCCCTCGCACATCATGCCCACCAGGTTCTTGCCGATGTCGTGGAGATCCCCCTCTACGGTGCCAAGAACGAGAACCCCCACCGGTTTCACGTCGGCCTCAATCAGGCTGGGCCGCAGACGCTCCAGACCGGCCTGCATAGCATTGGCTGCGATGATCATCTCCGGGACGAAGACCTGGCCCTTCTCGAAGCGGTCGCCCACCGCCTCCATCGCGGCGATCATCCCCTCATTGAGAATCACTGTGGGGTCGTGACCGGTTTTCAGCGCCTCCCTCACCCCCTCAACCACGCCAGCCTGGTCGCCTGCCACGACGGACTCCGAGACAACCTCGAGGTGCCGAGCCGCCGGACCTGCCCCCATCCCTTCCCCGGACAATTCAGCTCTGGGCCTTTCGACCGGCGTCATGGTGGGACCCTCACCTACAACCTCTGCGTCAGAGACCAGGAAGAAGTCACCCCGGGATGCGCACGTCTCCACGACGTTCTCAAGTCGTAGAGGATACGTGCCATGGTCACACGCCGCATCGAACGTCGTCAGCACATTCTCCACCGGCACGTCCACGTTGATGTTGTGACAGGGAGCCAGAACGTAGCCCCCGCCCGACCCCAAGTCGCGGATCCGTCGCGCCACCTCGCACGTCAGTTCCGCGGGCGAGGCGTTGGGCATCACTTGCTGGACGTCGATGCCCCCGTGGAAGCAGATGCGGTCCCCATACGCCTCATGGAGCGCCTCCGTGTCTCCAAAGCCCCTGACCACGGTCTGGATTGGATTGAGGATATCCACGCCGATCTCGATGAAGTCCTCAATCAGAGGGAGCACGGCACCGTCGCAGTGAAAGAGAACCTTGACATCGGCAGCGCCCTTGATGGTGGCGATCTGCTCGCGAAGACGGGGTTTGATGAACGCCCGAAACATCTCCGGCGAGACCAAGAGCGAGTCCTGCGTGCCCTGGTCGTCGGTGATGCAGACGACCTGCACGTAGGGCCCTACGACGGCCATGTAGTCGCGGTACATAGCGTTGATGATGCCGCTGACCTTGTCGAGCAAAGCGTGGGCCAGGTCGGGGTTGAGGGCGAAGTCTGTGAACAGTTTGTCGTAGCCCCGGAGCTGAGAGGCTGTCTGGAGAACCCCCACCTTGATGCCATCGGCGCCGACGACGTAGCCCGTGTTTTCATACCAATCTCGAGCTTGCTCACCGAGCCCCTCGAACATAGCCGGGTTGTGCGGATCCGGCCAGTCGAAGGCCTCGACGTCGGCTATGCTCAGCTCGGGGTCGTTCAGAGGATTGCCCGCCAC
>CAZEQC010000079.1:0-15996 GCA_964514285.1 uncultured Anaerolineales bacterium | reverse complement strand
TGGAGCGGTGCGTGGGTTGTGAGCTGGGGCCTTTGGTCTGCCCCAAGGAAGCCGTGGAGCACGTGCCGGGGGAGATCGAAAACGGTCGGCTGGCAAAGAAGCCCTCTGTGGACATCGACGCGGAGGCGTGTGTGTTCTGTGGCATGTGCGAGGTTACGTGCCCGAAGGATGCTATCACCCTGACCATCAACGGGGAGCGCGAGAATCCGGTTTTGGTGCACGAGGCGTTCCCAGAGTTGATTCAGTCGACGACTTTCCACGAGGATCGGTTTGACTGGAGCAGGAAAGATCTCGTCATCGACAACTGCCCCACCGACGTGATCAGATACGACGAAGAAGAAGAGACGCTGGTGGTCGATGACGAGCACTGCATCCGCTGCCGTCAGTGTGAGGTCGCCAGCGATGGCGCCTTCGAGGTCACACAGCCCTGGCAGGGTCGCGTCGAACTGCACCGCGATCGATGCGTGGAGGGATGCCTCGCATGTGCCGACATCTGCCCGACGCGCGCGCTGTCCATCGACGAGGCGAGCGGAGAGCTGGTCCTGGCTGACTATTACTGCATCAAGTGCGGCGCCTGCATGCAGGTGTGCCCAATCAAACCGGCGTACGAGGAAAAGACGGTCACGGTCGAGTCTCACGGCGTGAGCAAAATGGTGGTCCACCAGCAGATCGTGAACCGCGACGAGTTGCCGATCTGGGTGGAGCGGTGGCGCGTCCGTCACGACCCGATCCAGAGCGCGGCGTGGATCGAGGCGCTGACCAAGCTGGCTGAAGATAGGGCCGGCATGCTGGAGATCGACAAAAAGCGGGCGCTTAGGCGGCGCGACTTGCTGAAGGCTCTGGCAGGCGCTGCGACGTTCCTCGACTTGGAAGAAGAGGATTAGCTCTGCCGACCACGAGGGAGAGACAGGCGAAGGCCAATATCTGAGGAAGCGCAAGTGCAGAAGACACGGCGCGTAGAAGCACGACCGGCGATCCTTGCCTGTAGCCACAGAACCCTCCTCAAGCTTGCAGCAGCCGACATACTCAATGAGTATGCCGGCTGCTGCGGCCTGTAGCTCTCCAGATGAGCGCGCCGCCCGCCCTGCTTTCCTCGTTCTCCCTGCCCATACAGGGTTTGTAGATCGCTTACACGAAAGCCCCCTTGCCTGATTCCTTGTAACCGAATGCTCGGCTACCTTGTCGTCTACGCTGGCTTATCATTTGTTGAGGTGCGAAAAACAAGCTTAGGAGAGTTGATACCTCCGTTGCTGGTAGAGGTATCAGATTGAGATGATCATATGATTGCTACTGGTACAGTGATTAACGTCGTGACAGTCTTGCTCGGGGGCACCCTGGGCACGGTGCTCGGCAACCGGCTCCCGGAACGGATGCGAGAGACAATCATGCACGGCCTGGGGCTGCTGACGATGGTTATCGGCTTCCAGCTCTCGCTGGAGACGGAGAACATCCTGATCGTCCTGGGCAGCCTGCTGTTGGGCGGGCTGCTGGGGGAGCTGCTCCACATTGAGCGGGCGATCGACCAGCTCGGGCACTGGTTGGAGCGACGGATCAGCAGCGAGGAGGTCCCGGACGCCGAGGCCCTGCCGCCGGGATCCCACGCTGGTGCGACCACGTTCAGCCACGCCTTTCTGACGGCCAGCCTGGTCTTCTGTGTCGGCCCGATGACGATCCTGGGCTCGATTCAGGACGGCCTCACCGGAGACTACACGCTGCTGGCGGTGAAGGCGACGATGGACGGCTTCGCCAGTCTGGCCTTCGCCTCCACCCTGGGGCCAGGCGTGATCTTCTCCGCCCTCACGGTGCTGGTCTACCAGGGGGCGCTGACGCTGGGCGCCGGCTGGGCCGACGCAGTCCTCACGGATCCAATGGTGGCGGAGATGACGGCGACGGGGGGCGTGCTGATGCTGGCGCTGGGTCTGGGGCTCCTACAGATCAAGAAGATACGGGCAGGCAACCTGCTCCCGGCAATCGCCATAGCACCGATTATCGTGGTCGTGGTCGCGTGGCTCGGCGGCTGAGATTCAACCCCCTCCCCAGTATTCTCCTGGAGCAGAACGTCTTTACGAAGGAGGCCTGTACCTTGTCCAGGACGTTGGCCTCCGTGCTCGGCTGTGACAGCGCGTCACAACCCACCGAGCCTCCCCGGCGTGGGGATCCCACGCGACGGGTGCAACCAGAGTAATCGCATATGACGGTCGAAGCCCTCGTCCGTTCGGCTGAGGGCTTCGACCGAACTCAGCCGAGAGCCTCACCCGAAGCCTCGAGGGCGAAGGTGGCAACATACGCCAGAATCCTGGCCCAAGACCGACTCCGAGACGGGGACGACGAGCATAGATACTCATATGCGATTGCCCTGCGGGTGCGACAAAGTCTACTGGAAACCGAACACCTCTTGCGCTATAATAGAGCAGAGGCACGACGAGGGAAGAGGGCCGAGGGATTGGGCCTGACCCCCGTCTGCGGATGTCTGGCATCATTGCAGGGGGCAGTGGGAGCGTTGCCCCCTGCCTGGAGCTTTGGGGGAGAAGACGATGAACGATCTGTTTGACCTTTGGGAGAAACCTAGCCCGGCGACGGCGATGATCGCAGGCTGGTATCAGTGGGCCGATGCGGGGGAGGTCTCGTCCGGTCTGCCGCAGTATCTAATCGACGTTACCGAGGCAGAGCAGATCGGGGAGATCAACCCACATAATTATTACATGTTCCAATTCCCCGGTACGCACGATCTACTGAGGCCGGTCGTGACACTCAATGAAGGATATCGCATCGCCCTGGAGGACCGTCGAAACGCATTCTACGTCTCCAAACATGCAGGGCGCCAGTTCCTGATCTTCATCGGCGATGAACCTCACATGAACGTGGAGCAGTACAGCACGGCCTTCCTGGATGCAGTGGAGAGCCTGGGCGTGAACCGGGTGGCCATCGTGGCCGGGGTCAACGGGCCGATGCCGTATGACAAGGATCGAGAGATCTCCTGCGTCTATAGTCTGCCGGATATGAAAGAGGAGATGGAGGGTTACGCAGTCAGGCTGTCCAACTACGAGGGCGGGGCAACCATTGGGGTCTATCTGGCCGATCGCGCCGAGGAGCGCGGTATCGAGCTGGTGAGCCTCTACGCGATGGTTCCGGCCTACGACTTCTCTCGTGCGTCATCGACTGTCCAGCGGGTCTCCGCCGAGGAGGACTTCAAAGCCTGGTACGATCTGATGCGACGGCTAGACTATATGTTTGGCCTGGACCTAGATCTCTCGGACCTGGAGGAGCGAAGCGCCGAGCTCGTCGCAGCGTGGGATGCGCGGATCGCTCAGCTGAAGGGGAAGATGCCGGGCGTGGTTGAATCCTATATGGAGGAAGTGAACGAGGAGTTCTCGGAACAGACGTTCGATCCTCTCGGTCAGGCGTGGGAGGACGCGCTGGGTGATATCTTCGGCGATGCCGAGGATATGAGCCTCTCGGAATGAAGAGACTCCGTTCCTGGCGGCATTTGACTTCTGGCACAAGTGTGCTACCATGACGGCGCAGTATGATGTGATTGGATGCGGAGCAAACGGAAGACTGTCCAGGCTTGCGGATGCTGGACGGTCTTTCTTTTTGCAGCCAAAGCACGTCATGAGACGTAGGCTATAGCAGAAAAGGAGCAACTATGTTCGAGATTGAAGAGCAGAATGAAGAAGAGCTGCAAGTCAGCACTGAAGAAGAGACCTTCGCCGGAGCTGAGGTCGCAGAGGAGGAATCGTCGTTCGCGGCGACAGCGGAGCAAGAAGAACCCGTCGAGGTTGAGGAATCAGGCGAAGCTGAAGAATCAGGCGAATCTGAGGAGACGGGCGAGAAGGTCGAAGGAACCGTCAAGTGGTTCAGCAACCCCAAGGGCTACGGCTTCATCTCCCGCGAGGAGGGTGAGGACGTCTTCGTGCACTACTCCGCCATCCAAGGCGCCGGGTTCCGCTCATTGAGCGCCGGCGAGCGCGTTGAGTTCGTCGTCAAGTCGAGCGAGAAGGGACCACGGGCCGACCAGGTCCGATCCCTGGAGACAGATGTCGGCTCGGGCTGGCTGTAGGACCCTTAAGCCAGCTTTTTAGCTGAGACCATCGACCGCACGGCTCATCCGCAGGCCGTGCGGTCTTTTGCATGGGTGGCCCAGACGTGCTAGTATCCTGCCACCATGGGATCAAAGAGCTCGATACAACGGGGCCGGGCCATTCGGCCGGCCCTGGTGATCCTTCTCACGGGTGTGACGTGCCTGGTCGGGGGGCTTCTGACCATCAACGCGTCGCCCCGTTTGCCGATCATCCTGTTGGGGCTGGAACGTCTGGGCCCGTTGAAGGATACGTTCCCCCCAGAACCAGCCCCCCTGAAGCTGGAGGGTGAGGTGCTCGATCACGTCGAGCTCCAGCTCTCTCCCTACCTGTCTGTCCCGCTGACGCTGACCGCAGCAGACGCAGGCTCGGAGACCGTGGAGGAGCCTCCCTTGATCGGTGACGCGTCGTCTCCGGGCACGACCACGTATCTTCTCCGCACAGACGAGGCGACCCTCAACGAGCTGATATGGGAGAGGATCTTCCCTGAGGGCTGGAAGGCCAAGCGTTACCGCAACGGGTGGATAGATCTACATCCGGGCAGCCTGATCGTCTATGCCGACGTCGATCTGGGACTTCGCCGGCAGCGCATGGGTCTGTTGATGAAGCAGGAAGAGGGAGGATTGACCCTCTCTCCCAGCGGGGTGATACTGAAGGGGGAGGTGTACGGCATGCCGGCCTCCAGTTCCCCGGCTCGCCTGCTGCTCCCGACGGGACGCCAGATCCAGCGAGCGCTCTACGCGCTGACGGTGTTGGGCCCGCTGCCGGGGAAGGCGCACGTGAATACCGTTCGCTTCCACGATAACCGCCTGGAGGTGATGGCTCAGGCGACGTATCCCGCCTCCCCGCCGCCAGACACCGGCTGGCAGCCATTGGAGGACGGGATGGCGTTGCGGGAGATCGACGTCGCACCAGGCGGGACACGGTCCCGAGAACGACTGTCGATCGTGCGCCTGGATCCTCGGCAGCTGCAGCTGCGGGTCCACTATGACCCGCGGCATCCGAAACCTGTCTCGGCATGGGGAGAGATGCTGGACGCCCTGCTCGTGGTCAACGGCAGCTACTTCGCCCCGGAGGGCGAGGAAGGGTATGAGACAATCGGCATGCTGATCAGCGACGGTCAGCGCTGGGGGACCCCCCTCCGCGATTACGCCGGCATGCTGGCCGTGACCAGCGACGGTGAGGTGAGCGTCCGCTGGCTGCGGCAGCGCCCCTATCGGGCTGACGAGCCATTGGTGCAGGCCATGCAGTCGTTCCCAGTGTTGGTGAAGCCGGGCGGCATCCTGGGCTTCCCTGCCGACGCGGACGACGGCGCGCCAGCGCGCCGTACGGCCGTGGCTCAGGATGCGGAGGGCAACATCCTGTTGATCACGGCGCCACAGGGCAGACTGAGCCTGCACGAACTGGCCGTCTTCCTGGCGGAGTCTGACTTGACGGTCGACGTGGTGCTCAACCTGGACGGAGGAGGATCCACGGGTCTGTGGCTGAGGGCCGACGACACGCAGGTTGAGATCGACTCCCTTATACCAGTACCCTCGGTCATCGCCGTGGAACGACCGTAGTAGGTTCCGAGAGCCTCTGATCAGGTCTTGACCCGACGAGCTCGTAAGCCTATAATGGCGAGAGGCGATGAGGTTGATCGACGGCTCCGAAGAAAACGCTTCATAGACACGAGACCCACGAGGAGGAGAACGGTGCAAATCGCAGCCATCGAAGTGGTACCTGTCGAGCTATCGTTGCGTCTACCTTATCAGACCGCCTATCACAGCGAAGCGATCGAGAGTATCACGGCGGTCTTCATCCGGGTCGAGACCAAGCAAGGCCGCGAGGCATGGGGGTGCGCCGCCTTCGATCCTGCGATCACCGGGGAGACGCGGGACGAGGTAGTCGCCGCCTGTCAGTCCTGCGCCGAACGGGCCAGGGATCTCAATCCGCTGAACATCGAGTTCGCGCTGAACGAGCTGTCCCATTTAACCGAGGAGACGCCGTCAGCGCTGTGTGCCTTCGATCTGGCGTTCCACGACTTACTGGGCATGGCGGCCGACATGCCGCTCTACCGGCTGCTTGGAGGCTACCGGCATCGCATCCAGACTTCGATCACGATCAGCATCGCGTCCGTGGACGAGTCGGTGGCTTTGGCACATCGGCGCGCCGCGCAGGGCTTCCGCATCCTGAAGATCAAAGGGGGCCTCAACCCCCAGGAGGACGTGCGACGGGTGCGCGCTATCAACGCCGCCCTACCGCACTTCACGCTCAGACTGGACGCTGACCAAGGGTACACAGTTCAGCAGGCCCTGGATGTGGCGCGAGCCCTCGACGGCAAGCTGGAGATGTTGGAGCAGCCCACGCCGGCCGACGACCTGGAAGCCCTGCTTCAGGTCACTCGACGAAGCCCGGTGCCGATTCTGGCGGACGAGAGCGTGAGCCAGCCGCCATCAGCGATGGAGGTGGCCAACCTGCGAGCTGCCGACGGCATGAGCGTCAAGCTGAGCGCGTGCGGAGGCCTAGCCTGTGCCCGCCAGATCGATACCATCGCCCGGGTCGCCCGGATGAACACGATGGTCAGCTGCGTGAACCAGCCGGCGCTGCTGACTGCCGCGGGGCTGTCCTTCGCTCTGAGCAGCCGGAACGTGGAGTATGGGGACTTAGACGGGCATTTCGACCTGATCGGCGATCCCACAGTGCCCGGCTTTCGCGTGGAGAATGGCTGGCTGATCGCCAAGGACGTGCCGGGGCTGGGGTGCACGGTCAATCTCTAGACATGCCCTCCAACCCGGTCATCATCATTTATAACGGCCTGTTGTTCGTCCTCGTCACGGGCGCGCTGGGGCTGCTGAGACATCTGAGCCGCCGAGATGGTGCAGCGGCCCTCTTCCTGTCGGGCGTCGTCGTGCTCGCCTCAGGCGGCGTCGGAGCGCTGCTCATGCCCATCGGCCCCTTCGGCAAGATTCAACTGCTGGCCTGGGCAGCGTTCGTCCACAGTCCGATCTTCCTGCTCATTGCGAGCGCTATCCTACAGCAGAGGAGACGAGGCCTTGCATTGGTATGCATTGCGCTGGCCGTGGGCACCCTGGGCGTCGGCGTAGATGCTTTTCTCGTCGAACCGCACTGGCTGGCAGTCGACCAGGTGACGCTATCGACGACCAAGCTGGAGACCAACGTGCGCGTGGCCGTGGTCGCCGACGTGCAGACTGACGCCCCCGGTCGCTACGAGAGGCGCGTCCTGCGTCGAGTGGCGGCCGAGCGACCAGACCTGATCCTCCTGGCAGGAGACTACGTACACCTGGCCAATGGCGAACGGTACGCAACGGCCGGGGAGACGCTGAATGAGATGATGCGGGAAACGGGGCTCGATGCCCCGTTGGGCGTCTACGCGGTGCGGGGCAACGTTGACTGGCCAGATCGGTGGCAGGAGATTTTCGATGGCCTGCCCGTGACCACGTTTGAGCGTTCGCGGACGGTGGATCTGGGCCCGCTAGTCCTCACCGGGCTGACACTTCGTGACTCGGCCAATGCACACCTCACCCTCCAGCCTGAGGATTCGTTCCACATCGTGCTGGGGCACGTACCCAACTTCAGCCTGGGCCAGGTCGAAGCGGACGTGCTGATCGCGGGGCACACTCACGGGGGACAGCTGCAGCTGCCCTTGGTGGGACCGTTGATGACGCTGTCGCAGGTGCCGCGCGACTGGGCCTCCGGGGTGACCGAGATCGCTCCGGGCAAGACGCTGATCGTCTCCCGCGGCATCGGCGTGGAACGGGGCAACGCACCCCGGATGCGGTTCCTTTGCCGGCCGCAGCTGGTGATTCTCGATCTGGTCAGCGCAGAGCCGTAGAATTCCGGCAAGTGTCGCTGCGCCTATTGAAACCTGGCTTACCTATGTGCCGGTGTGGCTGATCGACATCGCCACACATCTATGCCCGGGCTGGATGGCTATGTCCAACGTTCTGGGCAGGATCTAGCGATCCCCTACGAGCAAAAACTAACAAGACGAAAGCGGGAGACTACCGGCTTTCCAGTAGCAGGGGAATGCGGCGGAAATCGTCCTCCACCACGGCCCGCAGCGAGCCCCGATAGAGCGCGGCGGCCGGGTGGTAGAGCGGTAGATAGATGGTGTCGTCTATCCGTCGGGGCTGTCCGTGGATCTCGGAAATGAGCCCATCGGAGAAGAAGTGCTCCATGGCGAACCGCCCCAGCGTGACCACGAGGCGCGGCTGGACGAGGGCCAACTGGCGCTCCAGATACGGCGCACAAGCCCGGACCTCGGCGACGTGAGGATCGCGGTTCGACGGTGGTCGACACTTGACGACATTGGTGATGAAGACCTTCTGGCGGTCGAGGCCGATGCTCTCCAATAGCTGATCCAGGTAGCGACCGGACCGGCCGACGAAGGGCTCCCCTTGTTCGTCCTCGCGGGCCCCGGGCCCCTCACCAATGAAAAAGACATCAGCGCTCGCCGGCCCGATCCCAGGCACGGCCCTCGTCCGGCCGGTGTGCAGCTTGCAGCCGGTGCAGCTGTGAATCTGAGAAGCGATCCTCTCCAGGCTCTCCTCGTTCCCCTGAGCTGTCTCCATCGTCATAGGCGCGTCTCTCGCTGGCACAAGCCAACGCCGAGACACGCAGGCCTCGGCGTCGAATCAGAGTGTGACATGATGATGGTTTGGCTCTCTTCAGGCTCTCTAAAGATCCTGAGCCCTTCCGCTAGAACGCACCAAGCTGGCACTGGCCGATGCGGATCTCAAGCCGCTCGGCGGCATTCGCCACGTGGGTCTTGGGCAGGTCAAAGCGCTCGGCAATAGCCCAGGCCACGGCGCAGGGTAAACGCCCCACGATCAGACCCTCGCGGATTGCCTGCTCCAGCTGTGGCGATAGCTCCTCGGCTGGATGGACGATCCGCTCCTCCCCATCGTAGCCGAAGAGGCCCAATTGACAGTGATAGAGGCGGAGGCCCAAGGTGTCGGCCATCTCCCCCACCTTCAGTGGGTTGGCGGCCAAAGCCTCCGCGACGCGAAAAGCGGCGCCGCAGCTTAACTTACCCTCCCGCGCTCGCTCTTGAACAGCTTCCGCAAGTTCGTCCTTCATCGCCGTCTCCCTCCCAATTCGCTAAACACGTCATCGTGATTCCACCCCGCTAAGAGGACTGCTGACCTTCAAACAGAGCTGAGAGAAGCTGCGCCTACTGCCCAACGATATGGTCGTGTAGAGCTGCCAACTCCTCCTCAGAGTAGAAGTAGATGACCAGACGACCACCCTGGCCTCGACGCTTCAGGCTAACCTTAGTGCTCAGCGCCTCACGAAACTGAGACTCCAGCTCCTGCATCGCCGGTGAGGGGACTTGCTTCTGTTTCTTCTGCTCCCTCTCCCGACCGAGCAACCGACGCACCAACGCCTCCGTCTGGCGGACGTTGAATCCACGCTCAAGGATAGTCTTAAGCGCAGCTTCCTGGGCTTCGTCCCGCTCCAGTCCAAGCAGGGCCCGGGCGTGTCCCTCGCTGATCTTCTCCTCAAGCAGAGCCTGGCGCACGGCGCGGGCTGCCTTGAGAAGCCGCAGGGTGTTGGAGACCGCAGTGCGACTCTTGCCCACCCGCTGGGCGATCTGCTGCTGCGTCAATCCAAACGACTCAGCCAGCTGCTCGAAGGCCATGGCCTCCTCCAGCGGGTTCAGGTCGGAACGCTGCAGGTTCTCCACCAGGGCCAGTTCCAGCATCTCACGGGGAGCCACGTCCTTGAGGAGGACGGGGACCTTGGCAAGGCCGGCTAGGCGCGCAGCGCGCCAGCGGCGCTCACCGGCGATCAGTTGATAACCGTCCGCAACCTCGGTGACCACAAGGGGTTGGATGATACCGTGTTCCTCAATCGAAGCAGCCAGTTCCCGCAGATCCTGCTCCCGAATAGGTGACCGAGGCTGATGCGGGTTAGGCGAGATGGCAGCAAGCGAGACCGCCAAGATCCCCTGCCTAGCTCTAGCTTCGGCATCCTCCGCGTCGGCGGCAGGGATCAAGGAATCCAACCCTTTGCCCAGTCCGATCTTGCGTGGTGACATAGCTACCTCCGCAACCAGCACTCTTGGTCATTCACCAGCAACTCCTCGGCCAGCGCGTCATAAGCCTCGGCCCCGGCCGAGCGGGGAGCGTGGACGTTGATGGGCACGCCGAAGCTGGGGGCCTCGCTTAAGCGAACGCTGCGGGGAATGATAACCTCAAAGACCCGTTTCCGAAAGTGACGCCTCACCTCGGCGACGACCTGTTCCGACAAGTTGGTGCGCGCGTCGTACATCGTCATGACCAACCCGCGCAAAGTGAGCTCGGGGTTCAGAGCCTGACGAACCAGCCTGATCACGCGAGCCAGCTGTGAGAGCCCTTCCAGAGCGAGATACTCACACTGGACTGGGATGATGACGCCTCCTGTGGCAGCCGTCAGCCCACTCACGGTCAAGATGCCCAGGCTGGGGGGGCAGTCGATCAGCACGTAGTCGTAGGCATGACTCGAAGCCAGGGCCTGAAGGGTTTTGTGCAGCCGATACTCACGTCGCGGCATATCGACCAACTCCACCGTCGCGCCCGCCAGATCGGGCGAAGACGGTGCCAGCTCGAGCCCGGTCTGGTCGACAGATCGGATGATGCGGGCGAAGGGGACATCATTGACCAAGACGTCGTAGGTGGAGAGAGAGACAGAGGCTTTCTCAATCCCGAGGGACGAGGTGGCGTTCGCCTGAGGATCGATGTCGATCAGCAGGACGCGCTGTCCCCGTTCGACCAGGTAGGCCCCCAGGTTGACGGCCGTGGTGGTCTTTCCGACGCCGCCCTTCTGATTAGCCAGTGCGTAAATGATGGGCATCGCTCTCATCACCTCTCAACGCAACCCGCTTACAGTAAGCGACCTCCTCCCGATGGGGTGTACCCGAAAGCCCCGTCCGGGTCACGGACCGAGCTGCGATGCAGTTGGCGAAACGCGCAGCAGACCAAGCATCGTGGCCACGCTGCAGCGCATAGAACAGAGATGCGGCAAAGACATCTCCGGCACCCGTGGGATCCACGTCATTTACGTTTGGCGCCGGAAAGCGGCGAACGTCCCCTTGAGCATAGATCGTGCAACCAGCAGCGCCCTGAGTCAGCGCCAAACATAGCGTCTGACAGGCGTATTGGGCTACCAGGCTCCAGTCGCGCTGGACATCCTCCTCACTCAACACCACGGCATCCACGTGTGGAAGCACCTGCCGGGCCTCCCTCCAGGGACGGTGGCTGATGTGCCCGGCGTCGTCCCACTGCCTCATCCACCCTTGAGGGGTCACACCAATGAAGGCCTCCCCGAGGCTGCTCGCCAGGGCCGGATCACACTCTTGCGCCACAGGACCTATGTGAATCAATGAGGCCTGCCATTCGTCGGGCACCGCACTAGGTCCGAGAGGGCCAGCGACATCGTGGATCATTTGTCGCCGCCCCGTCTCCGTGTAGACGTTTTCGAAGACGGTCGACGTTGGAGCCAGATGACGCTCAATCCAAACGCCAGCCAAGGACTGGCCCCAGGTAAGATCGGACCCTGCGCTGGTGACGACCCCGGCCCGGCATCCAAGCGCCCGAGCCGTCCGCGCAGCATACGCCACGGTCCCTCCCAGGGCGGACGAGTCCCCCTTCTGGTCACGCGTGGCGTGACCAATGACGAGATAATCCAAGAGCAACATCGACCGCCTCAGCACTGGCTCCGTCGAGGGAGGCTGGCGCGCGTCGGCCTTATCGCTCAGCGTGAAAAAGGACCGGTTCGTTCGACGAGTCGGTCGCTGGCTCAGTCAGAGGGCCATCGACGCAGACGATGGGCAGCGTCACTCCTCTGGAACGATGGTGACGCGACGCCGCTCCCCTTCGTAGATACTCTCGGTGGTCACCCGTGAGTCATCGTAGAGGGCCACATGGACAACCCGACGTTCATTGGGCGGCATAGGCTGCAGGATCACGGTCCGATCGGTGTCGACTGCCTGGTCGGCCATACGATGCGCCAGATCACGGAGCCGCTCCGCCCGCTGCGCCTTGTAGCCCTGGGCGTCCACCACGACGTGAACCCAACCCTTCATCTTACGCCCGACCAGGAGACGCACGAGGTGCTGAAAGGCATTCAGAACCTCACCATCGGGCCCGATAAGTATATCGGCACCTGGCCCGCTCACGTCAACGACCAGCGGAGGGACTTCCTCCTCACTGCTGGGGCCAGGTTCGGCGCGTTCCACCGCGATCCGGGTGTCGTCAAGTCCCATGGCGTCCAACAGCCCCCTGGTCACAGCTTGAACCACCTGGATCTTCTCCTTCTCGCTGGTCGGCGTCGACTTCTCGGGCTCGACCTCCGGTGGCGCCTCTTGCTCCGACACAGGGGCCTTCGCCTCCTTCTGAGACGAAGGTGGAGCTTCTGGGGCTTCTGGCTTAGGTTTGGGTTTGGGTTCGGGTTTAGGTTTGGGCTTGGGTTTGGGCTTAGGCTTGGCGGCAGGCTGGCGTTCGCCCTCCTTCGCCGAGGTGACTTTAAGGCGAACCCGAGCCGCTCGCGCGCCAAGGCCGAACATTCCCTGGCGACCTTCGTCCAAGACTTCGACCTCCACCGCGTCGCGGGGAAGATCGAGACGTGCTAGTCCCGCGGCGATGGCCGCATCGACATCTTTTCCGGCAACTTCTATCGTTGATTTCTGTTGTGACATCTGGACTGCTCCTCAACAAACGTAGAAGACAAAGCAGCTACTTCTTCGGGCGTTTCTTGATCACGGAGGGCGCCTCACTGGCTTCTCCTCGATCCATACGAATGAAGTAGTACTGAGCCATACCAAACAGGTTGGAGATAATGAAGTAGATAGAGAGGCCGGTGGCGTACTGGAGAGAGATGAAACCAAACATAAGCGGCATCATAATCTGCATCTGTTGGCTCATCATCTCCGCCTGCGAACCACCGTCACCGGCAGCACTACTGGGGCTTAAGAGCTTCTGCTGAAGCCACGATGTGGCAAAGACCAGGATGGGCAGGGCATACGACCACCACTGAGCCGGGCTGGGAGGCTGGCCCAGATCCATGCCCAAAAACGTGTTCTGAAGTGGCACGAGCCCCGTCAGACTAGGCAGCCACTGGTCGATGAAGATACGACCAGAGAACTGGAAAAGCTGAAGGGGCGTGGAGGGGACGCAGAAGATGATGGCGCGGTAGAGGGCGATCATAATGGGCAACTGAATCAGCAGGGGCAAGCATCCCCCAGCCGGATTGACGCCCGCCTCTCGCCACAGCTCCATCTGCTTCTGAGCGAGTTTTTCCTGATCATCTCCATACTTGTCGCGCAGTTTTTCGATCTCAGGCTGGAGCTCCTGCATCTTCTGAGCCGATCGTTGTTGGCTTAGCGTCAACGGGAGAATCAACAACCGAGTCAGGATCGTCATAGCAGCAATAGCCAAGACCGTCTGATGACCCAGGTAGTTGTACAGGAGCAGCAAGACATTGGCCAACGGGTAAATAATGAAATCTAGCATATTAGCTTCTCATCCTAGCCTTCTTCGGGCACGGGGAAGGACCACGCTTCACGTCCCTGGTCCAGCTGTAAGGCCCGCAGACGCGGTGTTCCGAGAATAAGCGATTGGTAGACCAGCGAATCTCCCACCACAGGCTCTGATAGCCCACGGCCTTCAGCGGGCGATGACCATTCCACGAAACCGTCGCCGGCGTTGAGGGCGTATAGGGTGCCGGTCCGAGCGTTGATGAAGAGTCTGCTGCCATCCTCATTGAGCGTGACGCCTGCTCGCACCGGAACGGGCTGATTTTGATCCGTGACGAGGAACTTGTGCCAGCGTTCATCACCGGTCTGGGCATCAAATGCGTAGACTCTGCCCTTCACGTCGACAGCGTAGACCGTGCCATCGTGAACCGCTGGGCTCCCCCAGAACCAGTCATCCCCGCGGAAATGCCAGCGTTCCTCACCGGTCTCAGCATCCACGGCATAGACGGTGTCGTCGAAGGCGCCGACATAGAGCGTACCGTTGTCCAGCGCCGGCTTAGCACCGAAAGCTCCATCCCTCTCGAACGTCCACTTGACCTCTCCGGAATCCAGAGCGAGCGCATAGAGGGTCCGGTCCATCGACCCCACGTAGACGGTATCCGAGACGATAAGGGGCGTGGACCAGACGCGATGTCCGGTCTCAAACGTCCATTGGAGCGAACCGGTCTCCCGGTCCAGGGCATAGACGTTGCCATCCCCGTTCCCGATGACGAACAAGCTATCGCCCAGTGTTCCCCCCTCGACGTACATGCCTGTGGCGCCGTCGAAACGCCATTGCTCTTGGCCGGTCTCGGCATTGAGCGCCCAGACGATGCTCTGGCGCTGGCTGAAGAACCCCCCGGTCGTAAGCTGTGACGCGAAGAAAACCTGTCCTCCGTCACTCACAGCGGGCGTGGCGTAGAAGAGCCCCTGGTTGTTCTCCTCCGGGTTACTGGGGAAGGTCCAGAGGGTCTCCCCGTTGGTCGCATTCATTGCGCGGGCCTGCTGCAGGTCCGCCAGGTAGAGCTTCTCATCGACGACGGTCAGGCCGGTCCAACTGGACGCCCTAACACCGCCTGCACAGCCGCTCGTGGTCAGGAGAAGCGCTGCCAGCATCATGAGCGCGACGAGTGAGCGCTTTGTAAGAACTTGATTCAATGATCTATCCTCCAAATGATGGGTCACCGAATGGATGGCCCAAAGCCATATCTTGTGTCGTGCCCGTCACATTGGGCACGACGAACTGCCAAGCTCCTGCGTGTCGGAGAATTCGGCGGCCAAGTCCTGTGATGTGTCGAGATCGGGCACAGGGTCATACCCTCCCGGGTTCAGGGGATGACAGCGGGAGATGCGCTTCACAGCCAGCCAACCACCGCGCCATGGTCCGTAGCGCTGGATGGCCTGATAGCTGTATTGGGAACAAGAAGGGTAGAAGCGACACGAGGGAGGCAGCACCCGTGATAGGGTGGATTGGTAGAGGCGAATGAGCCCCAATAGGATCACCTTCATATAGTCTTCTTGTCTTCTGAGCCTGAAAACGCAATACCCGCTAGGCGTCGAACGAAGAAGCTACCTCGTTCTGGTGAAGGACCCGAGCATTACGCGTAGTTCTTCTCTTGGGCGCCGAGATTGATGCCATCACAATCCCGCCCGATCGAGCAACGAAGCCAGTGCCTCCTCAACCTCTCTCTCTTTCGTCTCGACGAGCTTCGGGCGGGCAATTAGCATAACATCCAGGCCCTCAGTCCCAAACCTTGGGTAGAGATGGCGCGCGGCTTCTCGCAAGAGACGCTTCGCTCGATTGCGTTTCACCGCGCCACCCACCTTTCGGCTCGCCGTAACGCCGACACGGCTGAGCCCTAGCTCATTGGGACGGACAATCAGCACCAGCAGAGGATGCGCCCACGACTTCCCTTCGTCATAAACCCGCTTGATGTCGCTGCTGCGTCGGAGTCGAATTCTCCGCTCCATAACTCGGTGTATCCAGTATCCCCCGGACAGATTGATCGATCACCGAGGTCGCAGACGCGCTGGTTAGCTTCCCTTCCAGTTCCTCTTCTTCGATTCCGGCTTACCAACACTCAACTGTTTGCGCCCCTTCTTGCGTCGTCGCTTCAGGACCTTCCGGCCTCCCTTACTCGAGCGACGAGCAAGGAAGCCGTGCGTTCGTTTTCGCTTTCGCTTCTTTGGTTGATAGGTGCGCTTTGGCATATCCTCCTCCTTCACCACGTCAAACTGCGATACCGCCTCTCCGACGGACGATTGACTACGTGGTCTACACTAATTATGTCTTGACACCACAGAAACACTCCCACGCCCGTGTCTGGTGGCGTGGGAGAAGAACTCGCCCGCGGATAGACGCCAATGACAGATCTCGAGCGTGTATTATACCTTGATGAGCACAAGCGGTCAAATCTACAA
>CAZEQC010000078.1:14647-16152 GCA_964514285.1 uncultured Anaerolineales bacterium | reverse complement strand
CCCCCCCCCCCCCCCCCCCCCCCCCCCCCCCCCCCCCCCCCCCCCCCCCACCCGCGTGGACCGGAGCAGGAATAGCCGCCCTGCTCAGAGGGGATCGTCAGATCGCCGATGTGCGAGGAGAGATGGAAGCGCTGGATCTGACGATCCAGCGCGAGCGTGGAGGAGGGAGGGCAGGAGTGGAATACTCAGCTCAGAGGGGATCGTCAGATCCCCGTTTTTGCAATGCAAACGCCGGCTTGGCAATTCGCCCTCAGCGCGGGAAGGCTGAATGAAGACCTACAAGAACCTCCACCCACAAATCTACACCTTCGAGAACCTCCACACGGCCTACCGCAGGGCGCGCGCGGGCAAGCGGAGCCGGGTCGACGTGGCCGCCGGGGATAAACGCCATCCCTATGAGTTCGACATGGAGCACAACCTGCTCCAACTCCAGCGCGAGCTGCACGACCAGACCTACCGGCCGGGCCCGTACCACAACTTCACCATTCGGGAACCGAAGCGCCGGTTGGTCAGCGCGGCGCCGTTTCGCGATCGGGTGGTGCATCGGTGCTACGCCCGGACCCTGATTTCTTGGGTTCTGGCTTTCTGGAGGGGGAGTTCGAGGGGGAGGCTTCCCTCCTCACACCCACGTGGGATCGGAGCAGAGATAGACTCTCTTGCTAGGATGGAATTGACATATCGCTGATGTGCCAGAGAGAGGGTAAGCTGGCGGATCTGGCGATCCGCCGGGAGCGTGAGGAGGAGCGGGCGGGCGCGCTGCAGGACCATCGCCCAAGACCTCAACGCTCGGAGGGGATCGTCAGATCCCCGTTGTGGCGGTGAGAACGGTTGAGCCGGATCTGGCGATCCTCCAGGAGCGGAGCAGAGCAGAAATGGAGGGCGCGGATTTGGCAATCCGCTTGGAGCGAGGGTAGAGGCGTAGCATGACCAACTGGCGACCAGATTTCAACCCCGATCACTTGTACTTTGTCACCACCAGCGCCGTTCAGCATCGGCACCTGTTCAGGCGTGACGTGGTCAAGCGGCTAATCGTAGATAGCTTGGATTGCATGCGTCTGCGCGAGCGGTTCGACCTATACGCCTTCGTCATCATGCCCAATCACGTGCACCTCATCATCCAGTGTCGCGTCGGTGACTCTGTTGCAGACGTTATGCGCGACTTCAAAAAGCACATCGCCGACCGACTTGTGCGGTATTATCGGGTCGAGGGCAACCAATCAGCGCTGGATTATCTTGCCTCTGCGGCTGCGCAGACGGGCAAGCAGCGTTATAAGGTTTGGGAGGATGGCTACAACGCCAAGGATGTCTTCTCGCCCGAGTTCTTGCGTCAGAAGATGACTTACATCCACAATAACCCGTGTCAGACCCACTGGGACTTGGTGGAGGATCCTGAGGATTATGCTTGGTCGAGCGCCAGGTTCTACCTGCTGGAGGAAGCGGCGATTATTCCGTTGGACAATGCGGATGTCTTGTTGCTCTGAGACGGCGGATCTGGCGATCCGCCT
>CAZEQC010000078.1:14409-14547 GCA_964514285.1 uncultured Anaerolineales bacterium | reverse complement strand
TGAGCAGGGGGGAGGGCGTGGGAGGGGGCGGGAGATCTGGCGATCCGGCTTGAGCAGGGGGGAGGGCGTGGGAGGGGGCGGGAGATCTGGCGATCCGGCTTGAGCGTGGGAGGTGGGAAGGGCGGGGGCGCTGGATCT
>CAZEQC010000078.1:0-14309 GCA_964514285.1 uncultured Anaerolineales bacterium | reverse complement strand
CTTGAGCGTGGGAGGTGGGAAGGGCGGGGGCGCTGGATCTGGCGATCCGGCTTGAGCGTAGGGAACGGGGACTTGTTCAATGGGGCTTTTGTTGGTATGATCGGCGGTATCGATCTACGCCGTTGGTGGTGACGTCCCAATGTTGACCTCCAGGAGGTGGTATGCGTATCCGCTCCGTGACCCTTGGCACAGACGTCAGTTATCCTTTCAGCCCCGATAGAATGGAGAGGTTTGGGGCCTTCCAGCGCCATGCTCGTCAGAGATTTGCGGACGTGGGCCTCGAGGTTCAGACCGTGCGGCTGGCGACGCAGCCTTTTCCCAGCATCTTGCACGAGGTGGGGCCGAAGGCGGCACTGTCCTTCGCCCAGGACCTGGAGATGGCCTGTCAAGATCACGGTATCGACTACTGTTCCATCGGGCCGGTCCTTGCTACGGACCGGGGGAGCGATCTATCCTACATTGGCGCCATCCCGAACGTGATTCGTAGCACGGAGGCCGCCTTCGCCTCCGTCCTGGTGGCCGCCCAGGGGGCTGGCGTCAACCTGGACGCTATCGCCGCGTCGGCTCGGATCGTGGCCGAGATAGCTCACTCCACCCCCGGCGGCTTTGGCAACCTGCGGCTGGCCGTGCTGGCCAACTGCGGACCGGGCTCACCCTTCTTCCCGGTCTCCTATCACGGCGGCGGGGAACCGTGCTTCTCCATCGCCACGGAGGCGGCGGACCTGGCGGTGGAGGCCTTCTCCGAGGCAGAGAGCCTGGAGCAGGCCTCTGTGAGGTTACGAGAGGCCATCGAGGAGAAGGCCTATGTGATCCAGGGCGTCGCCGAGGTTTTGGCCGTCGACTTCGGGTTCGGCTTCGGCGGCATCGATTTCTCGCTGGCGCCGTTTCCGGAGACGGAGCGGAGCCTGGGGCACGCCATCGAGAGGTTGGGCGTGGACGCCTTTGGAGGCAGTGCCACGCTGTTCGCGGTGGCGTTCATCAAGCGAGCCATCGAGGCGGCGGCGTTCGACCATTGCGGCTTCTCCGGCGTGATGCTGCCGGTGTTGGAGGATCAGACCCTGGCGGAGCGCAGCATTGAGGGGTGTTTCACCCTGGACAGCCTGCTCCTCTACTCGACGGTTTGTGGCACCGGCCTGGACACGATCCCTCTGCCCGGTGACGTGAGCGTCGACGAGATCTCGGCCATTCTGCTGGACGTGGCCACGCTCTCGCTGGTGGCGGATAAGCCGCTGACGGCGCGCTTGATGCCGATTCCGGGCCAAGCGGCGGGGGAGATGACGACCTTTGATTTCGAGTACTTCGCAAACGGTCGTGTTATGGAGACCCCGGGGCGGGGCGCTTCAGAGATCTTCAAGAGGGGCGGGTTCTGGACGTTTTAGACCCGGCTGTGCAACTTCCTCGCCGGGATTGCGTAGTATAGGGCGAACGGCAAAGGCCGTTCCTGCGGGATTCTGAGTGGGTGTGGTGGCCGCTTCAGCGGTTTCGGGAACGGCTGAAGCCGTCACTACAAAACGGGTGAAGGGAACAAGAGGGTAAGGAGGTAGCTCGCTATGGCAAAGCTGTTGGAAAAGGTCTCAACGTTGATCTCGGCCAATCTGCACTCGTTGGTCGATCAGGCGCTGAAGGCGAACAGCCTGGCGGTGATCGATCAGTACATCCGACAGGTCGAGGACAATCTGGAGGATCTGGAAGACGCGGCCGCCACCATCGGTGGCGAGGTGAGGTCCGTCAGGCGGAAACTGCACGACCTGGAACAGAGAGAGGATGAGCTGGATCGGGCCATCGACGCCTTCCTGATGGAGGGCAACGAGGAGACGGCCGCCGCCACCCAGAGCAAGCTGAACAGCACGCTGCGTCTGATTGAGACGTATGAGGAGCAGGCTGTCCGGCTCCAGGAGGAGTATCAGAAGCTTCTGGACGCGAAGGTCAAGCTGGAGGCGCGCCTCTCCACGATGAAGCAGGAGCGCGAGGAGCTCCAGGCCTTGCTGGAACTGGCCAAGAGCAAGGAGATCGCCGTCGACGCGATGAAGGGCCTGGACGACCTGATGGGCTCCGGCGACACCGACATCAGCCGCATCGCGGGGAGCATCTATGCCCGCCTGGACAAGGCCACGACGGCCGCCGAGATGCGAGCCACCAGCCTGGACGAGCAGATCGACGAGGTCCTCGAGCGCGACGTGCTGGACGCGCAGCTGGCGGAGAGGAAGAAGCGGCTGGGGATCGAGTAAAGCCTATCATTCTCGATAGCCTTGCGAAGGTTCAGGTCTTGGCTGGGTGATGAAAGACCTGGGCCCTGTCGAGTCAGTTAGACTCATAGAGGCCCACTGTACAACCTTCGCAAGGATTCCAAAGAGGAAACGAGTATGAACCGTACCCGCTGGATTTTTGTGGCCATCGTCGTACTGGCGCTGGTGATCGTCGGCGTCTCGCTGCTATGGCGCGCTCTGCGGCCCGGCCCGGCCGGGGAGCTCACCGTGGAGCGACCTGAGGCTATCACGGTGCGCGTGCTCACGGCGTTGCCCGTGGAGCCCTGGGTGCGCGCTGCCGCGGAGGATTTCAACGGCGGCGACCCGGAGCTGGACGGGGTTCCGCTGCAGGTGGAGGTCGTCGCCATGGACGGACTGAGCGCGCTGGGGCGCTGGGACCGGAACGACTTCGGCGCCCTGCCGGCAGAGGCCGACGTGGAGGACCTGACGCCGGAGCAGGAGGCCGCTCTCGACGACTTTCCCACAGTCTGGATCCCCGACAGCCGCTACCTGGTGGAGCTGGCTAATGCCTCCTACAAGGAGCGGCTGGGTCGCGACGTGTTCCTCACCGACGGGCAGTACCGCGCCCGGCCGATCGCTATCAGCCTCTTCACCTGGGGAATCTATGAGAGCAGGGCCGAGGTTCTGGAAGAGCACTTCGACGAGATCAGCTGGAGCACGATTCACGACGCGGCGGTGGCGAGAGGGGGATGGCCCGAGCTGGGCGGCGACGCCAGCTGGGGGTACTTCAAACTGGTGGTGCCGAACCCGAACAAGAACGCCGGTGGGCTGGCGGCCATGATCGCCGCTGCTGGCGAGTACTACGGGCGCACGGACATCAGCGTCGAGGACGTCACCGATCCCGCGTTCCAGACCTGGCTGGGGGAGCTGATGGGCGCTGTCACCGACGTGAGCAGCGCCAGCGCCTACACCGCCGAGGATTTCGCCCTCTTCGGCTACAGCGTCGGCGACGGCGGTCAGCTGCTGGAGAGCGACCTACTGCAGAACATGCAGGGCATCCTCACCCGCTGGGAGGACCCCCTGGTGCTCTACTACCCCGACTACGTCACCTGGTTCGACTTCCCCTTCACGGTCTGGATTGGGCCGGAGACGAGCGCGCTGGAGAAGAACGCGGCGCTGGCCTTCCAGGAGCATCTCTTGAGCGAGGAGCAGCAGAAGAAGGCCCTGGCCTACGGCCTGCGTCCGGCGAACCCCGGGGTGGCCGTGGACGCGGATCCGGACAGCCTCTTCGTCAAGTGGGAGGATCGCGGGGTGGAGCCCGTGGTGCCCCGCGCCGATGCTATGCGGAGCCCGAATCGCGACGTGCTCCTGGCGCTTCTCCGCTGGTTTGAGTTGAACGTGGTGGAGTGAGCGGTCATGAGGCGATCCATAGGCCGGTTTAGCGGACGAGATTCGAGGGCCTTCGCCGGGTGGCGGGAGAACGGGACCTCAGGACGACGCGCGTGCCTCACAGTGGTGCTCATAGGCGCCCTCATAGCCTGCCTGGGCGGCGCCCTGGTGATGATTCTCATCGGCGGGCGGCTGTGGAATACGCTCGCCACGCCGTCGGAGGGGGAACCGGGCCCGCCGTGGTCGCCCGACAGCGCCACCCTCACCGTCGCCGTCTCCCCAGGTATGAAGGAGATGGTCGACGCTCTGGCCGACGATTTCAACGGTGACCAGACGACCACCTCGGACGGTCAGACCATGCAGGTGCGGACGGTGGAGATGACGCCGCAGGAGATGGTGGACCAGAGTCTGGGGGCCCCCAGTTTCCAGGCTCTGGCGCCCGATAGCAGCCTGTGGCTTAATCAGTTGGAGCGGCGGTGGGCTGCCATCCAGGACGAGGAACGCGTTGGAGAGGGTGAGGCCCTCATCCCCATCGGGAACCGACGGACCAGCACGGTGGTCCGCTACGCCGCCAGCCCGATCGTGATCGCTGCCTGGGAGAGCGTGGCCCGCGACCTGGGCTGGCCCGGGCAGGCCGTCGGTTGGCAAGAGATTCAGCGGAAGGCGACCGAAGACGCGGATTTCAAGTGGAACCATCCCAGCACCAGCCACGCTAGCGGTCTGTTGGCCACGTTGGCCGAGTTCTACGCGGGTGCCGGCCTGACGCGGGGGCTGACGGAGGAGGACGCCACCGCCGAGGAGACCCTGGCCTACGTGCAGGCGGTGGAGTCGACGGTGCGCTTCTACGGCGAGAGCGAGGAGGTGATCGTCGAGCGGCTGGCGGCGGAGGGGCGCGACTTCCTGGACGCCTTCGTAGCCCAGGAGCAGGTGGTGGTGGCCTGGAACGCGGCACACTCGGGCGAGCGGCTGGTGGCTATCTACCCCGCCGAGGGGACCTTGTGGGCCGATCATCCGCTGGCCCTGCTGGCGTTGGGCGGCGGGGGGGAGACGGCGGTCACCGAGAACCAGCGCCGGACCTTCCACGCCTTTGCGCAGTTTCTGACGGCACCCGAGGCCCAGGGGAGGCTGCTGGCCGCCGGCTACCGGCCGGCTGACTTGAGCATCCCCCTGGATCAGGCGGGGAGCCCGTTCGCCGAGAGCGACGCGGTGGACTGGCGAGAGCCCCAGACGACGCTCCAGATCCCGTCCGCCTCGGTGGTTGAGGTGGTGCAGAACGTCTGGTGGTACACCAAGCGGCCCACCAACGTCTTTCTGGTGGTGGATACCAGCGGCAGCATGGGCGGCGAGAAACTGGACCGTACCCAGGAGGCGCTGAAGGCCTTCGTGACCCAGATTCGCGGGGACCGGGATCGGGTGGGGCTGATCGAGTTCGGCACCGGCATCAAGTCTGTCGAACCGTTGGAGCCGCTGGACGAGGCCCGGCGGCAGGTGCTGATGGGGCGGATCGACGGCCTGGCGGCCGACGGTGAGACGGCGCTTCTAGACGCTGTCTGGGAGGGTTACGACAGCCTGCAGCAAGAGGCCGACGGTGAGGCGATCAACGCCCTGGTGGTGATGACCGACGGCCAGGAGAACGCCAGTCGCCGTGGTATGGCCGACCTCGGCCGGCGCTTCGAGCAGGGGGGAGCTGTCGAGGTGGTGGTCTTCACCATCGCTTTCGGGAGAGGCGCCGATGAGAATCTCCTGCAGCGCATCGCCGAGGCGGGCAATGGTCAATTCCGCCGCGCCGATGAGACCGACATCGAGGAGCTCTACCGGATCATCTCGACGTACTTCTGATATGGCTACGACACGATCGGAACTTCAGAAGGAGGCCCAGAGCGCGATCCTCCAGTACGCGTTCTTCCGTTGGGAGAGCGCGGTGGTCCTGGCCGGGACGATCGTGCTGACGCTGCTGCTGCCCCGTCCCTTCCCCTGGTGGCCGGTGTGGGGGTGGCCGCTCCTGGGGTTACTGGGGGTGACCGGGATCGTGGTCTCCAGCCTGACCGACGCTGAGGCCAATGCCGAGGTCCTGCTGACGCTCTTCCAACAGCAGTTCGACCCGCGGGAGATCGAGGACCCGGCGCTGCGGCGGGAGGTGGAGAGCGCGTTGACCTATCAGCGGCGCATCGAGACCCTGGTGCGAGAGCAGCGACCCGGCGTGCTGCGGGATCGCCTGGAGGATACGGCCAACCAGCTGAGCGATTGGATCGCCAATATCCACGAGCTGGCCCTCAAGCTGGACGCCTACCGCCACGACGAGCTGCTGGCCGAGGAACGGGAGACGGTGCCGGAGGAGATCGAGGAGCTATCGGCCCGGCGGGAGAGGGAGCGCGATTCAGAGGTGCGGGAGGAGTTGGACAGGGTGTTGGAGAGCAAGGGGAAGCAGTGGCAGACGCTGCGCACCCTGGATGCGCGGATGAAGCAGGCCGAGCTGCGGCTGGAGCAGAGCACGACGGCGCTCTCGACCGTCTACAGTCAGATTCAGTTGGTGGGCGCGCGGGACGTGAGTAGCGGACGATCTGAGCGCCTGGAGGCCGATATCCGTGAGGAGATCGAGCAGTTGAACGACCTGATCAGCAGCATCAACGAGGTTTCGCAGCAGGCCAGGGGAGGGCGTTGATCCCTGGGGTAAAGATACCGGCTCCTTTTTTTGGAAGGATGGGCTCTTGGCGATGACCTACGGAAGAGGATGGTATAGATTGACTGAAATGGATCGTCTACCCTTTTCGCCCGCTCGCGGGTGGACGCTGTCGTTGTTGACCCTCCTGCTCGCGGTCGCTTTGGCGTTGGTCGGCTGCGCGGGTGCGCCGGGGCCGGGCAAAGGAGACGCTGTGGTCTACGTCGCGGTGCCGCTAAGCGGGTTTATGGCGAACGGGGGCCAGACGGTGTTGGGCGGCGTGCGCCTGGCTGCCGAGCAAGTGAATCGCAATGGTGGACTCCTGGGCTATCGCATCGTGGTGCGCCCTCTGGACGATGAGGCCGACAGCGACGTGGCCGTCTCGCAGGTGGAGGAGGTTCGGCAGGCTCTGGATCGGGGGGAGCGCGTGGTAGCCGTCATCGGCCACTTGAACAGCGGCCAAACGCTGGCCGCGATGGAGGCGTACCAGGGACTGGACCTGGTGGTGATCACGCCGACCTCCTCGGAGAAGAGTCTGACCGAGCGAGGCTACCGGAACTTCTTTCGCGTCAACGCCGACGACACCATCCAGGCGGCCGTGGACGCCCGGTTCCTGACCGAGGATTTAGGCGCCCAGCAGGTAGCCGTGGTTCACAACGACACCGAGTATGGGCGGGGGCTGGCCGAGCTGTTGATTGAGGAGCTGGAGGGGCGCGGGGCCGAGGCGGCGCTCACGTTGGAGGTGGCGGAGGGCCAGAGTCGATACGAATCGGAGGTGACGGAGATCGTCGCGGCGGAGCCCGATGCCATCTTCTACGCCGGCTACGAGATCGAGGCTCCGTACCTGCGGATGGCCCTGGTGGAGGCCGGGGTGGACGTGCCGCTGTTGGCCAGCGACGGCGCCTTCCTCGGTGCCACCATCGACGAGGCCGCCGGGACGGCTGAGGGGATGTACGTCAGCGCCTTCGCGCCGAGTCCGGAGAACGTGGCCGACGAGCGCTGGTTTGAGGCCTACCAGGCGGTGGAGTATCGGGATCCGGATACCTACTCGGTCAACGGCTACGTGGCGATGGAGGTGCTGTTGGGGGGTGCGCGGCAGGCTGGATCGCTGGAGGCTGACGCCATCGCCGAGGCGTTGCGAGACCATACGTTGCCGACGCTCCTGAATGGCCTGCGGTATCAGCCCGACGGGGACTTGGTGGACGCAGAGATATGGATCTACCAGGTCCAGGACGGTGAGTTCCGTCAGATCTCGCAGTGACTCAGACCTCTGAGGGCTCCGTCTCCCTGTCCGGCCTGCTTGGTTTTGCGCGACGATGTCTGGCCGCTGGTCGGCATCCTCACGATTATCATACGTTCACCGTCTTCAGGTGCTCCAATTGCGGGCTGGAACCACTGGCGTTGCGTATCGAGCACCACACGGGTTCCAAGAGGAGAGACTTCAAAGGCGTCATCTGGGCGCGATGCTCGGTCTGTGACCGAGAGCAACGGATCTTCAGCTTCACAGGAAAGCACCGCAGACGATCGCGGGAGGAGAGGCCGGTGTGCGACTGCGGGGAGGCGCGTTTCTTCGTCGCCAAGCTTGAGCGGATCGAGGGAGATCAAGGCCTCCCCGGCTTCTTCGATGAGGGCGTCATTGTCGGTGAATGCTTTCACTGTGGGCGGCGTCAGGCCTTCGTCTACACGGACTAGTCGGACTGATCGAGGTTCTGGCTAGCAGGCCGTCGATCGTCGACGTCGGTCGACGTAGCGCATCGCGCACGTATCCAGGAGTCCCCATGAGACCTCTACGCATAGCCCTTGCTCAAGTCAATACCACCGTGGGCGACCTCGATGGCAACGTGGAGAGGATTATGACCATGTTGCAGCGGGCGCGGCAGCAAGCCGCCGAGCTGGTGGTGTTCCCCGAGCTGGCCGTCACCGGGTATCCGCCGGAGGATCTGCTGCTCAAACCATCCTTTGTTGAGGCGAACCGCGCCGCGCTTAACGCGGTCGCCGCGGCGACAGGCGGGCTGACGGCGATCGTTGGCTTCGCCGACGCTGACGTGGACGTCTACAACGCTGCCGCCATCCTGGAGGACGGCCGATTGGTCAGCGTCTACCGGAAACACTTCCTACCGACTTACAGCGTCTTCGACGAGGATCGGACGTTTCGTGCCGGCGAGGAGAACGCTGTGTTCTCCCGTGGGGGTCTGCTGTTCGGGGTCAGCATCTGTGAGGATATCTGGTATCCTGGAGGCCCGCCCCAGGAGCAGGCCCGGGCCGGCGCGCATCTCCTGATCAACCTATCGGCCTCGCCCTACCGGGTCGGCAAAGGGGGCGACCGAGAGCGTATGCTCGCCACCCGCGCCGTGGACAACGTGAGTGTGGTGGCCTTTTGTAACCTGGTGGGTGGTCAGGACGAGCTGGTCTTCGAGGGGCGCAGTGTGGTGATCGATGTGGACGGCGAGGTGATGGCCCGCGGCGCTCAGTTCCAGGAGGATCTGGTCATCGCCGATGTGGACGTGCGACGCGTCTTCCGGCGGCGGCTCCACGATCCGCGGCGACGTAAGCTGCCGGTCTCCGAGGTGCCGCGCGTCGATCTGGCGACACCGAGAGGCCCCGATTCGACCGACGATGCCCGGGCCGGGCAGGCTCCGGGCGGGCGTGTCGAGGAGCCGCTGCCGCGCCTGGAGGAGATCTACGGGGCGCTGACCCTCGGTCTGGGCGACTATGTGCGAAAGAACGACTTCCGGCGGGTGGTGATAGGCCTCTCTGGCGGCGTTGACTCCTCGCTGACGGCCTGCATCGCCGCCGATGCGCTGGGGCCAGAGAACGTGACCGGCGTGGCGATGCCCTCGCGCTACTCGGCCGACTTCAGCGAGACCGACGCGGCGCGCCTGGCCGAAAACCTGGGGATCGACTTCCTGGTTCTTCCCATTGAGCAGGTCTTCCAGGCCTATCTGGACACGTTGGCCGACGTCTTCGCCGGCGAGGAGGAAGGGGTGACGGAGGAGAACCTCCAGGCGCGGACCCGGGGCAACCTGCTCATGGCGCTCTCCAACACGTTTGGATGGATGGTGGTGACCACGGGGAACAAGAGCGAGATGAGCGTGGGCTATGCCACTCTCTACGGTGACATGGCCGGCGGCTTTGCCGTGATCAAGGACGTGCCCAAGACCTTGGTCTACGATCTCTCGCGGTGGCGCAATGCGCAGGGTCAAGATCCGGTGATCCCGAAGCGCGTGCTGGAGCGTCCGCCGTCGGCTGAGCTCCGCCCCGATCAGAGGGACAGCGATAGCTTGCCGCCCTACGAGCTGCTCGATCCGATCCTGGAGGCCTACGTCGAGCAGGACATGGGTGTTCAGAGTATCGTGGCTATGGGCTACGATGAGTCGCTGGTGCGGGAGGTGATCCGCATGGTGGACGATAACGAGTACAAGCGGCGGCAGGCGCCGCCCGGCGTGCGCATCACGGCGCGCGCCTTCGGGAAGGACCGCCGGCTGCCTATCACCAACACATTCGATCCGGGCTAGTCGATCCCGAGGGGAATCGCTGCTCAGAGTGATGCGGCGCTGTCGACGGGATCTGGCGATCCCTTTTGAGCAAGAAGACTGAGCAAGGAGACTGAATAGGAACAAGTCAGGGCAGAGGAGAGGTGGATCACGCACGGCCTGGATTGCTCTTTAGAGGGGGCTGTAGTATACTGGACGCTGGATGGTTCTACGACGACGTCTTATCGCGGGCGGATTACAATGAGGAGGTTCCTATGTCCCCGAGTCTCAAGGCTGGTCTGATCGGTGCCGCTGTGGCGGTGGTTCTCGCGTTGCTAGGGTTGGTACCCTGTCTGGGATGTATCACATCACTCCTGGCTCTCGTGCTCTACGTTGGTGTCGGGGTGTTGGCTGCGACGTGGCTGGAGCGACCGCGCGACGCTGGCAAGGGGGCCGGCAGCGGCGCTGTCGCCGGATTGATCACGGCCTTGGGGGGCGGGATCACCAACGTCATCGTCAGCGCCGTCCGCTTCACCGTGGGTGGGGGTCAACAAGCGTTCATGCGCCAGTTCCGACAGCTGCCGCCGGAGTTCCGGGAGCCCTGGCGAGACCTGGGCCTCGACCCCACGATGCTGGCCACGCCGGGCTGGGCCATAGGTGGCTCCGCTCTCTGTTGTGCTCTTGGGTTGCTCCTGGCTGCTGCGCTGGGGGCCGCCGGTGGCGCTCTCACCGTGTCGCTGCAGAAGAAACCAGAAACCTCAGTCTAGACGTTGCCCCGTCCGTGGGCCCACGGGACGGGACTGACGGTTGGCGATAGACCGTCTATGGGAGCCTGCGGCTCTCAGGGGTTCGGAAGTTCTTCAGCTTAATACCCGGGTCCTCCGGGGTAACCCAGGGGGAGCCGGGCTTGGGTTCTTGTGCCTATGAATGACGAAAAGAGATTGTGGGATCCGTTGATGCGGCCCTCGACGCGCGCCTTCATGGAAGCGTCGCGGCGGATGGCCGAGCACTCGCTGTTCGACCGGGTGCACGGCTATGTCTACGGGCGGTGGCCCTACCTCTACATCGGGATTGGGACCGGCGAGCACCCGTTGGCCCGAGTCTTGGGTCCTGTGGCGCGGTGGGTTCTTGACCACTTGAGCGGTGGCTCGGGGGAGCGCCCCTCTGACGAAGGGGCTGCCTTTGCGGACACGTACCACGGCAAGGCGGTGCCGCTGGAGCAGGCCACCCAGCTGGTCACGGTCGACGAGGCGATACGCCTGACCAATCTGGAGCACGTGATCCCTTACGGGCAGGCACGGGACATTGTGCTCAAGAATCCAGATCACATTGTGGTGCTCGATTGCCCATGCCGAGCCTCGCGTGAGCATCCGTGTCTCCCACTGGATGTCTGTCTGATTATCGGCGAGCCCTTCGCCGGGTTCATCGCCGAACACCACCCGGATCGGTCTCGCTGGATTGAGCCGCAGGAGGCGGTGGAGATTCTCCGTGCTGAGGACGAGCGCGGGCACGTCCATCACGCTTTCTTCAAAGACGCTATGCTGGAGCGTTTCTACGCCATCTGCAACTGTTGCTCGTGCTGCTGCGGGGCTATGCAGGCACATCGCACCGGTGTGCCGATGCTTGCCTCATCCGGCTACGTCAGCCGGGTGGATGTGGAGCGTTGCAGCGGGTGTGGCGTCTGTGTTGAGAGGTGTCCATTCGACGCGCTATCGCTCCAGGATGAGGCCGCCGTGATGGACGATGAGGCGTGTATGGGATG
Organism: uncultured Anaerolineales bacterium; assembly: GCA_964514285.1. GTDB lineage: Bacteria > Chloroflexota > Anaerolineae > B4-G1 > B4-G1 > SKLM01. The sequence goes on along the minus strand of CAZEQC010000078.1, from coordinate 2,819 downwards.
CGGCGTCTGCGTCTCCACGTGCCCGCAAGATGCTCTCACGCTTGTGCGCGACTCAGAAAAGGGAGAGCCGCTCGACATCCGCGAGTTGGTCAACTCAACAACTGATGCATAGAGCTTCGGCAGCCGTATGGCCGAGACGTCACGTTGCCTATGTCGCGTCGTTAGCTCCTGTCAAGCGGCGCGTATGGCTATAACCATGGGCCGGATCCTTCAAGCGTCTGGCAAGGAAGACTGGATAGATGGGAAAGTAAGAGGGGCGTGATATGAAGAAAAGAACTTGGTTGCCGATCGTGTTGCTGGTGCTGGCCTCGTTGGCCTGCTCGATGTTGGGAAGGGCGGAGAAGGCGATCGAGGCGGGCAAGGAGGTGGCCACCAGAGTATCGGGGGTGGCTACGGTGGTGGAAGAGGAGGCTGTTGCGACCCTGGTGCCGGAGTCGTCTGAAGGGGTATCAGCAACGGAGGAACCTGCGGAGGAGGAGCCTGCTGCCGAGGCGTCGGCAGATGAGGAGCTGACCCTGGAGGGATTGACCGGCCTGGACAGCTATCGGACCCGCTTCACGGCAGCGTGGCGGCCCGACGAGGGGGAGCCGGAGATCATCACGTTCGAGCAGGCGCATACCCGGAACCCGAGCGCTCAGCGAATGGTTATGGAGGGCGTGGCTGGCGGTGAGGGGTTCGAGATCGTCCAGATTGGGGACAAGTCCTGGGTCTGCGGCGGCGGGACCTGCACGCAGATGGACGCGGATCCGGAGGAACTGGCCTCCGGTTTCAGCGATGCGGCGATGTTCGATCCCGGCGACATGACCGATGAATCCAACGCCACCTTCGTGGGGCGGGAGACGATTGATGGCGTGCGAACGCGCCATTACACGCTCAACCTGAAGCCTATGCAGGCCGCCTTTCTCGCTCAGGGTGAGGTCTCTGATCTGGCCGGTGAAGCCTGGATCGCCGATGAGACGGATCTACCGGCCTTTGCGGTGCGCTTCGAGATGTCGTGGGCTGAGAAACGGCAGAATCTGACCGGTCAGGTCTCGTTTGTCTACGAGACGTACGACGTCAACGTTCCCTTCACGATTGAGCCCCCCGAGGGTGCGGAGGCGAGTGGTCTTCCTGAGGACGTGCCGCTCTATCCCAACGGAGAAGAGACCTTCAGCATGGCGGGGATGACGTCGTTCAGTACCCCGGATGGGGTGACCGCCGTGGCGGATTTCTACGGGGATGGCCTGTCGGCCGAGGGCTGGACTCTTGAGAGAGATGACGCGATGGAGGCGATGGTCCAGCAGGTCTGGAAGAAGGGAGGCCGGACGCTGACCCTCATCATCTCCACGCAGGAAGAAGGCAGCACCGTGATGGTCACCATTGAGGAGTAAGAAGCACTGAAGCGCCTGCTACGGTGGTCGAGAGGTAGGGCTTCAGCCCCTTCTTTCTACTCGAACAGACGGGCGATCTCGTCCCTCTCGAACCTGGGCAGCGGCCGCTCTTGCCCTGCGCTGCGCAGCGTCTTTCCCTTTTTGCGCTCCACGATGCGCCCGATCCGGGCAGTGGCGATGCCGTCCTCCTCAAGCGCTGCGCAGACGTCGTCGGCGTCGCTGGGGGCGACGGCGAGGAGCAGCGCGCCGGAGGCGATCAAGCCCAGGGGATCGAGATCCAGCACCCGGCAGAGAGCCGCTGTCTCTTCAAAGACGGGGATGGCGACCTCGTCGACCGCTAGCCCGACCTGAGCGGCCTCAGCCAGCTCCCATAGGCCGGTGGCCAATCCGCCCTCGGTGGGATCGTGCATAGCGTGGACGTCGCCGGCTTTCACGGCGATAGCGGCGTCCCGGACCACGCTGATGCCGGGGCGGTGAAGGAAATCGCGGCTGCGTTCTACCAGGGCGGCATCGATGCCCCGGAGGTCGTCACCCCTCTCGCGCGCGATGATGGCTGTGCCCTCCACGGCGACCCCCTTGGTGAGCAAGAGGACATCGCCCGGTCGGGCGCCATCGGGGCGGACGAACGTGTCCTGCGGTACCTCTCCGAGCATGAAGCCGGCGATGACGGGGCGGTCGAGGCCGTGGGTGATCTCCGTGTGTCCACCAACCAGGGCGATGTCCAGCTGAGCGCACGTTTGAGCAATCTGGTCGAAGATCTCGTCGACCAGCGCCTCGTCGGTGCCCTCCTGTGGCAGGAGCAGCGTGGCCAGGAACCAGCGCGGCGTGGCCCCCGTGCAGGCGACGTCGTTGGCATTGACGTGGACCGCATACCAGCCGATCTCCTCGCTGGCGAAAGTGATGGGATCGGTCTTGGCCACCAAGAAAGTGTCCGATCTGTCGTCTCCTTCGCAGAAGGAGAGGACCGCGGCGTCGTGCCCGATGCCCGGCCCCAGCACCACGCGCTGGTTAGAGGATGCGTAGCGGTCGAAGAGCCGAGCCAAGTGCTCCGCAGGAAGCTTTCCCAGAGGGTATGAAAGGTTCATAAGTTGACGATATCTATCTCTCTTCTCTTCAGCTCGCCGCCCCATCGTGTCCCCTTGGACGGTCAGGGCAGATGCGAGGGCGGTCGAGCGCGTGCTATGTCCCGGTGGTGCTGTGGCCCATTCTACCCCACTTGACGCAGATCACAAGCATCGGCCCTTAGGGCCCGAGGGCGCGCGTACGCGTACCACTGATTGGCACGTTCCTCTTGGTGCGCTATAATCGCCCTGGTCACGGGCGCCGCGGATTGAGCAGCGTCAGGAGATCGGAGGTTGCTACAGGGGGTTGTCGGATTCTCACTACGGGACTGGATCGCCAGATCCAGACCGAGCGTACTGAGCGGGGATTGTGGGGCGACCCACAATT
>CAZEQC010000077.1:0-16434 GCA_964514285.1 uncultured Anaerolineales bacterium | reverse complement strand
TGTCTACGAGACCGCCGCCTACGTCCGCCGGGGGGGGCGCCGGCTCGCCCTCATGGGTCACGAGGTTCGCCAGGGTCTCTACCCATCGGATCTCGCCATCCTTTCGAACGATACGGAATTCCTCGCGGCCCGGTGTCCGTTCCCCGGCCAGATCTTGCTGTAGAACGTCCCAGATCCGCTCTCGATCCTCTGGGTGGATCAATGCTTTCAGATCAGCGGATGAGAAAGCCAGTAGGTGCGAAATTGCGTACCCCGTCAGCTCGGCGACCGCTGGATTGGCGAAGGCGACGCGATCCCTCTGTATGATCGCCAACCCCTGCAGCGAATGCTCGACCACCGTCCGATAGGCCTCCTCCAGACGCCGGCGTTCGGTGACGTCGGTCAAGATGCAGTGACACCGGTTGAAGTGGCCTCGTTGATCGTAGGTCACGTTTCCGTCGAAAGAGAGGGTCATTCGCGATCCATCAGCCCGAAGGGCCTTCAACTCAACGTTGTGGATCTCCCCGGTAGCCTTGAAATGGTCGAAGCAGCTCTCAAATTCCTCTCGATGCTCCGGCGCGATGAAGGCGCCGAACCACTGCCCGACGACCTGCTCCTTCTCTGTATGGCCGAAGAGGTCGAGCCAGGCCCGGTTGACGGCCAGGAGACACCCCTCCGCATCCAGCGATTGATAACCGAGGGGGGCGTCCTCGTAGAGCAAGCGGAACCTCTCTTCGCTCTCCCGCAGGGTCCGCTCTGCTTGCCGGCGTCTCGCTATCTCAAGCTGGGCTCGGGTGTACAGCCGTGCATTCTCGATGGCCACAGCCGCAGAAGCCCCCACCGACTCCAGCAGTCTCAAGTCAGACGTCCCAAACTGGTCGACCGCCGTATCGGTCGCCTGCAAGACGCCAATGATCCCTTCTTTCGTCTCCAACGGGACGGTGAGAATAGAACGCAATTCCAGGCCCGTCCGTCGATCCACGCCGCTGAAATGTCGATCGTCGGCCGCGGCGTCCGCGATGATCAAGCTGACCCCGTGGTGAACGGACCAGCCGGCCAGGCCTTCACCGGGCGACAACCGCCAGCCGTGCACCTTTTCCTTCTGAGGGCCAGTGGCTTGCCGACAAACGAGCTCATCGGTCTCTGGATCGACCAGCCAAACCGAGCAGGCAACGGCGCCCAGCAGGTCAATCGTTTCCTCCAGAAGCCTCTCCAGCACCTCGTCCAAGTCGAGCGTCGAGTCCAGCGTCCTTCCAATTCGGACGAGAAGCGACAACTCGCGGTTGCGCTGCCGCAGCTCATCCTCGGCCTGGACGCGCCTCAGATCCACACCGAGATGCCTCGCCGCACGCTCAAGCTGTTGCACGGTTCGAAGGGGAATACTATCCTCACGACGATCGGCGACGTGGATCAGACCGAGGATACGGTCCTCAACGCGAATCGGAATCAGAGCGACGGATTCATAACCGTACTCGTTACAGACGTTGCGCGTCTGACCTTTCTCCTCCTCGGGGACGGTGGCGAGGAAACGCGAGGTACCGTTGATGTGGAATGAGCCTCCCGCGGTGAAGAAGGGGAGCGAGGGATCCGTCTCGCCTCTGACCACGTCGATGCACATGCAGTTGTGCGTTTCGATGGAAAGCATGTTCTCCGATGCGTAGAACTGCCGGCTGAAGCCGTCGTAGGACTCATAGGGTATGCGTCTCTCCTCATCCAATAGGCGAATGCCCACAGCGTCGCAGCCGGTGAGCTCTTTGACCTCGGAGACGATCTCATCCAGCAGAGGACGCGTCGATTCGTGTCGATTCGTGATTTTGAAGAAGCGATTGGCTACGCTCAAGTCCTCCATCGCTCGCCTCTGCTCCGTCAGATCGCGGGCGAAGATGGCGAGCTTGGTGACGTTCCCCTGTTCATCGAGGATAGGATAGACGCTGTTGTCGAATACTCTCTCCCCGCGCCTATCCTCGAAACGGACAGGTTCTCCCGATTGGATGACGCGCTCCGCCTGCATCCGACGCCTCTCTGCGACGTCGGGGGGCAGCCAATCGTAAGCGTTTGCGCCAACGAAATCAGCAACCTTCCCATCCTGCCTGCGGGCCGCCGTCTCGTTGGCGGTCAGCACGGTCCCGTCAGGGGCCATCAGGAAGGTCGACTCAGTCGTCGCGTCGAGGAGCGCATCGACGTCCTTCTTGCCCCGGCGGCGCTGGGTGACAACGGCGCCGGTGAAGAGACCGGAGAGAGAGAGGATCAGAAGCAAGGCCTGGAGCTCCGCGACGTCATTCATCGCGAAGCCAGTATATCGGGCCGCGAAGGTCGCTCCCACGTTGATGACCAGAATGCCGGCCGTGGCACGGGGCAGCCCGTGACGCACAGCTATCCAGAGCAGCGGCAGAAAGCAGAGGTAGAGAAGGTGAAACTGATCGGCGACCAGAGAGCCAAACACGATCCAGAGCACGAGGGCCACGCTCGCGATCTGCGCGACTAACTCCAGGAAATCCTTCACGCCGCGCAGGCGTCGCCTCAGGTCCCCTAAGTGAGACTGCAGGGCAAACGGTCTCCTGATGAGCCTGCCGATCCTGCCGATCCAGGGTGTGCCACAGGTCAGAAGGAATGGCGTCAGCGTCACAATGCCAATCGCATCGCCGATCCAGAAATCCAGCACCGCCGAGAGATAGCCGGAGTGGGGGACTTTCCCCGCCGCTGTGAGAGACGCGACGGAGGAGACAGCGACAACACCGGACGCAAGAAAGGTGACTGCGACAAACCAACCCACGCTTCGCGGCCACTGGAGGCGATGATCGACTCGCAAGACGCGTCGAAGAAGATATGCGGCCAGGCTGTAGCCGGCCGTGATGATCAGGGCCAACAGAGCGACGAGAGGCATCGACATATCGATGTGGCATACCCACAGCCCACTGATCAAAACAGTCACAAAGGCCACCGGCGCGAAGGCTGGGCCAAGGATGATGAGAAAGGTCATGGTCAGCCCTGGCGGCAGGTACCAGGGACTGACACCGGCTGGCGTCTGGAAGATAGACGTGACGTGGTCCAGAGCCAGGAAGAGAGCCAGATAGCCGACGACGATCGGGATCCATTTGAAGACGTCAGCGACATGCGTGTCTCGTGATGATCGCTTTTCAGGTTTGGTCATAGTTGTCCTCCAGAAGCGGTCTTGCGTCGAGACTGAGTTTTAGACTATACTACCTCTCCCATCGCTTGTCAATGCATATCGTCTTGACTTCACCCACATCCCTCTCAGCAGTAGGCGAGAATCGGGTTCATCGTCCCTCTGACTTCAAACGGGCGAAGGCGAATCCACCTCTCGGTGCCCTGAAGAAACGGCTCAGCTTTCTCATTCCTCGCTTCCCATTGGCGCTTTTTCCGGAGCGTATGTATACTAGGCGCCGTGCATCCATCGTTCCACAGACGTGACCGACCACAGGTAGGAAGCGGAGGTGAACCATGACCGCCATCACCATCTCGCGGTGGTTGGGCAGCCTCGGTACCTAGATCGGGCGGGAGAGGGCGTAAGTGACTTGAGGGAGCCCGAAGCCTCAGTTCCTGCGCCAGCATCAACCTGAGACCCCAAGGAGAACCACCATGAACAGACCCACCATCGTCGTCATCACCGCCGCGTCGCTGGACGGGCGCGTGGCCCTGGGCCCGGGGCGCACGCAGTGGGACGAGCTGGACGATCCGCGCAACGCCGAGCCCTACGGCGGGGGTGGCGCCTGGGAGGACGCGGTGCGCCGCATCGAGCAGATCCACAGTCCCCAGGCCGAGATGCAGGGCAGCGGCTCGTTCGTGATCGAGGGTCAGGACCTGCGCCAGCTTCCCCCCTTCGAGGGGGATCCCGAGCCGCTCTACCGGGACTTCCTGCCCCAGGCGGTGACCGAGCGGCCGGACCTGGAGAAGTGGCTGGTGGTGGTCGACGGCCGGGGCCGCATGCGGAGCGGCTACAAGGGGGACGAGGCCAGCGGCAGCTACGTGCTCCACCTGACCAGCCACGGCGCGCCGCCTGAGTACCTGGCCTTCCTGCGCCGCGAGGGGATACCGTACCTCATCGCCGGGGACCGGCGGGTCGACCTACCGCGGGTGATGGAGACGCTCAAGGCCAAGCTCGGCGTCGACTGTCTGCTCTCGATGGCCGGCGGGCGGCTCAACGGCGCGCTGCTGCGGGCCGGGCTGATCGACGAGGTCAACGTCCTCTTCACCCCGCGACTGATCGGCGGGTTCGACACCCCCTCGCTGTACGACTCGCCGGACCTGGGTGAGGATGCGTGGCCCACACCGCTGGCGCTGATCTCCGTCGAGGTGCGGGCCGACGGCGTCCTCTGGGCGCGCTACCAGGTCCGACAGAGATAGAAGGCGCTTCAAGGTGCTCCGGCGAACAACGTCTCTACGGCATCGCCTTGGCCTGAAGCCCCTCGATCATGGCCTCAAGAATGGGTCGGTCGGTGAACTCCCCACCCCCGATGGCGTTGTTCGGACAGGCGGCCACACAGCAGCCGCACCCCATGCAATGGTTGTGGTCCACCGTCGAGACTTGGGCCGCTCCCTGACGTGACAGCGAGAGGGCCTCGTAGGGGCACAGGTCTACGCACGTCCCACAGCCGGCGCACAGGGTGACGTCTACGACCACAGTCTCCAGCGGAGAGCTGCAGCCGGCCGCCAGCGCGCTCTCTCTTAGCGCGCCGATGACGTCCGAGATGCGCACCCTCTGCGGGCACCCAGCGACGCAGAGATCGCAGGCCGTACAGTGCCAGACGGTCATATCCTCGTAGACGGCCTCGCGCATCCCCAGGCCCACCATGTGAAACAACCGGCGGGGGTTGTAGGCGGGGTCCCGCCGGGGGATGATGCACCGGCTGACGCAGGTCCCGCAGTTGTAACAGGCCCGCATCGTCTCGCCCCCGGCCGCCAGCGCGATCTCATCTGCGAAGCTCCTCGGCCTCGTCCGGTCACGCATAGCTCATCGCTCCTTGCCCTCTGTGTTCAAACGGCCCTCCGTGAACGCCGCTGGGCGCGCCCTCCGGTGCATCATCGCCCCTTCGGTCTTGTCCTCACAGGAACAACTCGTCCTGGATGGGGCTGGGACCTAGATCCGTGATCTCCCTGTCGAACGCCTTCACCACCTGCACGAAGCGGGGCGCCTCAGATGAGGATACCCACGAGAGCCGGAAGCGTTCACTCATCTCCAGCTCCAGCGCATCGAAGATCGACGTCAGCAATGCCGTCCTGCGGCGCGCTTGGAGATTCCCCGTCTGGTAGTGACACTGACCCGGCCAGCACCCGCTGATCAACACGCCGTCGGCCCCCCTGAGGAAGGCTGTCAGGACGAACAGCGGGTCGACCCGCCCGGAACACATCACCCGGACGACCATGACCGAAGGAGGCATCTTCATCCTGGCCACGCCGGCTGAATCGGCGGCGGCATAGGTGCACCAGTTGCATAGAAATCCAACGATTGTGGGGCTGAACGTCTGCTCTGCCATATCTCCCTCCTACGTCGCCACCTGGGCGAACTCTTCTTCCCTGAACGTCCTGAGCGGGATCTCCTCCTCCAGGTCTCTTCCCGGCTTGTAGTCGAAGGTCGCCTGGGCGGATGCTGCTACCTTGGAGAAGATCGTCGACACGGGGATGTCTGCCGGACAGACGTCCGTGCACATCCCGCATCCCACGCAAGAGAGGGCCATGTGGGCCATCCGTCCGAGTTGGAAGAAAACCGTGTCGGGGGGCACGCGCAGCGCGCCCTTCCTGCGTAGCTCCGCCTCGTAGTAGCCGGGCTCCCGCTCACAATCGGGAGAATCGAAGTGGCACAGCTGACAGTAGCAGATCGGGCAGACCGTCTTGCAACCGTGGCAGCCAATGCACCGCTCGAAGGTCTGAATCAGGCCCCTCATGCCACCGTCGACCCCGGCGAAGAGCTCCTCGCGGAACGCGTCCCGTTCCCCTCTGGAGCGCTCGATCGCATCGTGCTCCGGACCGCCCGTCATGGCGGTCCCCTCCAGACCCTGTGCGAGCGCCGCGCCTCTCTCCGTGTTCAGATAGAGCGTGCACTGCTGGTCAAGGTGCTCCTCACCGAACAATGCCACCGTGATGTCGGCACCCTGGGGGGTGAAGCTCTCGCAAGCGCGGCACGTCGGCCGCACAGCCGCGTCCAGCTCGCCCTGTTCCATGCCCTTCCAGTACCCCGTCACCGCCTCGTCCAGACCCCCGTCGACGGCGGTCTCCAGGGGGTAGACGCCACCGCAGGTGAAGCTGATGAGGAACACGTTGTCGAGACTCCCCTGGTTGAGCTTCATCAGCTCGATGAACGCCCGGAGCTCGCACGGTCTGATCACGGCGGCGACCGGCCGGTCCAGGGCGCCGCTCAGCGTGAGTCGAGAGAGCAATCCCCCGCCGTTGGCGGGCATGAACGGCAGGAGGGGACGTGCGTCCCCGTCCGGCGCGAAGGCGTCCGGCTCGGCGAACAGGGAGTACGCAACCCCCTCCTCACCCGTCCCGATCCTGCCCAGGGCGAGCACCGCCTCGACGTCCCCCCTCTTCAGGAGGGAGCGCAGCAGCTGTCGCACGGTCTCGTCGGCTCCCTGGTTTGTCCTCAGCCCTTTCGGTGTGAAGGCCGATGAAGTCGCTCCCTCAGGCATCCTGCACCTCCTGCTCGTGGTAGATCTCGACATACGGTTGCTCTACGTCGTGGAGCTCCTCCATCTCGTACGCTACGAGGGGCAACGGATCCTCGACGCTGCGGCCAGCGACGTAACCCAGCGCATCCTGGGCCCGATCCGCCAGCAGGCTGAAAACCTGCCCGACCGGAATATCCATGGGACAGGCGTCCTCGCACGCGCCACACGAGACGCAGGAGAGCGCCATGTGCGAGGCTCGTCCGAGATGGAACAGCAGGGTGTCCGGCGCGAATCTGAGCGCCCCCTTGGATGCTGCTCGCGCAAGATAGTTATCCGGCGGGAGCTTCAACGCTTTCGATTCGAAGTAGCACTGACGACAGTAGCAGACCGGGCAGACGCGCTGGCAGTTATGGCAGTTGATGCAGCTGCTGAACGTGTCCAGCAAGCTGTCCGCCCCCGCGACCGCCTCCTGCAACGCCGCGTGGGCCTGCCGACGGCGCTCTGTCTGGGCGTCCACCACGTCCTCCACCTGTGCGCTCCACCGCTCAAGCATCTGTGCCACGAGGCGCGTTCCCTCGTCGCCCTCGGTCACCCCCATCTTCTCCAGAATGCGCTCTCCTTTCACGCTCCCTGGAACGATGACGGCAGCACCATCCTCGCTCCCCAGAGTGCCGATATGGAGGTCCGCGCCGGGTGCCTGCGCCAAGCTGAAACGATGGCAGATCTGGCAGGTCGGACGCATCGGCGAGCGATCGTTCTGCGCGGCCGCCTCCGCGAAGCGGGCGGCACCCGCTGCCGGATCCTCCAGATAGTCGGAGAGCGGCAGCACGCCGGGGCAGTCGAGGGTGATCAGAAACAGGTTCTTCAGGTGGGCCTGCTTCAGCTTGGTCAGCTCAATGGCAGCGCGGGCTTCGCAGGGCCGCACCACCGCCGCCACCCGCTTGTTCAGATGCCCCCGCATCGTCAGGCGACCGATGGCCTTGCCGCCCTGAACCGGCATGACCGCCGGTAGCGGCGAGGCGCGGTCGAGGATGGCCGGGTTCTGGATCAACAGGTAAGCGAAGGCGTCCTCCGCTGGCGTCTCCACCGGGATGAGGACGGCATCGAAGATCTCTCGGTTCAGCGCCTCCTTAAGCCACTCGATGACGGCGCGTTCAATCCCTTCGTCTGCTGACAGTACGGCGCCCTTGGCATTCACGTGTCGCTCCTTGTCTTCAGAGGGTTGGGGCCCAGACTCTTGATGTGATCGTTGAACGCAGCAGCCGTGTCCACGAATCGCCGTCCCTCGCCGTGTGCTACGTAGCGGAACCAGACACGCTCGGGCTCCAGTCCCAGGCTGTCGAGGAGACTCTTGACCAGCGCGACACGTCTCCGGGCGTGGAAGTTACCATCTTCGTAGTGACAGTCCCCGGGGTGGCATCCGCTGATCACCACCCCGTCCGCGCCCTCGATCAGTGTGCGAAGGATATGAACCGCCGGAAGAGCTCCGGTGCAGTTGACCCGGGACGGTATCACGTTCTCTGGATAGTGTAGATGGTGGGCCGCAGCGGTCTCCGCGCCGCCGGAGCCACACCAGCTGCACATGAAGTAGATGATTTTTGGGACGAATTCTTGTTCCTCGCTCACCTCTGACCTCCTACCAGTAAAGCATCCAGTGCAGCGACCGACTGCTGACCCTTGAAGTCCCGCAGATAGGATGCGTTGTTTGGACATATCGCCACGCACGAGCCGCACGAATCGCACAGGAAGGGGCGCACCCGCGCCACCTTCTCGCGCTCATCGATGACCCGGGCGCCGTAGGGGCAGACGTCCACACAGACGCCGCATCCCATGCACAGGGACTCATACACCTCGGCGACGAACATCTTGTTGGGTGGAGCCATCTTGTTCTTGCCCATCACCACCAGCGCGCGTCCGGCCGCATCCTTTGCAGTCAGGATGGTCTCCTCGAAGGATCGCGGGGAATGTGCCAGCCCCACCGGGAAGATGCCATTGCTCGCCAGCTCGAACGGCTTCGTCAGCTTCTTGATCGCCTCCTCGTAGGGATAGTTGCTGATGTCGGAGGAGAAGAAGCCCTCGTAGTCGATGGGATGGTTGAACAGCTGGGACAAGGTCCGGTTGTTCTCCACGTCCGGCACGATCCCCGTGCTCAGCACAACCCAGTCTGCCCCGACAGTCCAGCCACCGCTCGCTACCTCCAGCCCGGCGCCGTTCCGTCGCACCTCCGGATAGCGCGGTTCTTCGTCGTCACCGTCGGAGAACCGAACGAAGGACACGCCCGCCTCTTTGGCCACCCGGTAGGTGTCCGTCTTTCCGTAGGTGGCGATGTCCCGGTAGAAGACGGTCACCTCGGCTCCCGCTTCTTGCAGCGTGACGGCATTCTTGAGGGCCTGATTGCAGCACAGGCGGGAGCAATAGGGCACCTCCGGCGTCCTCGATCCCACACACTGGATCATCGCCACTCGGTCAGCGCTCTCTCCATCGCTCAGCTTCGCCTCCAGCTCCGTCTGCGTCATGACGCCCGGCTCCTCACCGTAGAGGAAGCCCTGCGGGGTGTATTCCGCCGCCCCGGTCGCCAGGAAGACGACGCCGGCTTCCACCGGGACCTCGTCCCCGGCGGCATCGATCATCACCCGATAGTTACCCGCATAGCCGTCGACCTCGGTCACCTCCGCCTCGGTGTAGCAGGTGACGGCATCAGAGGCCTCAACGGCCGCGATCAGATCCTTGACGTAGCCTCGCTGCGCCTCGGTCATATGCGCCGTCCGGCCACCCAGCGTCTCGTCCCGCTCCACCAGCGCCACCGGATAGCCGCCGGCCGCGACCTCTCTGGCCGCGGTCAAGCCGGCCACGCCGCCGCCGACGACTAGGGCGCGCCCGTTGAAGGTGTCCACGGGCGGGCCAGCCTGCCGTCCGCGCTTGACCTTCTCGACCGCGCCCCGGATCAGCGCGAGCGACTTCGTCAGCATCGCGTCCCGGTCTGTGTGCACCTGGATCACGTCCTCTCGGAAACGAAGATACTCACACAAGAGAGGGCTCAGCCCCGCCATCATCACGGCCTTGTTGAACTTCCCTTTCTTCTGCAGGGGCGTGCACGTGGCCAGGATCACCCGGTTGACGCCCGAGGCCTCTATCCGCTCCGCCGTGGCCTTGATCGTGGGACCCGTGCAGCAGCCCTCGATGATCTCCGCGTGATCCACCTCGGGCAGATCCCGGACGCGCTCGGCGAGCCCCGGCAGGTCTATGCGGTCGTCGAACTGGCCGAAGCAGTTGCAGATGAAGACACCGGTGCGGGCACGCTCGGCTGCCACGTCCCGCAGGGTGGGAGGTGGGCCGGGGCTGAGGTTCTTCTCTCCCAGGTACCGCTGCATCTCGGTCAGGGCCGCGCAGCCGTCCCATACCGTCTCCGGATTCCCTTTCGGACCCGTGAGCTCGCCCACGGCGAAAACGCCGTCGACGTCCGTCTCGCAGCAGGAGAAGGGCCGAAGGCGGCAGAAGCCATTGTCGTCTGTCTGGACGCCCGTCAACCGCGACAGCTCCTCCATCTGTGACGGGGGGCTCTGCCCGGTGACCAGGATGGCCAACTCCACCGTCTGCGTATGAGCCTCGCCGTCCAGGGTGGTGTAGGTGATGCTCGCCTCCTCGGCAGCCTCCCCGGGGGCGATGTGTAGCGTCTCCGCCCGCTCCAGCCGGACCCCGGCGTCGAGCGCCTTCCGGTACCATGCGTGGTGGCCCTTCCCCGTCCCCCGGTAGTCGTGGAGGAAGACGGTCACCTCCGATTCGGGCAGAGTCTCCTTCAACCGGACCGCGCGGTAGATCGCGCTCACGCTCGTGTTGTACGGCTCGTACTCGACGCCGGGGCGATTGAAGTGCGGGGTCACCACGACGCCGAACGTCTCCGGGATCTTGCCGGACGGGAGGCGCACCGAATCCCGCACGAAGTTCGTCAGACGGGAGCGACGCGCCACCTCCGAGTTCCGCACCACACTGGGGGTCTCTCCCAATCCGAAATCCTGCAGCTCCTCGTCGCTGGGCTGCTCAAAGGTATCGGCCAAGATGATGGCGCCGACGTTCGCCTCCACAACCTGCTCGGGCCGATCAAGCTGAAGGGCGCCGGTAGGACAGATCTCCTCGCACGCGCCGCAGCGGGTGCAGTGCTCGAAGTCGATCACGTAGCAATTCTCCCAGCCGGCCTCCGGCACCAGGCGGATCGCCTTGCCTCCATCGACGTCGACCGGACAGACGTCGATGCACTGGTCGCACTCGGTGCAGGCGAAGTTGTTGACGGCCGGATCGCGCTTCTTGAACGTGACGTGGAAATGCCCCGCTTCGCCCGTTACGTCCAGTAGCTGAGCGTTGTAACAGTCTTGCATAGCGCCCTTCGCCTTGAAGGCACGCTGCGGCATGTGCCCGCAGATCCAACAGAAGTCGAGCGGCAATTGGGCCAGGGCCTGGTACGTCACCTCGTCCACGTACGAACCACGGTTGAGCAGGATGAACTTATGCCCCTGCTTGCCCAGGGCGTACGCAGCCCGATAGCCCCCTAAATTGGTTCCATAGATGAGTACTGTGCTCTCTTTTGGCATGTGCCTACCTCCATTACCCTGGGCTCAGGCATGTGGCTCGAGTCCAGTTCTCTAGGTTGGCGGATATGCGGCCGGCAGGCCGGTTTTCCGGTCACCGGCTCGACGGCTTACCCGCCCTACGACCGGTCTCTTGATCCCGCGAAGTCACCAATCCGCGGACCGCCGCAAGCAGCATACCTCTCGTTGCTGTCGGACGAGTGGATCGCGGATCCGCCAGGAGCAGGAGAGAGCGGAGCAGAGAAGGCCTTCACCGTCACGGCTCCTCTTCTCGTCGCTTGCTGCCGTCCCCCCGTCCCTGATGAAGAATGAGGCTTCTGCGCGGTGCTTCCAGATCCCGGGCGATGACGGGGCATTTCGTCAGGAGCAGGAAGAAGACCCGCGGACCTTCCCTGCTCAACGTCTCGTAGTTCGCCTGCCCCTTGGCGATGATCAGATCGGCCTCTTCGTACGTCCATCGGAACCGCTCCGAGCACGTCTCTAGGACGGTGCCCGGAGCGTCCGATCCGGTGCTTATCAGTTCCGCGACCTGGTCCACGCCGGCGGCCCGCGCGTCCTCGATCGTGGCGTCGTTGATGGTGGGATGCCCCTTGACAGCGTAGACGACCGGCGCATCGACGGTCTCGATCAGTGGCCGGTCGAATACGGTTTCACCGGCGTTATCGGCCAGGTAGAGCACCTGCTTGGCGCCGTCGAGGGCGATCCGGAAGGCGTCCCCGTCGTCAATGCCGTAGGGCTCCTGCAGGACTTGAGTCACCTCGTCCCGCAGTTCGTAGTCCACATTCGCGGCCAGGTCGATGATATTCCCCACGATGCTGAGCCGGACCGCCGCATCCAGCGGGTCGTGCGCGTCAGCCACCACCTGCGCCATCCACGGGTAGAGGCGCAGTGCTTCCTCTGTGCTGCGTGCCTTGGCCGCCCGGTATGGATCCCGAACGCCGGTCTCCTGCCGCACGATGCGGTGAACCCGGTGGCTGATCTGCGGAGGCGTGGCCGAGAGGGTGGCACCCTTTATGACCTCCAGAACGCGGACCAGGATCCTTCTCTGGAGCTCCTCGTCCGCCCCGGCCATACGCGCGGCCTCCAGCGCCTGGCGCAGGAAGCAGGGATAGCAGTCGAGATACGCTCTCATGCCTTCTCCTGCCCAGAGCCCCGCTTGCGGGACTCATCTTCGCCGAGGGCATCGTCCTCAGTGACATCGTCCACCGCCAGCCGCTCTACGACCTGCTCTGCGATGGGGGCGAACGCTACCGTCGGATATTGCTCGAAGAGGATCGACCTGAACGTGGCGCACAGATTCTGCGCTGTCGCACGATCGTCGTTGTCCACGCGGTCGACGAGCCCGCCCACCGGGTGTTGTCCGTCACCTTGACGACTCACGTGCGCCTTCTCGTTCTCGCCCGGAGCCCCGGCCGGAGCGCAGCGCTATGGTGAGCCACATGGAACCGCCGGCCCGAGCGCCGGCCATGGCGTCCGCGTCGACCTCGCCAGGGTCTCGGTGCTGGCCCCCATATCATTCTCGCCAGCGGCCGGCGGCGCGGGGAGGGCTGCCAGCGAGCAGACACGTCGGGGGGTGTCTCCAGGCGCACAGGCCGGCCCTGCAACCCGACGAAGCCTATGGCCGGTTCTGCTCCGGCGCCCGAGCTCTCGTCGGGGAGCTTCAAGGCGCAGTATCCCTCGCCCCGGCCCGTGAACGGACCTTCGCCGCGCGGTCCCGTTCCGTCGAATCTTGGCATGCTTCTCACCTCGCTCCATCCTCGCGGTCGATCATCGACCCCGCCTCATATCGTACGCCAATCGGATCTCCTCGTCGGCAAGAACGCCGGCAATGCGCTGCTTCCAGGCGGGCGCTTCCCGGGTGCCCGGCTCACTGTGCGTCGGGCAGCAACGTTGGCTCCAGGAACCGTACGGCACGGCGCGAGTGGCCTCGCTGCAGCCATCTTCGTACATCGCCTCCGTCGTGTCATCCTGTTCCTCTCTAGCACGTCCAGTATAGCATGCTATATGTAACTTGTCAATAGACAGGTTGCATTGTGCAGGGTTTTCTCATCAAGGGGCCTGACGCTTTCCTCGCTGCCCAGTGGCGCTTTTTTCCGAGCGTGTGTATACTATGCGCCGTGAGTCCATCGTTCCACAAACGTGACCGACCACGGGTAGAGAGCGGAGGTGAACCATGACGGCCATCACCATCTCGCGGCAGTTGGGCAGCCTGGGCACCCAGATCGGGCGCGAGGTCGCGCAGCGCCTCGGCTACCGCATGGTGTGGCGCGAGGTGATCAATGAGGCTGCCCGGCGCGCCGGTGCGCCGGAGATGGCCCTGGCCGCCATCGACGACCTGGGTCTGCTGGGCGTGCAGCCCTCCCCGGAGGCCCTGGCCGGCTACGAGCGGGCTGTGCGCGAGGTGATGGAGGGTCTGGCCGACGATGGCGAGATCGTGATCATCGGCCGGGCCGGTCAGGTTATCCTGGCGGACCGTCCCGACGTCCTCCACGTCCGCGTCGTCGCCCCGCCAGAGGTGCGGGTGGGGCGCATCGCCTCCCGCCACGGGGTACCGGTGACAGCGGCGCGGGCGCAGATGGAGGAGAGCGACCGCTCGCGGCGCGCCTACCTGCGCCAGACCTACGACGTGGCGTGGAACGACCCACAGCTCTACGATCTGGTCCTCAACACCCGGCGCATGACGGTCGAGTCTGCCGCGGATCTGATCTGCCAAGCCATGGGGGCTGCCCTGCAGGCCGCCTTAGGGGCCGCCCACCAAGCGGCCCTCAACGACGAAGGGGGTAAATGACTTGAATGAACCCGAAGCCTCTCGCCCCGCGTTTTCCCATCCCACCGAGGAGGCGTTCGCCCGCATCCTCGACTACTACGGGGTCGAGTGGTCCTACGAGCCGCGCACCTTCGTCCTGGAGCGCGACGAGGATGGCAACGTCGCCGCAGGCTTCTCCCCCGATTTCTATCTTCCCGAGCAGGACCTCTACGTGGAGCTGACCACCATGCGGCCCAGCCTGATCACGGAGAAGAACCGCAAGGTGCGCCGCCTGCGCGAGCTCTATCCGCACGTCAACGTCAAGCTCTTCAAGCGGCGGGACGTGAGGGATCTGATGATCAAGTATGGGTTGCACGACCATGCCGAGGAGATTTTGGGCACTGCGGCTCAGGAGGACGGATGAGGTGGTACCCGCCGCCGGCGTATGAAGCGTTGACCGCCGACGTGAGCGAGATTCTTATCTCGGCGGAGGAGATCGAGCAGCGCGTCCGGGAGATTGGGGAGGAGGTCTCTCGGGATTACGCGGGACGGAATCCGCTTCTCGTCGGCGTCCTCAAGGGCGTGGTGCCCTTTATCGCTGATCTGATCCGGCTGATCACCGTGCCGATGGAGGTCGATTTCATGGCGGTTTCCAGCTACTCGGCTGAGGCCCGGGATGAGGGGGTGGTCCGACTGATCAAGGACCTGGAGGTGCCCATCACCGGCCGCCACGTCTTGTTCGTGGAGGACATCATCGACACCGGCCTGACGTTGAGCTACCTCCTGCGCACCCTCCGCGCCCGCCAGCCCGCCAGCCTGGAGGTCTGCGTGCTCTTCAACAAGCCCAAACACCGCCTGGTCGACGTGCCGCTGAAGTACAAGGGGTTTGATCTGCCGGACCGGCTGGTGGTGGGCTGGGGTCTCGACTACCGGGAGCGGTACCGCAACCTGCCCTTCGTGGGCCTGCTCAAGCCCGAGGTCTTCCACGAGGACGTGCGAGACGAGTAGCGCTACCTGTGGCTGTCGATCGAAGGGGAGAGACAACAAAAAAGAGGGGCCCCAAGTAACCTTCCGGTCATCCCCATCTTCCCTTTCTGCTCTGCCAGTCTTCCTCAACGGAAGATCGGCCTAGCTTACTCGGTTTCTCCCTCGGTTCCGTCTCTTTGACTTACCGTCCGATGATCGCCCTTACGTACGAGCCATCATCGTCTACTTCGTCGCCGAGACGTCATAACTCTGGGAGCGGCTTGACCTTGGTTGTGCTTTGATCTCTCAAAACATAACGGTGGTCTTGCCTGATGAGGTCGCCTTCCAATTTCTCGGGGCTCCCCCTCCCATCGGGAGCTTTCACTCCCTCTGTATTTAACAGTATATCACAGCGGCCTCTCTTTGTCAAGCATGCGCGGGATTTTGCGCAGCTGGAGGATGTGAGAAGCTGACCTTGCGAAGCTTGCGCGACCTTCGCAGGAAGGTGCCTTGCACCTGGGGTAGTGCGAGGCACCTCTTGGATCACTACCCGGTTCGATCCATATGCGTCAGGACAGCACGCACACGCCGCACGAACGCGCCTGGTCGTAGGACGGTCACGTCTGCATGCCCTGGCACGAAATCATCGACGTTGAAGGTCACCAGCCACTGGCAGCGCTCGCGGATGGCGGCCACCAGGATGGGAAGGTCCTTGGGATCGGCGATCGCTCCGCATGCCGCCACGTCTTGTCTCGATGGGTCCGGCACCACGCGAAGCGACCGCTCGATCAGAAGACGGAACGTTGTCACAGCATCGGGGATCTTGGCTGCCAGGTTCCGCTCCGCCTCGACGACCGCCTGGCGGGACGTGACGGCGTCGATGAGCGTGATCTCGCCCATACGCAACGTGACCAAACTGGCGCTGTGCTCGCTGGGCGACGCTGACCCTGCGAAGATCACATCGGCATCGACAAAGACCCTAGGTTTGCTCTTCGTCGTCATAGGTCTCAACGTGGTAGCGTTCGCGCTGCTCTCGGAGTCCGTCCAACAGTTCCTCGGTCGTCAGGCCGGCTTCCATCCGCAGGCGCTCGATCTCCTGCGCCAACTCCGGTACCAGACTGACCATCCGCGTCAGGACGAACACCCCGTCGAGATCGATCAGACGGAACGTGTCGCCTTCCTGGATGTCGTAGGCCTCTCGCAGCTCCGCTGGGAGCGTGATCACGCCACGCTTGCGTACCTGGACGGTGGGGTCCTTCATCGCGCGCACTCCTCTCTGCATTTCAGCTGATGCTGACTATCTGCACCCTGGTAGTATACCACGAGAGGCTGCTACGTACAATCTGGAACCTGACAAGGGGCTTCACGTGCTTTCGACCGCGATGCAGTCTGCGAGGAAGGTGCCTTGCACGTGGGGCCGTGCGAGGCACCTGGCGGGGATGCCTGCAGACAGCCCCGATAGGTTGCTGAACCCTGTCAGGTCTGGATCACCCGCAATTGACCGACCTGAGAATCGATGGTATCATACGGTCAA
>CAZEQC010000076.1:0-16559 GCA_964514285.1 uncultured Anaerolineales bacterium | reverse complement strand
TGCGGCCCTCATCGGCAGGTATGGAAACCTGCCCTACGTGGGTGTCTGGCGCGGCGACGGTGCGGCCCTCATCGGCAGGTATGGAAACCTGCCCTACGTGGGTGTCTGGCGCGGCGACGGTGCAGTTGCCGGCGGTGTCGCAGGCGCGGAGGCGGTCCGTCGGCGCGTCCAGGTCGAGGATCTCCAACCCCGCCTCGGAGCCGGCCACGAAGCCGAAGGGACCCGACGCCGACGGGGTCGATCGTACGTCGGCGTCCATGGCATACCCCTCGGTCGCGAAGACGCGCCAGATGAACGGGTCCCGTGGATCGGAGAGATCCACCTTGACCAACCCGCCCTCGCCGCAGCCGACCAGGGCGTACGGGCGATCCCCATCCCCGGAGGACGCGACGACGCCGTCGGCCGACGAGGGGAGCTGGACCGAAGCGATGCGGCTCGGGTCGGCCGGCAGGTCGGAGAGGTCGAAGACCTCCAGGCGCCAGCCGGCCGCGACCAGGGCATAGGGGGGATCGGAGGGCGTTGGACCCCCCAGCACGGCGACGTCCCCCGCGAAGCCACCGGTATCGAGGCGAGCGGCCAGGGTGGGCGACGTCGGATCGGTCACGTCCAGGACGTCAACGCCGGCCTGGCCCAGGGAGAGGAACCCGTAGTCGACGCCGTCCACACGGGCCAGCCCGATCCCAACGGCCTCACCGCCCGGCTCGTAGCTTCCGGCCCACGCCATGTCCCATGGATCGAGGACGTCGACGACCTGGAGCCCTTGCTCGAAGGCGGCCACGAAGGCGTGCCGCCCGGACACAGCGACGTCCTCGGCCCTTCCCACGGGCTGGGCGTAGATCCCCCACGTATGCCGGTCCCCGGGTTCGCAGAGATAGACCAGGCCGGCGTCCGAGGCAGCGGCGTAGAGATAGCCGTCGGCGATCGCTATGGCCCTGCCGGCGCCGGTACGGTAGCGTGCCCAGGTCAGCACCTCCAACGAGGTCAGGTCGATCACTCGCACGCCCTCGCTCTCCCCCACGTAGGCGTAGTCGCCGGAGACGGTAACGGCATGGAGCCAGCCCGTGGTCCAGGATACCTCGTCTATGCACGTCGGCGCGTCGGGGTCGCTGACATCGATGCGCTGCAGCCCGCCCGTCCCCACCAGGTAGGCGCGATGGCCCTGGACGGCGACGCCGGTGGCGATGCTGTTGGGCCCTCCGCAGCAGCTGCCCCGCGGCTGGGGGTCGGCCGGCGTGGATACGTCGACGATCTGGAGCCCGCCCTGCCAGTTGGCCACGTAGGCCAGGTCACCGACCACGACGACCTCTCGGGCGTACGCCCCGGTCGCCGTCGGGTGCGGCGGACGGTAGTGCCCCACCTCCACGGGAGACGTGGGGATCGTAACGTCGACGACGCGCAGGCCACCGGCCACGTCCGCCACGTAGGCGTAGGAACCGGAGATTGCCACGTCCTCGGCACGATCGAGGGTGACCACCCGCGCCACCGATATCGGCTGATAGGGGTTCGAGACGTCGATCACCCTGAGGCCGCCCTGGCCGGCGGCCACGTAGGCATAGTCGCCGGAGACGGCCACGCCCTGGGCGTCACCGCCCAAGCCACTGCACCGGCCCATCTGGGACGGGTTCTCCGGGTCCGATACGTCGACGACGTCGAGGCCGGCGGGGCCCTGAGCGACGTAGGCCCGCGTGCCGGAGATGGCCACGTCGTAAGCCAACCCGGAGGCAAACCCATACGTATCCACCAGGGCCGGCTCGGCCGGGTCGCTGACGTCCACCGCCCGCAGGCCGTCGATCTCATTGGCGACGTAGGCGAAGGTGCGCACCTCGGGCTGCTCCACGGTGACCTGGAAGGCGCGCGTCGTCTGGGAGAGGCCGTCGCTGACCGTCACCTCGACGCC
This sequence comes from uncultured Anaerolineales bacterium, assembly GCA_964514285.1. GTDB lineage: Bacteria > Chloroflexota > Anaerolineae > B4-G1 > B4-G1 > SKLM01. The sequence goes on along the minus strand of CAZEQC010000076.1, from coordinate 14,662 downwards.
GGCCGTGCCCCCCTGGGCCGTGGGCGTGAAGCGGAGCGTGCCGCTCTCGCCGGGGCTGACGTAGTCGACGGTGGGGTGGGGCACGACGGCGGTGTCGGTGGAGACGGCCGAGACGCTGAGGGTCTGAGCCTCGTCGGGGCCGGCGCCGATACCGTCCAGCGCCACCGTCTGCTCGCGGGCGCCGGCCCAGGTGGTGACGTCGGCGATGGGATCGAGGGTCGGCGGGTCGTTGACGGCGGTGACGGTGATGAAGACGGTCTGGGCCCAGCTGCTGTCCCGGCCCCCGCGCTCCGTCCCTCCGTCGTCGTGCAGGGTGACCCGAACCTCCGCGCTCCCGTTGGCGTCGGCCCCCGGGGTGAAGGTCAGCGTCCCCGTGGGGCCGATGACCGGCTGCGCCCCGAAGAGGCCGGGGTTGTCATTGGACGACGTGACGTGCAGCGCCTGTCCCGCCTCGTCGGCCGGACCCGACGAGAGGCCGGTGGCCCACCCGGGCACCACCTGGAGGCCGGCGTCCTCCGGCACGACCTGATCGGGGCCGGCGGTGAAGCTCGGCGCGTCGTTGACGGGCAGCACGGTGATCGCCATGGTGCCCGTATCGCTCACCAGGCCATCCTCGATGGTGTAGGTGAAGGTGTCCGGACCGGCCACGTTCACGTTGTAGTCGAGCGAGGGCGTATAGACGAGCACGTTGCGCACAGCGGCAGCGGTCCCGTGGTGCGGCTCCCCCAGCGCGGCCAGGTAGGGCGTGTCGCCGTCGGCGTCCCCGTCGTTGCTGACGGGCCGGAGCAGGGCCACGGTGTCCTCGTTGATCGTGTCCGCGTCATCCTGCGCTGCCGGCGCGGCGTTGCCCACGCCCACGCGCACCACCACGTCGGCGGAGCTCTGGCGGCCCGTGGCGTCCTTCGCGGTGTAGACGAACGCGTCGCTCCCCGTGTAGGTCGCGTCGGGGGTGTAAAGCGCCACGTCGCCGGCCACGCTCACCGTCCCGTGGCTCGCGGTCGTGACGGCGGTCAGCGTGAGGGGCCCGGTACCGGATAGCGCGTCGTTCGCCAGCACGGGCAGGGCGTTGTCCACGCTGTCCTGCTCGACGTAGAACTGATCCCGCCGGGCCACACCGCCGTTGATCCAGAGGCGCGTGTGCTCGACGTTCTCCTCAGCGGGGCTCACGACCAGGGCATCCAGGTCGCCATCGCCGTCGACGTCCCCCATGTCGACGTCGCTGGAGAACGCCACCGCGCCAAGCCGCTGACCGGAGTCGCTGAAGGCGCCGTGGCCGTCGTTCAGCCAGACGGTGTTCGGCTGCTGGAAGTTGGCCAGATAGGCGTCCAGGTCGCCGTCGGCATCCACGTCGCCCAGCGCGGCGGCAAAGGTGGACGAGATGGACAGGGTATGGCTCACGGTGTCGGTGAAGGCGGCGGTCCCGTCGTTCAGCCAGGCCGTGGTGGTCTCGCCAAAGGCATTGACGGCGACCAGGACGTCGAGATCCCCATCACCATCGAGGTCCCCGAGGTCCACGTCCCGCGTGTCCCAGCCCGTGGCACCGACCGTGTGGTCGCTCAGGGAGAAGGCGCCGGGGGTACCCCCCTGCGCGCCGCCCCGATTCAACCAGATCTCGTTCCGGTCGTCGCTGTAGGTGGAACTGTAATTGCCGGCGACGGCGTCCAGGTCCCCGTCGCCGTCCAGATCGCCGAGCGCGACGGCGTACGTCTTGGCGTCGCCCAGCGCTTGGCCGCCGTCGGAGAAGCCCCCCGCGCCGTCGTTGAGCCAGACCCGGTTCGGGCCGTCGTTGCCCAGGAGGGCATCGAGGTCACCGTCACCGTCCACGTCGCCCAGGGCCACCGCTAGGGCGTCGGCGGCGCCGAGGGCTCCGGCCTCGCCGAACGCGGCCCCGCCGTCGTTGAGCAGCACCTGGTTGGGATACGCGCCCCGGCATGCGGCCACGGCGTCGAGATCGCCATCGCCATCGACGTCGCCCAAGGCGACGGCCTGGGTGTCGGTGACGACCAACCGCTGACCGCTGTCCCTGTAGGCCCCCTGGCTGTCGCCCTGGGCCCCACCCTGGTTGATCCAGACCGTGCTGGCCCGGGTCCCTTCGCCGATGAAGGCGTCCAGGTCGCCGTCGCCGTCCAGGTCCCCCAGCGCCGAGGCGGCCGGCGAGGACCCGTCCTGCCCTGAGTCCAGGCGATGCCCCCGGGCGAAGGCTCCCGTGCCGCCGTCGACGGCGGCCCGCACCTGCCAGGCGTAGGGCGTCAAGGTCCTCCCGTCCGGCGCCTCGATCCCGTCGCTGAGGTTGACCAAGACCTCCTCACCCGGCTTGTAGCTCTGCGAGGCGTCGAAACGGACCGAGCCGACGGTGTAGGTGCCCGCGTAGCGGCCGGTCTGGCGCCCCTCCACGCCGAAGGACCGGGTGGTCACCGTGGTCCGGCTGACGGGCTGGCTGAAGGTGGCGGAGATGGCCCCGTCCCGGGCGATGACCAGCCCGTTGCCCGCGGGGCTGGTCCCGGTGACGGTGAAGGTATCGGCGGCCGCCATCGCCGCCGTGCCGACGACCTCCTGCTGCCCGCCGCCGGCCGACGGGCGGTCGATCCCCGAGGGCGTCGGTTGGGGTGCGACGCTGGGCGAGAGCCCGCCGGCCAACGTGCCCGCCGCGGAGAGGGAGGCCAGGCGCCGGAAGGGGGATCGGCGCTGCTGGTGGGCCTGGGACGTCCGCGCGTCGCCATCCGTCGCAGCGGGGCGCGAAGGGGCGGTCGCGGCCCCCGTCGAGGGTCCTGCGGGCTGCGTCTGCACCGCCACGGCCATCGAGTGACCGTCGATGCCCAGGCTGCCGGCCAGCGTGGTGCTCGTCACGACGGAGACGTCGACGATCTGCAGGCCGCCGAGCTGGTCCGCGACGTAGGCGTAGGTCTCGCTCGCGCCGCCCGAGGGCAGCTCCCGAAGGGCGACGTCCACCGCGCGCCCGGGCGTGTCGTAGCCCCCGACGGCGGTCGAGGCCGTCGCGGCCGACACCGGGCAGGTGGCCTGGAGCCGGTAGAGCCTCTCGGTTCCGTCGCCGCCGCCGCCCGCGATGAGGCTCCGGTACCAGGGCGGGCGGAAGAAGGTGGGTTCGGCCGCGGCGCCCGGCCCGCAGGGCGAGAAGAAGCATTCCTCGGCCAAGTTGAAGTCCTCGGCGGTCGCCACGTAGCGCGCCTGCCCATCGACCGTCTGCCGGGTTAGCCGCGCCCGGGGCGCCGCGGTGTCCACGTCGCCGGACCAGGCGCCGCGATCAGGATCGCTGACCAGGCCCGAGGCGTCCCGGCCGCGCAGGTCGAGGCGGTAGGTGCCCTCCAGGCCCTCCGGCACGGAGGCTGACCACGGAGGCTGGTTGGGGTCAACGCCGCCGGGCAAGGTCGTCTGTTCCCAGCCGCTCTGGTAGAGAGCCGTGATCTCGGCCTCGCCCAGGGCGCGGGGGTAGATGCGCACGTCGTCGATGCGCCCCTTGAAGGTGCGCATGTGATGATGCTGGTTGATGACGTCGTAGCGTAGCTCCACGGATCCGCTGCTATCCTGGAAAGACGCCACCCGATCGGTCTCGGGCACGGTATCCGTCTGGTAGCTGCCATCGGCCGCCAGGGGCCGCCAAACACCCGGGTACACGGACCCATCGAAACGCTCCAGGCGGAGGGTGGCGCTCGTGCAGAAACCGTGGCTCATGCCGGGGCGGATGGTCTCCCCGGGGGTGGGCCACCCCTCGGTGGTGAACACGACGGTGTCATTCACTTTGATGCGATAGCGATAGCCAAAGCCGCCCGGGGTGAGCCGCAGGTTGGCCAGGTCGGCACATTCCGGGACGCTAGAACCAGCATCGAGGCCGAAGCCCCGGCCGAGGTCGAAGCGAGTGGTGGGGTGCGGCGGAGCCACGTCCATCGATCCGGCCGACGCCCCGTTGACGTAGGCGGTGAGCGTCTTCCCACTGTAGACCAGCGCCAGGTGGTTCCACGCCCCGGGCGTCACGGGGCTCATCGACCCGGTGCCGCGGTTGTGCAGCTGCGCCCCATCGCCGTAACCGTACCAGACCTGGTTGCCGTCCACGTTGATGAAGGGGTAGAACGCGTCCTCGACGCTGTAGGCGGCGCTGCTCAGGACGGGCTCCTCCACGTTCGCACGCTCGGGATAGACCCAAAGGCCCACGCTGAACGGGCCCGGGCTCAGGTCGAGGGCCGGGTGCGGGGCGACGCTCACGTAGTCGTCCACCCCGTCGAGGGAGAGGGCGTGAGCCCCCACCTTCCCCGCCACCGTCTTGTTCGCCGGATCCGATGAGCCCCCACCTCCGGCGCCCATCGGCGCCGTGTGGAGGATGGCGCGATGACCCCAGCCGGAGGTGTCCTCCAAGGAGTTGCCGCCCACGGCCCACGGCTCGTCGAAGGGGAGCGCGATCAGAGGCGAGGAACCGCGGTAGAGGGCGCGGATCTCCTTCGCAGAGAGGGCTCGATCCCACATACGGACATCGTCGAGGCGCCCCTCCAGGGCCTCACCGATGAGCATCCCCCCCACGCCCTGCTCCATGCCGCCGGGGGCGGCGACGCTGGCCACCTCCTGGCCATCGCGATAGAGCCGGGCCGTCTGCCCGTCGTAGGTCCCCGCCAGATGGACCCACGCGTTTGCGGGCACGGACGCCGTTTCCTGAGCCGTGTGCCAGACCCCACCGACCTTGATCCGGAAGACGGGCTCGGCCGCGTCCACCTCGTCGTGCGGCGAGAGATCGAGCAAGAAGCCGCAGTCACCGGCCGCCTTGTAGGAGGCCAGCGCGCCCCCGGTGCCGTCGGGGTCCCGATGCACCCACGCCGAGACCGTCGTGGTGGTGAAGGCACCGAAGCCATCGACCGAGACCCGATCGTCGGCCCCGTCGAACTGGGCCGCGCGACCCACGTGGCCTGCCCGTCCGGTCACCGGGCACTGGCTGCCGTCACAGGCGCCGTGGTGCTCCTCCCCAGAGATGTCCGTGAAGGTGAGCCGATCCTCCCGATCCGGGCCGTCGTCGAGGGGCAGGTGAAGCACCTCGCCCTCGGAGGGCTGCTCGTTGTGGAAGGATGAGCCGGGGAGCATCGGCGTGAAGCCCACCTCCACGTCATCGACCCCGCTGGCCTTTGGCTGCGCCAGGGCGCGCACCTCCTCCAGAGAGAGCGCCCGGCCGAGGACGACGATCTCGTCGATGGCGCCCTGGAAGAAGCGCCGGCTCCCGTCGCTGCTGGCGCCGACGGCCCAATCGGCGTCGACCGCCGGGGCGCCCACGGCGCTGGCCGCGGCGTCCACCTCGACGCCGTTCCGGTAGAGGCGCCAGTGGGTGCCGTCGTAGGTGCCGGCCAGGTGGACCCACCGGCCGACGTCGTCGTCCGGCACCGGGGATACGGCCCGGTGATGGGATCCGTCGTACGATCCGACCTGGTACTGCCCCTCGCGGATCTGGAGGAAGACGCGTCGCGGCGGGCTCGACGTGCCGCCGTGGACCACGATGGTCTGGAAGCCGGCCTTGGTGGCCGGCCTGACCCAGGCCGCGATGCCGACCGTGCCGCTCACCGGCCCGCCGGCCGGCTCGAAGGCCTCCAGGGCGACAACCTGCTGCGCGCCGTCGAACTCGAAGGCGCGACCGTACCGGCCGTCGATCACACTGGGGCAGCTCGCTCCAGAACAGGTGGCGTCGCGCCCCCAGCCGCTGCTGTCGCGGAAGGTGGTGGCGCCGGGCTCCTCCTCGACGTGGAGCATCAGCGCGGTCTGCGGCAGCGAAGGCAGCTCGCTGGCCAGTCCCTCCAGAGCCGCCGCATCGTCCAGGGCTGGCGGCAGCTCGCGCGCGTCCAGGCTGGCGCTCGAGGGGGTGGCATCCACCTGGAAGGTGACGACGTCCACGGTCTGGCTGTTCCCCACCCGGTCAGCGGCCTCGGCTCGCAGGGTGTAGGGCCCCGTGGGGGACGGGCCGGTCAGCACGTAGTCCACGGACCACCGGCCTCCGCTGACGGTGGGCTGGACCCTGGCGCCGGCGACCTCGCCCTCCGGGGTCACCAGCGCGACTCTGAACGTCTCGGGCTGCAGGCCGGATCCGGAGGCCCCGCCCGGCAGATCCGGATCGACGACGTCGCCGGAGAGGGAGACCGTCCAGGCATTTGGCTCGCTCTCGTGGCGCTGCGCCGCGATAAGGCCCCCCTCCTGCACGTCGGCGACGACGTCCGGGGGCGTATCGTCGACGTGGAGGACGTACGTCTGAGCCGGTTGCTCGCGATGGCCGACCCGGTCGGTGGCCCGCGTCTGGAGGGCGTAGGTCCCCTCGCCGTGCCGTCGGGTGGGATCGAAGGTGGGACACCAGGCCGCCTCGCCGCCGTCCTGGCAGGGCGGCGCGGCCACCCAGCTGGCCTCCTCCGCGCAGCACCCGGCCGCGTCGCCGTGGCAGACGCAGGTCTCCACCATGGTCACCGACGAGGCATCGTCCCTCGCCGCCACGTGCATCACCACGTCCTGGTTGGCCCGGTAGGGGTAGGCGGCGTCGTAGGAGACGAGCGAGGAGGCCGGCGCCTCGCCGTCGATGGTCACGGACGTGCTCTCCCGGTCCTCGGCCCACTTCCCCTGATAGAGGAAGATGTCCCGGGCCTCGAAGGGGTTCAGCGCGCGGTCATAGACCACCACCTCGTCCAGGCGCCCCGCGAAAGCATCCCCCACCTTCAGGTCGAACGTGCTGCTCCAAGGGGTGAAATCGTCCGGCAGCCGCCTGCTGCCCTGCAGATAGCCGTTGACGTAGATCCTCAGCGCCTTCGCCTCGTCGTCGTACGTCCCTATGACGTGGCTCCAGGTGTCGAGCCGGATCGGTACGTCACTCTCCACCTGGCGCCAACCCACCGATCCTTGGGCGCGGACGGTCGGGGTCAGCCCGCCCTCCGAGAGGGCCAGCTGATAGTTGGCGTCTTTGTCCACCAGATTCTGCTGATGATTGAAAGCCGCCGACGGCATGACCCATGCCCCCACGCTGAAACTGTCCAGATTGAGGAGCGGGTCGTCGGGAACGTCGATCACCTCGTGGACGCCACCGAAGGCAGGGGCCAGGCCGACCCGGCCCTTGAGGCCAACGTCGGGGCAGGTCCCGCACACGCCGTCGTTGCCGTTGCCGGAGCCATCCTCGAACCTGGTCGCGCCCTCCGCCTCGTCCAGGTGGAGCTGGAGGATGGGGGCGGACTCGTAGATCATCCGGACGTCTGCATCCTCGATGGCGTGATCGAAGACGCGGACGTCATCGATGCGGCCGTCGAAGAAAGCCCCGCCGCCAGGGGCGGCGCCAACCGTCACGGCCCCGGTGTTCGCGTTGTGCCCGATGTCGGGCCAATGATCGACGCGGACGCCGTTCTTGAACAACTTCGTCTCGCCGGCGGGGTCGAAGACGACGGCGACGTGCTGCCATTGGCCCAGCTCTACAGAGCCGGCCGTGAGGTGGATCCCGTCCCCGGCGAAGAGGCCCCACCGGTCCCCGCTGCGCAGGAGGGACCAGTCGCGGTTGCCGTCGTCGGTGCTGATCACGTGGTGGTCGCCGGCGCTGGTGCTCCGCGGGCGGACCCAGGCCATCAGCGTCGCGCCGCCGCCGTTTCGACCCTGATCCACGGCCAGCTCGGTGCTCAGGGCGTCGTCGAGGCCGTCGAACAGCGCGGCCTGGTTCTCACGGCCGCTGACGCCGGACGTCGGGCACGCCCCGCCGCCCGTTCCGCGTATACAGAAGGCGTTGCTCTGGCCGCTCAGGTCGACCACGTTCTCGAAGGTGTCGCTGCCCGGCGCCTCGTCCATCGGCAGGCGCAGCAGGGCGAAGGTGGAGAGGTAGAGCTCCCGGACCTCCTCCAGCGAGAGCGCCCGCTTGTAGAGATACAGGTCGTCGATGCGGCCGTGGAACGGCACCGAAGGGTTGGAGTAGGTGTAGTGGAGGTCCACCTCGGTCGCACCAGACAGGGCGCTGCACCCCCCGCCCGAGCCACGGAATGAACCACGCGCGCTGGGGTCGTTGGTGCTGAACGTATGGGCGATCAACAGGTCATCGAGTATGCAGTCCCCGTCACCGGCGCCGTCGTCCTCCAACACCCGGAGGTGGCCTCTGTTGACCACGTCCCTGGTGGCCTCGATGGGTCGTATGTCGTCGTCCTTGAGATCGTTGTGCCGGCATTCCTCCTCGTCGTGCGGATGGTCGTCCGTCCCCTCGCAAACCCGATGACCGTTCCACTCGATGTAGACCTCTGCCTCGCCCGCCCCATCCCCCTCCTCCTCGACGTACAGCCGCTCCAGATCGAGCTGCGCCTTGCGGCTCACGCGGCCGAGATTGATGGTGGCATTGCGGGACTCGCTGTAGCGGACGGTCCGGTCGCCCACCCCCTGGCTCTCGACCCGCTCGCCGTTGACGAAGAAGGTGACCTTGTTCTGGACGAACTGACCGTGCTCGTCGTAGACCGGTCCGAAGCTGACCACCACGTGGTTCCAGGCGTTCCGGTTCAGCACGTTGCCCGTCTGCACCGGCCTCCAAGCTTCGCTGTTCCCGTCGCCGTCGGTGTCGGCGCCGAAGCCGAAGCGCAGCTTCCGCCCTACCCGCAGCAGGGATGGGTAGCTATGCTTCGCGTCGCCACTGTTGGTTGGGTGGGTTTCGGCAACACCGAGGTAGTTGCCCACGACGCCCTGGGGGAAGGTGTCGCCGCCGGACGGGTAGAGCCACAAGGCCCACGTGAAGGCGCTCTCGTTGAGATCCATATTGGGGAGCTCGCTGCCCCTCAGCTCGCAGTAGTGGGACTGGTGGTCGCTGAAGCCCAAAGCCTTGCCCGTGATCCCCTGCGGCTGCTGCCAGGGACAACGGGATCCGAAGGCGGTGTTGCCGAAGCCGGAGTCGTCACCGTAGGGCCGGCCATCGTCGAAGTGCATCTCCAGCACCGGCTGGCCGTACAAGGCCCGGATCTCCGCCATCGTGAGGGCCCGGCCGAAGATACGGAGATCGTCGATCGTGCCCTGGAAGGCGCTCCCGCCCTGGGCCCGCCCCACGTGGAGCGTGCCCTCGCCCTGGAACGGCGGGTGACCGGCCTCGACGGCCCTCGGCTCGCCGTTGACGAAGATGGCCATCTCCCCGTCGGCCGCGTCATACCGATAGACGAGATGGTACCAACGCCCGGTGTGGAGCCGATAACCGCTGCTCAAGCCGTTTCCGTAGAAGGTCAGCCGGGGCTTGCCGCCGCGCACGCCGAGCATCAGCCCCCGATCGGCCGTCCGTTGATCGGTGCCCAGCACGGCCCGATAGCCGGAGGCGAAGTCCGCGCCGGTCCCCTTGACCCAGACGGAGACGCTGAAGCTGCCCGGCTGCTGCCGGCCCTGGGGCTTCAGCCCGAGAGCGTCCGCGCTCAGGGGCTGGCCGCCCTGGAGCAGGGTCAGATAGTCGTCGGTGCCGTCGAACGAGAGGCCGTGGTCGAAGTAGCCCGGGGCCTCCCGGTCGGGGCAGTGGAGGCCGGAGCACTCGGCGCCCCGCGGCGGCAGCCCGCCGCAGTGGTCGGTGAAGCTGGTGCTCGACGCAGGCTCGTTGAGGGGCAGCCACAGCTCGGCGAAGCCGCACTGCTCGCGCCAGTCGGTGATGAGGGCGCCGGCCACCTGCGTCATGTCGACCGTGTCGGAGGAGGCCTCGTCGGCCACGTCCACCGTGCCCGCCATCGTCGCCTCCTCCTGCGGCAGCAGGACGAAGGTCTCCGGATCGATGGCGTTGTTAGAGAAAGCCGGTGGGCCGACGCGGCCATCTTGGAACTCGGTCCGCAGCAGCCCCTCGGCCTGGCGGCCGATGAGCTCGTTCTCGACCGTGGCCTGGTAGGCCAGCGTGTCGTTCGGGGCGACGACCAGGTCGTGCGGGTTGTAGAGGCCGGCCATCGCCGCCTCGATCTCCGCCTCGCTCAGCGGCCGGTCGAAGACGGCCACCTCGTCGATGCGCCCGTCGAAGGGCGCGCCGCCGGCAGGGGTCGCGCCGATCGTCAGCGGGCCGTTCTGGGCATTGTGGTGGACCTCGTGCCAGAGCCCGACCTGGTCCCCGTTCTTGAACAGCCTCGTCCCCGCCCGCGGATCGAAGACCACGGCCACGTGCTGCCATTGGTCCAGCGACACAGAGCCGCCCACCCGCTCCACGTCGCTGCCCAGGAAGGCCCGCCACCGACCATCGCTCTGCAGCAGGGACCAGTCCCGATCGCCGTCGTCGGTGCTGATCACCTGCTGGTCTTTGGCCCCGCTGCTGTGGGGGTAGACCCAGGCCATCATCGTGGCGCCAGGCCCCCCTCTGCTCTGGTCGAGTTGGCGCAGCGTGGAGACCCGATCGTCGGCGCCGTCGAACGCCGCGCCCCGGACGTAGCGGCCATCGGTGATGGTGGGGCATCGATCCCCCTCGCAGCTGCCGGCGTTGCCGTAGCCGGATGAATCGGCGAAGGCCGCGGTGTCGACGTCATCCTCGAAGCGGAGCAGGATCCGCGGGGCGTGGACCTCATCCACCCGGGAGTCCAGGGAGAGCAGCGTCGCCACCGAGGCCACCCGCGGGTGGAGGCCGTAGGTCTTCTCCTGAAAGTCGGTCCAGCCGTCGCCGTCCCCATCGGCCGACAGAGGATCGGACGTCACCCAGGTTTTGAGCTGGTTCCCGTCGGCGTCCAGCTCGTAGACGAACGCCCAGCCCGTCGTCTCCTCGGCGTCCGTGAGGCCGTCACCGTCGGTGTCCTCGCGGCGGGGATCGGTCCGCAGCCGCGCCTCGGCATCATCGGCGAGCCCATCGCCGTCGGCGTCCGGGTCGGTGGGGTCGCTGCCGGTCTGGAGCTCGAAGAGGTCGGACAGCTGATCGCCGTCGGTGTCCCAGCGGCTGTCGTTGGGGTCGGACCCGCCGTCGGCCCGGTTGAGCGCCCCGTCGCCGTCGAAGTCGAGCTGGCGCGGGAAGACCAGGGGGTCCCCACCGAGCACGGTCGACGTCACGGCCTCGCTCTGGCCCCAGGCGAGGCTGTAGCCGCCGTCCTTCTCCACCGCCTGGTAGAAGCCATCGAGGGTGGCCGGGAAGACGTCCAGGACGAAGCTCTGCCCCATGTCGATGTGGTTGCTGGCATCGTTGTCGCGGACGTAGCAGACCGGCACCCAGCAGGCGAAAGGACAATAGGGACAGCCCATGCAGGCGGGGCCGATCGGAACGGCCCAACACTCCTGGATGGGCACGTTGTACCCCTCGGAGAGGTAGAGGTCCATCGTCTGGTTGATCCCGGCCTGGGTCAAGGTCACCGGATCGCTGCCGGTCCGGGCCTGGTCCACGGCGAAGAAGGGCGTGATCTCGTACTTGCCGAAGTCGCTCTCCGTCGGTTGCCACTCGCTCCACATGGTGTCCCGGGAGACCTGCTCGTGACAATCGGTCTCCGTGGTCTGGAGCGTGTACTCGAAGGTGGCGGTCCTCAGGTTCTCGTTGTTGAACTGATAGCCATAGGCCAGGGACTTCCAGTCGATGGGGATCAAGGAGGTGCCGTCCTCCCACTCCTCGATCATCTCCTCCCACTCGGGGAAGACGTGGTTCAGCTGGATAGTGCTGGTGACGCCCAGGCTGGCGTCCAGCTGGCTGCCGACGGAGGTCCCCTTCTGCTCCGATCCCGAGGCAAAGGCCCAGTCGAAGTTGAAGGTCTGGAGCCGGTTCTCGAGCTGCATGTCGACCAGGTCGTGGGCATCGTAGACAAAGAGCTTGATCAGGTCCGTGGCCAGCCCGCTGATCCCCTTGCAGAACCACTGGCCGACCACGTCCTCCTGGGCGTTCTCGCCGACGAGGCCGCAGATCAGGTAGACGAGGGCGTCGATGATGGCGATGATGGCGGCGATCAACTGGCCGAAGACGGGGATCTGGGAGATGGCGAACATGATGACGGCCACGACGACCTGCGCCACGGTCTGGGCCAGCAGGGCGTTGAAGGAGAGGCCGAAAAACTCGACGCCGGCGGAGACGACGGCGTAGATGAAGAACCCGAAAGCCGTGACGGCCCCGATGATCAGACCGATCACGCCCGCGACCTTGGCCGTGGAGATCGCAGACCCGAAGATCTTGATGGTGCTTTCGACGACCTCCTCGGTGCCGTGTCTGGCCAGTTCGTAAATCGCCTTGCCCAGCGACCAGGCGGCGGAGACGACGCCGACGACGTACATGGCGATCTCCCAATCGTGGGATCCGCTCATAGCCATGGCCATGGTGAGAATGGACGCCGCCGCCAGAGTGACGCCCACGCCCTTGCCCACCACGCCCCACACGTCGCCGAGCTTGATGTTGCGGAGTTTGTCCTTCAACTTGGCCTTGAACCCCTGTTCGAAGAACCAGCTGGGAATGAGCCGCTCAGCATCCTCGGCCTTCCTCCTCGCGCGCTTGGCCAGATGGTCCAGGACATCCTCCACCAGGGCCAGCTGGACGGCCAGGTCCCCAAAGGTAAGCCCCTTGAGGGTCGACGACCCCGCCGTCCCCGCCAGCTCGCCGTTGCTCACCGCCACGTCGGGCAGCTCATAGACCTCCGGGCCGACCTGGACCCGGTTGGACAGGCCCTGATAGAAAGAGACGTAGCGGGACTGCCACGCCAGGATCCCGATGTCGAGCGCCATCTTGGCGTGGTCAACCCCTTGATACGCAGGGTCGTAAAGCTCCGGGATCTCCCGGAACTGATCCTCCAGCCGTACCGAGAGCAGGTCCATGTACGCCTGGATCGGATAGGCCTCCCAGGCCCCGTCTCTGTACCGGTAGGGCCGCCACTGCACGGCGGCCACCGTCTCCAGCTGCGCGCCGTCGAAGGAGACGTCGACGCTGCCCTCGGCGACGCTCGCCGACCCTTGATCCAGGTTGATCAAGCGGTAGTGCTCTTCCCGGGCGAACAACAACGTGGGGGCCTTCGCCATCGGCTCCCCGCCGCTGAGGAAATGGGTCCTCAGGATCTCCTGGGCGTAGGTCGAGACGTTCGCCAGATGGGCCTGCTGGGGGAAAGCGTCGGGACCATAGCTCTCCACGCGGAGCTTATCCCAGGGGATGTTCCACCGGGTGGGGCTGATGGGCGCGGGGCTGGTGACGTCGAAGGTCTGCTTGATCTTGGGCACCGTCATGTCCCGCTCGCCGTCGCTGCCGGTGCGGCCGCTGACGAAGCTCCCCTCCAGACCCCTGGCCAACAGCCACAGGTAGTCGTCGCTGTTGGGATACTCATCGTTGGCGGGATCGGGATCCTCGTACGCAATGGCGACGTCGAGCCCGTGATCCTCGCGCACCGCCATGCCCGTCACGTACCACTGCTCGTCGTAGGTGTGTACGAACTGGGTCTGCTCCACGCGGCGATGGTGTTGCTCGCACCAGGACTCAATTCTCTCATCGCTGGCATGGGGCGGCAGGCCCCTCGTGTCGCAGACGTCGGTGATCATCTGGACCATCCAGACCAGCCGCACGTCCTGAGCCTCGTCCCAGGCCCCGGCGTCGATCCCCGAGCCCACCTGGTAGGCCAGACGGGCCGCGAAGGCGACGTCCCGGGCGCCCAACTCGTCCTGGACGAGGCTGACCGGCGCGTAGGCCAGCAGGTCGCCGTTGTCGCTCGCCTCGCGGACGGAGATGCCGTAGACGTCCAGGGGGGCCTGGTCGATCATGCGGTCGTCGTAGGGGCCGTTGACGACGTTGCCGATGGTCCGGCAAGCCCAGACGTCCTCGCTCCGGGCGACCATCAGGTGATGCTCCCCGTCGGCCAGGTCGGTCAGCCGGCCGTCGATGGTGCACGACGCACCATCGGTGTGGCAGTCATAGTCGTCCGGGTCCGTGGGCGGAGACGCGGGACAGGGGCCCTCGAAGACGCCCAGGTCGTACGAGCCCGGCTGCTCCAGCGTCCACGTCAGGGTGGTCTTGGTGGCATCCACGGCGTGCTGCTCCAGCTCGACCGTGGCCGAGATGCGGCCTCGCACCCCCACGGTGGTCTCCGGCCGGGTCAGCTTGAAGGGCACCTGGCGACCGGTGATCCGCACCTCCACCATGGGCACCAGGCGCACCTCGCCGTTGGTGGCCGACGGATCCTGCCCCAGCTGTTCCGGGGTCATGTCGTCGCCGAAGGTGGTGTCGAGCAGGCGCTGGATCTGCCCGTCGTTGTCGCCGGCGGGCCAGTCCAGCACGTTGAGGGCGTAGGCCAGGTGGTCCGGGTCCTTGGGCCGAATCTGGAGATCGACCAGCACCGGCTCTCCCGCCTGCAGGTCCTCCAGGGACAGAGCCAGGGGGGCGTTCCGGCCGAAGGTCGCGGCCTCGCTCCCCACCGTGCTGAAGGGCGAAAGATCGACCTTGTCCGGGACGCCGTCGTCGTCGTTGTCGGTGTCGAAGGCGTCGGGCACGCGAGGGAGATCGGCGTCGTCCTCGAGGGCACCGTCGGTATTCTGGCAGACGGCGTCCGGCGACAGGGCGTCCACGTCCGTGCGGACCAGCTGAGGGCACTCCATCCCGTCGGTCAAGCCGTCGGCGTTGGTGTCCGGGCTGAGGGGGTCGAGGTAGTACCTCTGCCCGTCGAGCGCCTGGAAGCCGCGCACCTCGGCGTCGTCGGTGATGCCGTCGCCGTCGGTGTCGTCGTCGTTGGGGTCGGTGCCCAGCCGTCTCTCCGCCAGGTTGGACAGCGTGTCGCCATCGTCGTCGCCGGTGGGG
>CAZEQC010000075.1:3972-16838 GCA_964514285.1 uncultured Anaerolineales bacterium | reverse complement strand
TATAAAGGGAGGGGGCCATAATGACAGAAGAGAAGAACATCAAGCAACTCGTTCAGGATATCTTCGCAACGCGAGATGGAGAGATCCAGTGCCGAAAGGCGTGCATCCTGATCGCCCGTTGTTCCGACGCGCTGCTCAGCGATAACGAGGCAAAGCGTCAGCATCCACAGCTGTGGCACCATCTCGGCCTCTGTCCGGACTGCGCCGAGGAGTACCGCGCCGTCATGGCGCTGGCCCGGGCCGAGGCGACCGATCGTCTTTCTCAAACCCGGCCAGTGCCCCCTGTGCCTGACGAAAAGGAACTCCGGATGTGGCAGAAAGTAGAGACCACGATTTCGGTCCTTTTCTCCGGCTTCTCTTCCTCAATGGCGGCAGCCGTCACGCGGGGAGAAGAGCGTATCTTTGAGCCAGTCACTGTTGAATTCCCAGAGGACGGCGTCACCGTCACACTAGATGTGGCTCCAGCCTCCTCGAATCCCCAGCGACGCGATCTCTATTGCACAGTGATCCTGGAAGGGAATCTATGGAACGAGCAGCTAGAGGGCGCGCCCATCTGGCTGCAAACGTCGTCCCATCAGGTTGTTATAGCGGAAAGAGCGCTTGACGAGCTCGGCGATGCGCTCTTTGACGGTCTTGCACCCGGTACCTACGACCTACGCCTGTTTCTTGCCGGGAGAGAACACCGCATCCATCAGATCGAGGTCCCATGATCTCATTCCATAAGCCACGCCGCTCGGTCCGACGTTATTACAAGCTCGGACTAGCGCTCCTACTCAGTCTGCTTGCCGGTTGGCTACTGGTCGGGGGCATACACGCCCAGAAGACCTCAGTACCTCTGGAGCCTGAGGACGACCCGGAGTACGTCCTGGGCGCGCCCTGTGGCTCCGGCGAGCTGCTGCCGGAGTGGACGATTTGCCTACACGGCGGCGTCTCGCTCGTCGATGCTGAGGGCACGTCGCTGCTGGCGGGCGTTCCTATCACGGTCACCCACGGGGGACAGGTCGTCACCGGCACGACCTTCGTCCACCCCGGTCACACGACGCCCACCTACGGCATCGACATCAGCCCTTTGGAGCCCCTGTTCCTCAAGCCCGTCACGGTAACTGCAGACGTCAGCGGCACGCAAGTCACGCGCCAGGTCATCGTCTATCCCGATTTCCGCACGCAGAACCAGCATGTCGATCTGCGGGTGCCGAGCGTCGGCGCGCTTGACCCCGCGCCAATCTGGGGCAGTGTGGTCGCGTTCAGCGCCCGCGGCCCAGTGACCGGGGCGATGGTCACGGCCACAGCGAACGGCCAGGCTGTCATGGTAACCACAACCGTGCCGTTCACCGGCGAGCAACCTATCTATACCTTCTCCCAGGCGGATCTCGACATCTTGGGCGTCACGCCAGAGGATCCTCTGACCCTCACCGCCTCGTACGACGGGGACAGCGACAGCCACGTCGTTGCGCTGACGGATTCGCCCCAGCAAGTGAGCTTTGTCGCCGGCTGGAAATGCGACGATTTCGATCCGCTTCCCCGGACTAGCGGGGGCGAGGGAATGCCACGCACCAGCGGAGGCGAGGGTATGCCGCGTACCAGCGGCGGGGAGGGTATGCCCAACGTCGCGTGTTTTTGGGGCTATGGCGTGGTGGATGGAGAGCCAAGACCTGACGTCTCTGTATGGGTAGAGATCAGCGGAACGCTTCAAAAAGCTGCCACACGCTACTTTGCCGGGGAGGATCTACCCCGGTACGGGATTGGCTTGTGGGGTGGTGAGTCCATTAGCGGACAGTTAGCCTCGGTGACCGGCGTCTATGAAGGTCATACGGCCCACCGCCACGCGACAGTAACACTGGACGCCGACCTGAGCCAACGAGTGGATCTCTCAATAAACGACGCCGAGGCCCTCTCTGGTGGCCCTTACGGCGGATCGGTGAAGAGCATGGCCTTCACACCGGATTTCAGCGGCCTCGGAGATCTGGGTTCTGCTTGGCTTGTGGTTTCCGGGGCATCGAACAACGTGTATCGCCGCAGTGCGGGAGCCGTCACCTGGAGGCTGGAAAACGCTGGACTTGAGGGATATAGATTCGACAGCATCGCCACCTCGCCAGACTGTGACGCATCCAATGGAACGGGTTCACTGTGGGCGCTGGCCAGAAGCCCCGATCAGGGCTTTGTCGTCGCCCGCCGCTCCTGTGCCGAGGAGCCCTGGCAAGTCGTGCACGATCTACCAGCTGGGGGAAGTGGCACCGACGGCATCTACGTCTCCGGCGATTACGATGAGACCGGGTATCAAGGCATCGTTTGGGCAGCGATCGAATCCGGGCACCTCTACAGCTACAGCGTGTCCCTTGATCGCTGGTACGATATTCCTCTTCCGCCTCTGGTAAACGGTATTCAGGCCTTCGCCGCCTCGCCCGACTACGATCCGACAAACAGCACAGGAACTCTCTGGGTCGCCACGCAACGTGCGAGTGGCGGTCTCGCCGCCTATCGGACATCCGCCTATGCAAACACCTGGGAGTCAGTCGCGGACGGCTTGCCCGGTGACGATTTCCCACAAGCTCACGCTTTGGTCTTTGCACCTGGAGGCGCGCTCTGGATGGGAACCACTCAAGGCGTCTATAAGCTGGCTCCAGGAGACGCTACCTGGCAGAAACAAGGTCGATTGACGGATGACGGACTCGAAGCTGTCTACGATCTTGTGCTTTCGCCAAGCTTTGATGAGGCCCTTGACCAGGGCTACGTGTTCGTTGCCGCAACGGAAGGGGTTTTCAGATTGCCGGCCGGTACGCTGAGTTGGCAGGAGATGGGGGCACCTAACTTCCGAGAGTACGCCACCCGCCTCGCTGTCTCACCGGATTTCAACGAAGAGAATGACCAGGGTACTCTCTTGGCAGGGTTTAGCAGATTTGGTCTGTTCGAATACCGTGATAATTCCTGGCATGACGTCAAGACCGGCCTGCTCCATCTACCCATACGAGATCTTTCTGTCTTAACCCAGGATGAAGGCCAGGATGTTCCCGGCAACGTCTGGGCGGCCGGTTGGGGGGGAATCTTTGTGTCGAGAGATAGTGGATCTCACTGGGCACGCGTGGATGCCGATTGCTCCCAGCATATGGGTGGAGAGGTCTTTGCCGTATCTCCTGACTATCATGAAACAGCAAGGACAGGGTCAATATGGCTCTTCAACGGATACGATCGCGTTCTCCGTTGGCCTGCCGGAGGAACGAACTGGCATGAGATCGACCCTCTTCTGGAAAGCGATATCAGGGGCATCGTCTTCACCCCAGATTACGACGAGGCATTAGGACAAGGGAGCGTTTGGAGTTGGATGCGTACAGGACTTCCCTACCAAAGATCTGGACCAGAGGGAACGTGGATATCTGTCACTAAGGGCCTGCCGGTTCATCCCCAAGTCGTTTCGTTGCACGTCACGCCCGACTACGATGAAGTCACGGGCAGCGGTTCGGTTTGGGCCACTACGGCCAGCGGCATCTACCGCTTGCCGGCGGGCACAACGTCCTGGGTGACGGTTACAGCGGGCTCTCCCTTGATGAGGAGGCTTGTGTTTTCGGCGGATTATGACGAAATAGCTAACACCGGTGTCGTGGTTGGAGCTTCGGGCCAAGACGTCTATCAGCGATTTCAAAACGGGGACGACACGTGGCACGCAGTTGGCAACCCTTTGCCCAGCACGGTTAACGCGGTCGCTATCTCCCCCGATTACGACGGCGTGGGTCGAGGCACTATCTGGGTGGGGACGTCAGAAGGTCTGTACTCACTCCAACCCGGTCAGCACAGTTGGTCGAAGATCGACGCTATTGTGGTGAGCAACGGCATTGTGGAGATCGTCCCCTCATCTTCCTACAAGGCTGATCGAACGCTCTTCTTGGCCACCAGCGGGGATAGTGTCATCCGCTACGTCGTCCCTACAGCCGATCTACACCTCTCTTTCGATCCCCCTTCAACGCTCTCATCGCCCAGTTCGGTTGCGACGTACACGTTGATCTATGGCAACGCAGGGCAGGAAGAGGCTGGAAATTCTGTACTTACTATGAACCTTTCACCGGGGATAGATATCTTGGCCTCCAGTGTTCCGTCGTCGGGTAAGGATCCCTATCAATGGCATCTCAATACCATTCCCGCTGGCACACAGCGACTTCTGACCATCACTGCCCAGCTGTCTCCGACGCTAGAGCCCGGTCAGGCGATAACGATTACTGCCGATGTCCAAAGCGACACGCCGGAGGACTTTCTGGTTGACAACCACGACGAGCACGTTGCCCACGTCGTCGCCCCCGATCGCGCCGATGCCCGCGTGAGCTTGGTAGCTCCCACCGCCCTAGTTCCCGGCACTGACGCTGTCTACACACTCTGGGCTGATAATATCGGAGGGCTCGACGCACGGACGACCGCCGTCACCGTCGATCTGCCCCCTCCCCTGGCTTACCAGGGGGCCACCTTCGCTCCTACGTCCCTCTCTCCCCTGACGTGGCATCTGGGTACCCTCGCAACTAATGCCGCCCCCACGCGCGTTGCCCTCACTGCCACCGTTGCAAACACGCTCCCTCTGGACAGCGATCTAGCCGTCATCGCCTCTATCACCACAGCCACGCCAGACGCAGATCCGCTCAACGACACCGCCACGGTCACCGCCTCCACCACGCTCACCGATGCCATTACGCTCATTCTAGCCGCACCGGAACGCCTCACGTCGCGCTATGGGGCTTCCCCGTTGCTCTCCGAACTCCACCATTTGGCAGCACATCCGCGCGTCCGTGGCGCCGTGATCGACATCTGCACCGATCCTGCCGTGGGCGCGGCTTACGCCGCGTGGGATGCCGATCCCGCCAGCGCTGTCAAGGCTAATGCGGTCGCGGAGGCTATCAAAGCTCTCATCGACGACTACACTATCACCTACCCCAATTTGAACCACATTGTGCTTGTCGGCAACGACGAGATGCTGCCCTTCTACCGGGTGCGCGATCGAAATCCCACCCAATGGCACGAACGCAGATATTGTCCTCATATGCCAGATGGCACGGTGCGGAGTGCACTCTGCGCGGATTACTTCCTCACCGATGACTTCTACGCCGATCGTGCCGTCACCTATCCAACGTCCCCCTTCTGGGAGGATGGCCATCCTCTTTACTTGCCGGACTTCGCCATCGGACGCCTGGTGGAAAGGCCTGATGAGATCATCGCCGCCATTGATGCGTTCCTGAAGACTGACGGAGATCTCGTACTGGACCCGGTGCTGGTCGGCACCCACGATCGTCTGGTCGATGATCTGGGCACCCTGCAATGCGAAGCCTTCCGAGACACCGGGCTTACGACAACGTGCACCACGCAGCCGGCAGACTTCCGTACGCAAGTGCATCAAGGATCGTGGGGTTCTCTCTGGGCCGCCTTCCACAGCAACCATCGTAACCTGGGCCAGCTTTCGGCCTTCGACCTCCGTGACAACGACATGAGTAACCCGCTTACCTCCCTCGTCGCTGCTATCGGCTGTCACAGCGGGACGTCGGTCGACGATGGCAGCCAGTCTTACCTGAGCTATGATCTACCGCAGGCCTGCCAACAGCGCGGCTGGCCCTTCATCGCTCCCACGGCCTATGCCTATGCCTCGCGTTTGGAGGTGGAATACTCGGAAGCTCTCATGGAAGACATCGCCACGCAGCTGCTGTTAGATGACGGACAAGCCCTCGGGTTGGATCTGATCCGGGCCAAACAAGCTTACTACGCCGATCGAGCCTGGTTCGACTATACTGACGAGAAGGTCCTTCTGCCGATGACGCTCTACGGCCTGCCGATGACGCACGTCACCCTCCCGGCACACGTGCAGCTTAGCGCAGCGGAGGAAAAGCCCCCTTCTGACATACATGAGCTAGATCATCTAACGCTGGTCACGCATACCATGGAGGGCCTGACCTTCACGCTACACACCACGGAGGACGGCGCGTATTACGCCTACCGGGACCAGGTCATCGCGCAAGATGGCTATCCCATCCAGCCCAGCGTGAAGGTCCCACTGGCTTCCACGATCGAGGACCGTTCCATACGAGGGATACGCTTACAAGGCGCCGCTTACATGGATGAAACGGCCTTCGATCCCGTCATCGCTCAATCCTGGGCCATCGGGGAGCCGCGAACAGGGCTGATAGCAGAGCCGCCGCTTATTCCCACGGGCTGGGATCGCCCCTTCCCGCACAGTCTAGGCCACTTCCAGGGCCTGAAAGACGCCAAAACAGCCCTGAACGTGATGGCAGGCGCCTTCGAGGCCAAAACGAACACGGAGCGCCGGTTCATCAATCTCACCATTGGAGTATTCTACGGTGAAGGTGAAGATCACACTGCCCCCGTTATCGATGCCTCTGGTTTCAGCCCAATCACAAACCTCTTCTCCGCGTCGGTCGAAGACAACGATGCTGTCTGGCAAGTCACCGCCCTGTGCGACGACGGCCATAGCAGGTGGATACAGGTGCCTCTGGAATCGTCAGGAGCAGGAACCTGGGTGGGCCAGACGCAACTTCCCGTCACTCGCTACGCTCTGCAGGCTGTGGACGTCAATGGAAACGTCGCCAGAATGGCGTGGCGTGTGGTGGCCACAAGCCATAATCTCTATCTACCGCTGGTGCTCCGTTAAACCATGAGCGCTGTGCCCTTCGACCTAAAGACAGCTGCCCTACGGCAATGGCTCGCCGGTCATGCAGACCAACTGACAGCGGAGACTGTCAACGCCTTCAAACTCCGCGCCCAAGAACTGGCCGATGGCGGTGATTTGAACGGGGCCTTGGAGCTTCTCGACCGCGCAGCTATTGTGGCAGAGGCCGTCCCCGATCCCCTGGCGGAGGCCCTGGTGTGGCGTGGGCGGGCCAACGCTCTCCAACGCCATGAACGTCTTAAGGAGGCGCTAGAGGCCTCCGAAAAAGACGCCGCCCTATGTGAGCAGCACGGTACGCCCTTCGACGTAGCGATGGCACGGACGATCCAAGTCTACATCCGAGGAGCCCTGGGCCAGTTCGAGCAGGCTATCGCCGTCGCCCGCTGGATCCGCCCGCATTACGACGAGGCCGACCTTACGCGAGGACAGGCCCATCTGGCTATGAATCTGGCCCAGGTCTACACGATGGCCTGGCAGCTTCAGGCTGCACTCCGCGAATACGACATCGCCTTGGCACGTTATCAGGAGATGGAAGCACCGCTTGAAGTCGCGCGTGTCCAACACAACAAGGGGGTAACCCTTGAACTGCTGGGGGACCTCGACCAGGCGGAGAGCTGTTATTCACAAGCCTATCCTGTCTTTGTGAAAGCC
Source organism: uncultured Anaerolineales bacterium (assembly GCA_964514285.1). GTDB lineage: Bacteria > Chloroflexota > Anaerolineae > B4-G1 > B4-G1 > SKLM01. Next base: position 9,535 of record CAZEQC010000075.1, on the reverse strand, counting down.
GGTGACATCTTCATGCTGCTGAAGACGCGCTACAATCTCGCCATGCTGGCCATTCGCCGTGGTGCATTCGAGCAGGCGCTCATGCACCTCGATCAAGCGCGTACCGATCTAGTGGACCTACCGGACTCTCCTGACAGAGCTTACGTTGACTGGTTCGAGGCCTGGGTGCGCAAGGAGCTGGGACAGTACGCTATGGCACGGGCCTTGGTGGAGAAAGCCCTTGAGATATTTCAGGAGGCCGGATACAAGGTCGATACTGCACAAGCCCATCTCGAACTCAGCGAACTCCTTGTCACTGACGGTGCCCCCTCGTCTATTGCGCGGGCCTTGAATCACCTGGAGCAAGCCAGAGGTCTGATGGACGTGCGGGAAAAATCTCTCTTAACCGCGTGGATCGACGTTAAGCAAGCGGAGCTTCTACTGCAACTCGGACGTCGTTCCGAAGCACAAGCCCATGCCGAGGCTGCGCGCGACGTCTTTCAAGAGGCCAACTTGCCCTTGCGCCTGGCCCAGTCGGAAGCTGTGCTCGCCGACGCTCTTGGAGACCTGTATACTCAACGGGCCCGTAAGCTTTACAGATCTGCTCTTGGGATCACGGGTGAGGCGCTCCCTCTTCTTACAGCACGCTGTTGGAGGGGAATGGGCCGCATAGCTACAGCACATGGAGACTTCGAAGAGGCAGAGCGCGCCTATGGCAGAGCGTATGAGATCTTGGATCATCTGCGCCACGGCCTATACACACATCACCATCAAGCTGGGTTCTTGGATAACAGACGGGCGTTGGTCAAAGCGCTATTGCGGCTCCTCAGCACCCAACATGCGATGACGCCTCGCCTGCTAGGCTGGATTGAACGCCTTAAGGCCAGTGCGCTGGCGGATCTGCTCAGCAGCCAACCTCCCGACCAGCAGGTCTCTGCTGAATTGCAGGCTTTGCTGGATGAGAGAGAGGCATTGCGTCGCCGGCGAGATCGCCAGGTGGCGGCGCTACGACTGGAACGAGACACAGACCTCGCTTACAATCTACAACAGGCACCGACGCGGTATCGTCATAGTGATCACCGACAACTCGGTACGCTAACCGAAATCCAGGCCAGATTGCAGCGACTTGAGGAACGTATCGGGCAGCAGCGCCCACCGGGGCAAGCCTGGCGCCAGGGACTCACCCTTGCACCACGTCAGATCCAGAAACTCCTAGATACGGATACCATCTTCCTGTCCTACTACACCATCGGCGACGCGCTTTACGCTCTCACTGTTACACATGATCCCGATGGCATCCAATCCTACACGCTGCCCACCTCGCTTTCAACGCTCAAACAACGATGGCGTTTCCTCTATAGGCAGATTCTTCGTGGTCGGGAACCAAGGGCACGTCTGTCAGATCTTTGGCAAAGTCTCATTGCCCCCCTTGAAGGACGGCTCCAGACCAAGGCACGTTTGCTGATCTCCCCAACCCGTGGCTTGTTCAACCTGCCTTTCGCCGCCTGCTACGACCCCCATAGCCAACGCTATCTAATCGAGCGCTGGTGTGTACAAATGATCCCCAGTGCCACCATTCTTGGTTATTGCAGGGGCCAAGAGACGGGGAATCTTCCCCCTCTTCTCGTCGAATATCCCGGCGAGCCTGATCAACCCGACTATCTATCCTACGTAAAGAGGGAAATTACAGCTCTCCACATGCGCTTGCCACGCGCTGAGATCTTGAGCGAACAAGACGCCACGTATGAGAACGTCCTGGAGAACGCCCCAGGGCGCAACTTGATCCACATCGCCAGCCATGCTCATTACGACGCGCAGGAGCCCTTGGCATCGGGCGTCTATCTGTCCCAGCGTCGTCAGCTGCGCGCCAGTGACCTCTATTTGAGGCAGAAGTATCTACAAGGCACCACGGTCATTCTGAGTGCGTGCAGTTCAGGTAGGGGGCGGTCGGTTGGGTGGGACATCCTGGGCCTGAATAGCGCCTTTCTGTACGCCGGCGCCGTAGGCATCGTAGGGGGGCTGTGGCAGGTTGATGACCAGAGCACGATGCATGTTATGACCACGCTCTATGAACACCTGCTGGGAGGAGAAGAGACTGCCCAGGCATTGCGCCATGCTCAATTGACGTTGTTGAGAGACGGGGTCTCACCTTACCACTGGGGGGCATTCATTCTCTACGGCGATAGCCGGGTCTTGTTTCCAAGCCAAACCCCAGCCAACGGTTGAGATCATTATGCAGCTACTCAACGTTTCCAACCGTTTCTTCTCCTTTTCGCATGCGCCATCAGAAATGGCGTGTCTTCAACTCGTTCACTCGTTATGGCAACCTCTCCTGTCATATATCATGAGCTTACCGGAATTCTCCAAACCCGTCCAGTTCTTAGCGAACCGAGAGGTACAGGGCTGCATCACCGCGCTCATGCTGATGTTCATTGGGCCGGTGGCTCGATATTGGGCTTGCATCTTACACACGCGAGTTTAGGAGTCTATCATGCTTTACCCCATACAGAACGACGTCCGCAACAAGCTTGACCTCTCGGGCATCTGGGATTTCGCGGCCGATGTCGAGGAGGTGGGCGAAGAGGAGGGATGGTTCAACGGGCTGGAGCGCGCCCGCCCTATGGCCGTCCCAGGAAGCTGGAACGAGCAGTATGAGGACCTCTTCGACTACCTGGGCCTGGGCTGGTACGTGAAGGAGACCTACGTGCCGAGCACCTGGCAGGGACAGCGTGTGTTCCTGCGCGTCGGCTCGGCGTGCTACCAGGCGACTGTCTATGTCAATGGCGTCGAGGTCGGCTCCCACGAGGGTGGGCACCTCCCCTTCGCGTTTGACGTCACCGATCAGATCAGGTGGAACGAGGGGAACGTCATCGCCGTGAGCGTGGAGAACGAGCTGAAGCCGACGCGTGTGCCCTCGGGCAACATAGACTCGGCGATGGATATGTTCTCCAGCACCCCGCGCACGACGTTCGACTTCTATCCCTTCGCAGGCATCCATCGCCCCGTGGTGCTCTACAGCGTCCCCCAGATTTACATTGAGGACATAACCGTCGTCACCGAGATCGAGGGCGACGACGGGCAAGCTCCGACAGGAGCCGTGAAGGTCGCGGTCAAGCTGAATGATACAGTTGCAGCGCAGGGCTCAGTGCGGCTGGAGGGCGGCGACACGACGGTGCAGAGCGACCTGGCCTTCACAGAGGGCGTCGCCGAGGCAGAGCTGACCGTCCCCGACGCGCGTCTCTGGTCGGACAAGGACCCCTACCTCTACGACCTGACCATCCAGACGGAGGATGACCGCTACAGCCTCAAGGTGGGCATCCGCACCATCGCGGTGGAGGGCGGGCAGATCCTGCTCAACGGCGAGCCGGTGCAGTTGAACGGCTACGGCCGCCATGAGGATTTCCCCGCCAGCGGGAAGGGGCTGAACCTGCCCCTGATGGTCAAGGACTACGATCTGATGCGGTGGACGGGCGCCAACAGCTATCGCACCTCGCACTATCCCTACAGCGAGGAGGAGATGCAGCTTGCCGACCGCGAGGGGTTTCTCATCACGGACGAGATACCTGCGGTGAGCCTGCAGTTCGATAACGAAGAGAACATGGCGCAGCGGCTGCGTATGTGCCTGCAGCAGATCGACGAGCTGGTGGCGCGCGACAAGAACCACCCCAGCGTGGTCATGTGGAGCGTGGCCAACGAGCCCATGCCCGCCGACCCCAATCTGTCGGGAGCAGCGGGCGGGGGAGAGGCCGATGTCGCGGAGCTTATGGCGGAGAAGCCGGGCAAGGTCTTTCTGGAGAAGCTGATCGATCGCGCCCGCGAGCTTGATCCCACCCGCCTGGTCACCCTCGTCATGGTCATGGGCGGCCCCACCTCGTGGATGGAGGCATGCGACGTCGTCTCTATGAACCGCTACTGGGGGTGGTACATCATGGGCGGCCAGTTGGAGGAGGCGTTTGTGGCCCTAGATCGGGAGCTGGATGCGGTCTGGCAGGAGTGGCATAAGCCGATCATGGTGACCGAGTTCGGAGCCGATACGCTGGCCGGCATGCACGGCCACCCCACCGTGATGTGGACCGAGGAGTACCAGGCGGACTATGTGCGCGGCTACCTGGAGGTGGCGGCCACGAAACCCTACATCGCCGGCATGCAGCTCTGGAACTTCGCCGACTTCCAGGCGGTGCAGAGCATCACGCGGGTCGGCGGTCTGAACCTGAAAGGTGTCTTCACGCGCACGCGCAGGCCCAAGATGGCGGCACAGGTGCTACGTGAGTTCTGGGCGAAGCGGCAGAGAACCTAAAGGCGGCAAGTCATGGCGGTCATAGAGAGCCTAAAGGAGAGCCAGATATGAACCTGGACGAATTGAGAGCGATGTACGACTTCACGGGCAAGACGTTTGTGGTGACCGGTGGATCCGGCGTGCTGGGTACCGACGTTGTATTGGCACTCGCCGGGTGCGGTGCGAACGTCGTCATCCTCGCGCGTCACTTGGGTGATTCCCAGAAGGTGGTCGAGCGCGTGAGGGCAGACGGGGGCCGGGCGCTGGCGGTCGAAGGCGACGTCTTGAAGCTTGACACCCTGGTCGCCGCTGTCGAGACAACCCTTGAGCACTTCGGCGGTGTCTACGGCCTGATCAACGCCGCCGGGGGCAACAGACCAGCCGCCAGCACCAGCCAGGATGTAAGTTTCTTCGACCTGCCCGAGGATGCACTGCGGTTCGTGCTTGACCTGAACCTGATCGGCACCATGGTGCCCTGTCAGGTGTTCGGCCGGCACATGGCCAGGCAGGGCGCGGGCGTGATCCTCAATTTCTCCTCGATGAACGCTATCCGTCCCCTGACGCGCATCCCGGCCTACTCGGCGGCCAAGGCGGGGGTCAGCAACTTCACCCAATGGCTGGCCGTGCACATGGCGCGGGAGTACGCTCCAGAGATCAGGGTCAACGCCGTGGCGCCCGGCTTCTTCATCAGCGAGCAGAACCGCTATCTGCTGACCGATGAGGAGACGGGCGATCTGACCGAGCGGGGGCAGAAGATCATCGATCATACCCCGATGGGCCGCTTCGGCGCGCCGGAAGATCTGCTGGGCACAGTGCTCTGGCTGATGTCGCCGGCCGCCGCTTTCGTGACGGGCCTCACGGTGCCGGTGGACGGCGGGTTTTCCGCCTACAGTGGGGTGTGAGGATCGGCAACGGGGGCCACGGATGACCATCGGCACAGGATATCCCGACCGCTTTCTAACTGAATCAGACGTTCGAACCATCGTCAGCGAGGCCGTGGCTTCTCTGGCGGTGGACGGTAAGCGAGGGGCTCTTCACCCAGGACGTGAGAGTTCGGCTCAACAAGCTGATCTTTGACTACGATCAGATCCTCATCTGCGGGCCGGTGTTCCCGCACGAGGTCGTCGGCTTCTCGGGGGGCAATAAGTACTTCTTCCCCGGGATCGCCGGGGAGGAGGTCATCAACTTCACGCACTGGCTGGGTGCCGTGATCACCAACTATGAAGTGATCGGGTCGGGCTACACGGCTGTGCGCGCCGTCGTCCCGAGGAGCGCCGTCGTCCCGACGGCCAGGTGGCCTGCTTCACA
>CAZEQC010000075.1:2196-3872 GCA_964514285.1 uncultured Anaerolineales bacterium | reverse complement strand
GGAGCGCCGTCGTCCCGACGGCCAGGTGGCCTGCTTCACATTGGTGACGGGGATGGCTCGGATCGAGCTAGGCATCCCGAGGCACGGTGGACTACATGGCCTCTATTTCGGCAGTGCAGTGGAGGCCTGGGAGAGCGCGTCAGCCCTCTCCTCGCAGGTGCACATCGTCTGGGTGGACGAGCCGTACCGTCGAGTCCTGTCCATCATGCCCCCTATGTACGACGATCTATGGACAGGGGCCAAGGGGATGTACAAGGTGGAGCCAGCCATTGCGCCTGGTGGCGAGGTGGTAATCTATGCGCCCCATATCGACGAGGTGAGCTACACCTACGGCGAGCTGCTCGACGAGATCGGCTATCACTGCCGCGATTACTTCCTGAAGCAGTGGGACAAATTCAAGGATTATCCCGGCGCCGTGCTGGCTCACGCTACGCATCTTAAGGGGTTGGGGGCCTACGATCCCGACACGGGCGTCGAGACCCCGCGCATTCAGGTGACGCTGGCGACTGGCATCCCACGTGAGCGGGGCGTCACGCCCTCGGCTTTTCCCTGCTCCCAGCCCCCGTCCCGGGGGCGCCCCTACTTGGATTCTGCCACAGTGGACGGCCCCCTGCTCCCAGCCCCCGTCCCGGGGGCGCCCCTCGGCCTGGCAGAATGGGAAGGCCGCGAGGCTGAAGGAATCCTGGTCCTGCCAAGGGCCGGCGAGATGTTATACAAAGTCAGGAGGGAGCAATGACATACGATCTGAATCTGAAACCGGGGGGCGGGCTGGATCTGGTGTCCCTAGGGGGCCTCATTCACCGCCTCGATCCAGGGGTTGTCCCTTTCCGCAAGGCCAGCGAGTGCAAGATCCACGTCAGCGGCGGCGAGTTCAACGTGGCTGCCAACCTGGCCGACTGTTTTGGCCTGCGGACGGGTATCGCGACGGCGATGGCAGACTATGTGTAAGGGCGATGGGGGTGCGCCCCTTCTACAAGCAGTTCTCGCATAACGGGGTCAACGGCCCCAACATGGCGACGGTGTACAGCGATCGCGGCTACGGCGTTCGCGCGCCGGTGGTGTGCCATAATCATTCCAATGAAGCCGCGGCTCTGCTGAAGCCCGGCGACTTCGATTGGGAGGCCATCTTTGGTGAGGGCGTGCTTTGGTTCCACAGCGGTGGGATCTTTGCCGCGCTGTCGGAGACCACGGGTGAGGTGATCATTGAGGGGATGAGGGCTGCCAAGGCGGCCGGCGTCGTCACCTCCTTCGACCTGAACTACCGTGGCAAGCTCTGGGAGCTGTGGGGCGGACACGAGGTCGCCCTCGGCGTCCTCTGGGAGCGATTGTCACCATGTCGCCTCTCGTGCGGTGGATATGGAGCGCCGTCGTCTCGACGGCCTTCCCCAAGCGGATTGTGGAGCACGTGGACGTCCTGGTGGGCAACGAGGAGGATCTGCAGATGGGTCTCGGCGTCCCCGGGCCGGAGGTGCGGGTCGACGGGCGGAACCGCCCAGGCACCGAGGCCAAATCGAAGCTCGATCCGCAGGCTTTCTTTGGGATGATCGGGCGGGTGACAGACATGTACCCACAGGTGAAGGTGGTGGCGGTATGGAGCGCCGTCGTCTCGACGGCCTTCCCCCATGTACCCACAGGTGAAGGTGGTGGCGGTATGGAGCGCCGTCGTCTCGACGGCC
>CAZEQC010000075.1:0-2096 GCA_964514285.1 uncultured Anaerolineales bacterium | reverse complement strand
TTCCCCCATGTACCCACAGGTGAAGGTGGTGGCGACCACGCTGCGCGAGGTACATTCGACGAACCGGCATGGCTGGGCCGCCGTGGCCTGGATCGATGGGAAGACTTACATGTCGCCCGAGCGCGAGCTGGAGGTCTATGATCGCGTCGGGGGTGGGGATGGTTTTGCCTCAGGCCTCTTCTACGGGTTGCTGAGCGGTGAACCAGAGCAGGAGGCCGTCAACCTGGGTTGGGCGCATGGTGCATTGCTGACCACGTTCCCCGGCGACACGACGATGGCGACGCTGGAGCAGGTGCGGGCCCTGGCCGAGGGCGGCTCGGCGCGCATCCAGCGCTGAGGCCAAAAGAGTGCCCTCTCCCCTCAGGGAGAGGGCGGGGAGGGAGGAACCATGAGTGAAGCAGATATCGGACTGATCGGCTTGGCCGTGATGGGGCAGAACCTGGTGTTAAATATGGCCGACCACGGCTTTACGGTGGCGGTCTACAACCGCACGACCTCGGTTACGGATGAGTTTCTCAGCACCGGCGCCAAGGACGCCAGTGTCATCGGTGCGCACTCGCTGGAGGAGTTGGTGGCCGCGCTGAAGCGACCGCGGCGGGTGATGATGATGATCAAGGCTGGTGACCCGGTGGACAGCGTTATTGAGCAGCTGATCCCGCTGTTGGAGCCCGGCGACATCATCATCGACGGAGGGAACTCCAACTTCAAGGACACCAGGCGTCGCACGGGGATGCTGGAGTCGAAGGGGCTGCTCTTCATCGGCACGGGCGTCTCGGGCGGGGAGGAGGGCGCGCGACACGGGCCCTCGATCATGCCCGGTGGCTCACCTGCAGCATGGCCGCACATGAAGCCGATCCTCCAAGCGGTGGCGGCGAAAGTGCCGGAGGGCGACCCCAACGGTGAGCCCTGTTGCGATTGGGTGGGCAAGGACGGCGCGGGCCATTTCGTCAAGATGGTGCACAACGGCATCGAGTATGGGGATATGCAGATCATCGCCGAGGCTTATCACCTGATGAAAGAGAGCCTAGGGATGCGTAACGAAGAGATGAGTGCCGTCTTTGACGCGTGGAACGACGGCTTGCTGGAATCGTATCTGATTGAGATCACGCGGGATATCCTGGCCTATCGCAATGAGGAGGGCGAGGCTGTGCTGGATCTGATCCTCGACAGCGCCGGGCAGAAGGGGACCGGCAAGTGGACCGTCTCGTCGGCGCTGGAAGAGGGCACGCCTCTGACCTTGGTCGGTGAGGCGGTGTTCGCGCGCTTCCTGTCCTCGTTCGTGAGCGAGCGGGCAGCGGCTGCCCAGGTGCTGGAGGGGCCGAACCCCAAGGTCGCTGGAGACCAGGCCGCACTCCTTGGCGATCTGGAGCAGGCTGTCTACGCGGCGAAGATTGCCTCTTACGCGCAGGGCTACATGCTGATGGACGCCGCAGCTGAGGCCTACGACTGGGACCTCAATCTGGGTGGCATCGCGCTGATGTGGCGGGGGGGCTGCATCATCCGCTCGGCCTTCCTGGGGAAGATCAAGGAGGCCTTTGACGCAGATCCGGAGCTGTCGAACCTGCTGCTGGCGCCCTACTTCCAGGAGGCGATGGCCGCTGCCGGAGGAGCGTGGCGCCGCGTGGTAGCGAGCGCGGTGGAGTTGGGCATTCCGATCCCGGCGCTGTCCAGCGCGCTGGCGTTCTACGACGGTTACCGTCGCCAGCGCTTGCCGGCAAACATGATCCAGGCGCAGCGCGACTACTTCGGCGCGCACACCTACGAGCGAGTGGACCGGCCGCGCGGTCAATTCTTCCACACCGACTGGACCGGCGAGGGCGGGGACGTGACGTCACGGTCTTATGAGGCGTGAGGCCAAAGAAAGCAGATCGTACATGGGCCAGGTGCCTCGGCGGGCACCTGGCTGCGATCTGCTTCTTAGGGATGCCTCTCATCCCCGGGATGCCTCTATCCCCTCAATGGTCGCTAGGGCAATCGCATATGGAAGGGAGAGAACGCTTAGAATTCCGAAGTTTGCAGGATAGCCTGCTTCTAAAGGCATCCCGCCCATAATGCGCGCAACGCTCGGGACGAATGCTCGGCCGAAACTTCGGAAT
>CAZEQC010000074.1:0-17079 GCA_964514285.1 uncultured Anaerolineales bacterium | reverse complement strand
GGCTCTCTTGTGAACGGCATGCGCCCGGTGGGACTCGAACCCACAACGATCGGTTTCGTAGACCGCCCCTCTATCCAGTTGAGGTACGGGCGCCGTGCTGAACGCAAACGATAACGGCCTGCTTACGCGTAAGCGCGCTAGGCCAACATCTCCTGGGCTATGATGCTGCCCATCTTCTCCGAGACGAGGGCCATCTGGTCGGCGGTCTCGAGATCACCCTCCTCGCGGGCCTTGGCCTCGGTCTCCTCGACGAACTGGGCCATCTGCTGCGTCACCAGGTTGCGGCTCTGCTCCAGCAGCTGCTCGATCTCCTCCTCGTCCTTGGCGGCCATGAGGCGGTTGATGAGGCGCAGCTCCGGCGGCATAGCCTCCTCCATCAGGCCCATGACCACGTCCCAGACGCCGCGCAGGGCCTCGAGGGCCTCCTCGTCCTCCATCTCGCGGGCCTGCTCCAGGTTGGCGCCGAGCACGTTGAGGAAGGCCTCGTCGATCTCGTTGATGCGGCGGCGGGCCAGATCCCGCGGCTCCTCGCTGGTGAGTAGGTCCCGAAGGAGCGCGGCGCGGGCCTCGTAGAGGGCCCTGGCCTCCTCATCGAGACGATCTCGGATATCGAGGATCTCTTGACGCAGCTCCTTGAGCCGCCCCTTCTCCTCCTCGTCGGCGGTGGACTCGATCTTGGAGGTGAGGCTCTGGAAGAAGAGGTAGTCGAGGAGGGGGCGACCGAAGGTGATGAGCATCTCGCGGGTCTCCTTATCGGACGCCTCGATGAGGAGCTCCAGGAGCTTGTCGCGGTTCGGCTCCTCGCGCAGGGCGTTCATCACCTCGTTGCGGGCCTGGATATTCTGACCCTCGGTGCTGAGCTCCAGCAGCTTATCGCGGACTTGGCGAAATCGCTGAGCGGCCGCCTCCTGATCGGTGTTCTGGATCATCTCCAGATTCCGGGTGAGCATGTAAAAGAGGGTCTCGTCGATCTGCTCGTCGTTGGCCTCGATCATGGCCTCCAGCGACTCTTCGGAGGCAGCCTCGACCATGCGTTGGAGGAGCTGAGCCCTCTGCTTCTGCTCCTCGAGCATCTCCTCGGTGACGCCGTCCTCCTTGAGGATCCTCTTGATCATGTTGTCCATGGTGAGGAGGACCTCGGGCTGGAGGAGATAGGCCTTGCGCTCCTCCGCGGGGAGCTGATCCATGACGCGGCGGGTGAGCTGGCCGATGATCTTCTCGCGCTGCTCACGGTCGCCGCCGGCCTCCATGGGCATGAAGATGAGGGCCAGCTCCTTCTCCGGGTCGTGATAGAGGAAGGGGACGTTCATAGCGCCCTCCATGCCGCAGTGAGGACAGCGGGCCATGTTGGTGAGTCCGTTGAGCACCCGCTGCTTGGCGCTGGGGTCCTGACTGACGTCGAAAATCTGCTGCACGGGCGTCTGGAAGGGTTGATTGCAGGTGGGGCAGGTTACTCTAGCCACTCTCTGTTGAGGCATAAAAGGTTCCTTTCTTTGTCTGTATCTGTCAATTTATCTGACGGTATGGCCTTCCGAAGTCTCTAGGCCGAATCCCTCGCTCTCTACCACCCTCTGTCTAGAGGGCCATTCTGTGTTGGGAGTCATAACGATGAAGGCTTCGGACGTCTCGTTCTGGTTCTAGCGTGGAAGGGCGAATGAAAAGGACGCGCCCTCGCCGGGGTTGCTCTCTACCCAGATCCGTCCGCCGTGAGCTTCTACGATCGCCTTGGCCAGATAGAGCCCCAGCCCGGCGCCGGAGGTCTGCTGTTGGTACTCGCGCGAGCCGCGGAAGAAGCTCTCGAAGATGTGGGGCTGTTCCTCAAAAGGAATGCCGACGCCCTGGTCGGTGACGGTGACGACGACCTCATCGTCGTCGGAGCGCCCGGTGAGTTCGATGGACCCACCCTCGGGAGAGTACTTGATGGCGTTGGAGAGCAGGTTGTTGAGGACCTGCTCCAGCCGCGTGGGATCGCCCTGGACAACGGGGTAGTCGAATGGGAACTCGACCTGGATCTGATGGCGGTCGGTCTGGGTGCGGAAGCGCTCGGCGACACGCTCCGCCAGCGCGTCCAGGGCCACGGGCTCCTTTTCCAGGGGTAGCTTCCCGGCCTCCAGGCGGGAGGCGTCGAGCAGGTTGTCGATCAGGTGGTGGAGGCGGTCGGCCTCCTCCAGGATGACCTCCAAGCTCTCCTGGCGCGTCTGGGGATCCCAGCGGGCGTCCTTCCGCAGGAGGGTCTCGGCGTAACCCTGGATCAGGGCGACGGGCGTCTTGAGCTCGTGCGAGATCACGGAGATGAAGGTGGACTTGATCTCATCGGCCTCACGGAAGCGGGTGATGTCCCGTACGTTGGCGATGATGTTGACCAGGCGTCGTTCCTGGCCGAAGAGCGGGGCGTAGATGAGGCCAACGCTGACGGTGCCGCCTTTCTTGCGGCGGAGGTCACCCTCGACGTAGAGTGGTCGGGCGGAGGGGAGTGGCCAACCACCGGCCACGGCGTCGGAGAGATCGCGCTCGGTCTCCAGGTGGGCCCAGCGAATGACCTCGTCGTGATGGCGTCCGAGGGCGTCGGCGGCCTGCCAGCCGGTGAGGCGTGAGAGGGCCCGGTTGAAGACCTGGATGCGCTGGGCGGAATCGAGGATCAGAACACCGTCGGCGCTGTACTCCAGGATGGCATCGAGCCGGCGCTTCTCCTGAGAGACGCGCTCGTAGAGCTGGGCGTTGTAGACGGCGATGGCGGCCTGGTCGGCGAAGCTGGCCAGGACTCGACGGTCGTTGGCGGTGAAGCTGCTGCCGTAGGCGCGGAAGACGTAGAGGACGCCGATGAGATTGTCGCGAATCGACATAGGCAGGGCGACGACCTGCTGGAGATGGAGCCCCAGGCGGGCGACGATCTGGCCGAGCTTCTCCGCCAGACCGGGAATGTGGAAGCGGCTGCGGTCGGCGTAGTCGGGGATGTCCGAGAGGAGGGGCTCGAAGTAAGGGACCAGGGCCTGAGGCAGGCCGTAGCTGGCCTGGATGTTGAAGCCCCCCTCGTCGGGGTCTCGCAGGGCGATGAGGCTGGCCTGACCGGAGAGCATCTCCGCCGCGGCCTCGAGAACCATCTCGAGGAGCTCGTCGAGATCGAGCTGCGCCGTGAGGGCGCGGCTGATCTCCAGCAGGTGATCTCGTTGTCGAACGCGGTAGTCGGTAAGCATAGCCCTGACGTTCTAGTGATTTCTTGCCAAATGGATCGTGCTCTACAAGGTTGGATTATAACACAGCGCGGCTGAGCGACCAGCCTGATGAGATCCGGGATCTAGGATCCGTCCATTGATGAAACGGGTGGCTCGTGCTATGATACGCTCATCCTCTGACGGGGCAGATGATCTGGTTCCGTATCGATGTGCGGCCGCAACGGTGCAGCAGTGATAGGAGTGGTGGATGGTGAAGAAGACGATGAAGGCTTTGGTGAAGAAGCATCCGCGGCCCGGGTTGTGGATGGAGGAGGTGCCGGTGCCGGATTACGGCATCAACGACGTGCTCATCCGAGTGCACAAGACGGCCATCTGTGGCACGGACGTGCACATCTACAATTGGGATGCCTGGGCGGAGAGGACGATCCCGGTGCCGATGACGATCGGACACGAGTTCGTGGGGACGGTGGCGGCGATGGGCAGCAACGTGCACGATCTGGAGATCGGGGAGGTGGTCTCCGGCGAGGGACACATCGTCTGCGGGCGGTGCCGGAACTGTCTGGCCGGGCGTCGACATCTCTGCAAGGACACGAAAGGGGTGGGCGTGGATCGGCCAGGGGCCTTCGCCGAGTACGTCTGTATCCCCGTGACCAACGTCTGGCACGCCGACCCCAGCATCCCGATGGATATCTTGAGTATCTTCGACCCCTTTGGGAATGCCACCCATACCGCCCTGGCCTTCAGGGTGCTGGGGGAGGACGTGCTGATCACCGGTGCCGGTCCCATCGGGATCATGGCCACGGCCATCGCCAAGCACGCAGGGGCGCGCTATGTGGTGACCACGGATCTGAACCCCTACCGCCTGGAGCTTGCGAGGGAGATGGGGGCGACGGTGGCGCTGGACATTCGCGAGGGAACGATCGCCAAGGTTCAGCAGGAGCTAGGGATGAAGGAGGGCTTCGACGTGGGCCTGGAGATGTCGGGGAGCGGCGAGGCGTTCCGCGACATGCTGGCGAATATGTGCCACGGGGCGCGAATCGCCATGTTGGGCATCCCTCCCGAGGATCTGGCGATCGACTGGAACACGGTGATCTTCAATATGTTGACCATCAAGGGGATTTACGGGCGCGAGATGTACGAGACCTGGTACTTGATGGAGTCGATGCTGGCCAGCGGGCTGGAGATCAGCCCGGTGATCACGCACCGGTTCGACGTCGATGCCTTTGAGGAGGCGTTCGAGGCGATGCGCTCTGGGCAGTCGGGGAAGGTGATTCTGAACTGGGTTGATTGAGGGCTCAGGGCGGAGAGGATTCTCGCAAGGACGGGCGTGGGGACCGTCGTCCTCAGGCGTGGCTCGCGCCGGCTTGGGGCGTCTTTTTCCGGGCTTAGGAGCGTGGTTCTGGACGTGGGATGGCGGCGGTGACGCGCGTCCCGCGGTCCGGAAGGGCCTCGACGGTCACCTGTCCGTCCAGAGCGTGGGCCCGCTGGCGCATGCCGGCCAGACCCAGGGATTGTGAGCCGGATATCTCCTCCGGCGCGATGCCACGTCCGTCGTCGGTCACCATCAGCGTGGCCCGATCGGGGTCCACGCGCAGGTCGATGTGCACCTCAGTGGCCTCTGCATGGCGTTCCACGTTGGTCAGCGACTCCTGGAGGATGCGGAAGAGGGCGGTGGACAGCTCGCGATCGAGCAGGTCTGATCCCTCATCGAGCTGGAGTCGGTGGGAGACGTCGCTCTGTTCAGAGAAGGCCTCGGCCTGCCACTCGATGGCGGCCGCCAGCCCGAAATGATCCAAGACGCTGGGGCGGAGCTGGCTGGAGAGGCGCCGGACGATCTGCAGGGACTCATCGATGAGGTTCGACATCTCGTCGGTCTTCTCCACAAGACGAGGTTGGTCGCCGGGCAGCCTACCGACCAACCACGCCAAATCCATCTGTAGCGCTGCCATCAGCTGACCGAACGCCTCGAGGAGCTCGTGGGCGATGTGGGTGCGCTCTTCCTCGCGGGCGTTCTGGAGGTAAGTGGCCAGGTTACGCACGTGTCGGTGGGCGGCGTATTCGGCCTGATAGAGGCGAGCATTCTCCATGCCCCCGGCAATCTGGCTGGCCAACGTCTCTAGTACCATTCGGTCGTTGGCGTCGAAAGCGTCGCGATGATCGCTCTGCAGGTCGAGCACGCCAACGACGTCATCACCCACGCAGATGGGCACGCACAACTCTGATTCGGTGTGGATCTGCTGGGGATAATAGTTGACGTAGCGGGGGTCGGCTGCGACGTCGTTGACCAAGACCGTCTCCGCGTGGCGGGCGGCCCAGCCGATGAGACCCTCGGCCAGACCCTGGGTGTTGCCGGGGGACAAGACGCTGGCGAACTCCCCGGCGAGAGCTCGGGCTGTGAGCGTCTCTTGGTCCTGATCCAGGGTGAGGATGACGACGCTGTGGTAACCAAAGTCATGGTGGAGGCTCTCGACCGCGGTCTCCAGCAGTCTGTCCAGGTCGAGCACGCGGGTGATCCTCTTGCTGATCTCATGAAGAAGGGTCAGCTCTTTGACGCGTTCCCGTTGGGTACGGGCCTGGTCACGGAGGGCTCTCATGGTGGAGTAGAGGGTGGCGGCTAGGAGTGTGGACGGGACGACCCATGCGGTGATGGAGAAGACCAGCTGGGTGAGACGATCCCGAGAGGCGGGAGGCGGCAGGTAGCCGGCCCACCAGAGGACGTGGGCGGTGACGAGGATGAGGACGGATGCGCCCAAAACGAACCAGGCGCCGGGACGCTCCAGAAGGACGAAGGCGAGCGCGACGGTGAGGAGGAGGCTGGGCCGCCCGGCGACGTCGACGGTCGGTTGGCCCTCGATGAAGAGACAGAAGGCAGAGCCGACGAGGAGGAGGCTGAGAACGGTCCAGGCGGCGGATTGGAGGCGGCCTGTGCGGACGAACCATAAGACCAACGGGCCGGCAGTGATCACCATCAGGTCGAGAAGGAGATCGGCCCAGGGTGCCTGGGGGAACCCAGGGTGTATCCAGAAGAAGAGTTGGGCGGCGACGAAGACGAGCCCGGCCGCGGACAAGAGGCGGCCAACGGTGCGCAGGAGGCGGGCGCGATGGACGTCCTCCGGGGTCCGGGCGTGGTCAGACACCATTCTAATCTAGACTCGATCTACTGGCACGACGGGCGTTGCGGAAGTAGAGACCACAGCGTTCTCCTTGCATGCAGGAGTAGTATACATCAGAGTGGGCAGGGCGACAAATGGGCAGCAGTGGCAGAGTGCCTGGTCATGAGACCAAGCACCACCCCGGGAGGTCAGGGCCGGGTGATAGGTCTGCCCTAATCCGGCGGGCACCACTTGTCCGTGCAGGGGGGACGTGCTACAATCTTCCCTTGGGGTTGGGCACGGGCGCGGCAGGTGCCGCTGCGCCTACCGAAACCTGCCCTACGCGTGTGCCGGTGCGTACGACCGATATCGCCATGGGTGTGGGTTGGCTTTCCATGGCCGACGCTTCTTCGACAGAGTCGCGGAAGCCTGTCCTTCCTCCAACTGAGCGACGCCTGTGTCACGGACGATGACCGTTATCTAGATTTGGAGCCCGAGCATTATGCCGTCTACGGACTTGATTTTTCTGCACGCTCCCACCGTGTACGACTTCCGGGAGCGCCCGACGCTCTGGGGGCCGACCAGCGACCTGGTGCCCTCCGAGCCCGTCTTCGATATGTACCCGGTCGGCTTCTCCACCATGGCGGCCTATCTGGAGCAGGCCGGGATCCGGACGCGGATCGCCAACCTGGCCGCGGCGATGGTGCGTTCCAAGCGCTTCGATCCGGAGCGGTTTATCGCCCGGCGCGGGGCGCGGGCCTTTGGCGTCGATCTACACTGGCTGCCGCACGCCCACGGGGCGTTGGCCATCGCCGACCTGGTGCGGACGTATCATCCCCAGGCGCCGATCATCTTCGGCGGTTATTCCTCGAGCTACTTCCACGACGAGCTGATTCGCTATCCGCAGGTCGACTACGTGCTGCGCGGGGACTCAACGGAGGAGCCGTTGCGGATGCTGATGGAGCATCTGCTGGGGGGATCCCGCGCGCGATACGGGGATCCGGAGGTCTTGAACGCGATCCCCAACCTGACCTGGAAGGATTCGTCGGGTGCCGTGCACGTGAACCCGCAGGACTACGTGCCACCGACCCTGGATCACCTGGAGATGGACTACCGACAGATGGTGCGCTCGGTGGTGCGCAGCGCCGACTTCCTGAACCACGTGCCCTTCGACCATTGGATGGACTATCCGGTGATGGCAGCCCTGACGGTGCGAGGCTGCAAGCATAACTGTGCCTATTGCGGCGGATCGGCCTATGCCTCTCGATTGATCTCCGAGCGAGACGCACCGGCGTACCGCTCGCCAGAGCGGCTGGCGGAGGACCTGTTCCGCATGCACGAGATCAGCCGCGGTCCGGCCTTCATCCTGGGCGACATCCGGCAGGCGGGGATGGACCACGCCCGCCGGTTCCTGGACGCTGTGAAGGGTTATCCGGGCCAGGCCATGCTGGAGATCTTTGAGCCGATGAGCCGGTCGTTCGCCGAGGAGCTGGCGGAGGCGCTGCCAAACTTCGTGATTGAGTTCTCGCCGGAGTCACACGATCCGGCGGTACGGCGCGCGATCCACAAGACGTTCTCCAACGCGGAGATCGAAGCGACGATCGAGGCCTGTCTGGACGTGGGGTGCCGGCGGTTCGACCTGTTCTTCATGACGGGCTTGCCGGAGCAGACGAAACAGTCGGTTCTAGAGGGCGTCGACGTCTGCGAGCGCCTCCTGGAGCGCTTCGACGATGGGCGGTTGATCCCCTTCGTGGGGCCGCTGGCGCCGTTTGTGGACCCGGGCAGTTTGTTCTACGAGAAACCTGACGTCTACGGCTACGACATCCGCTACCGGACGCTGGAGGAACACCGCCAGGCGCTGTTGGCGCCGACCTGGAAGCACATCCTGAACTATGAGACCCGCTGGATGAGCCGCGACGACATCGCTGCGGTGACCTACGAGGCCGGCCGACGACTCAACGCGCTGAAGGCGCGGTTCGGGATCATTGAGTCGGAGGTGGCGGCGGAGACGGAGCGGCGGATCGATCGAGCGGTCTCGCTGATGGCCCAGATCGACGAGCTGATGGCGCGCTGCGCGCCGGAGGAGCTGGAGGAGGAGCTGCAGGCCCTCAAGCCACAGATCGATCAGGCGAACACGTCCACGGTGTGCGAGAAGTCGGAGTTGGATCTGCCGTTCGACATCACAGCCTTCAACTGGCCGAAGCTGTTCAGGATGGGCGTGGCTGACGTGTGGGCGGGTTTTCGGGAGGCGGTGGTTGGCCGCGGGTAATCACGAATGGCACGAATGGACGAATGGGTATTAAGGGTATCACAGTGTCACGAATAGCACGAATGGCATGCGGGTTCACGTCGTGCGGCTAAGGGTGTGATGTATAATCGCTTTGGAGACATCTATGAAGCTGAGTCGAGAGACGGTCGAACACATCGCTGATCTCGCCAAGCTGGACCTGTCCGACGAGGAGGTTACCCGGTATCAGGCCCAGCTTTCGGCGATTCTGGAGCATTTCGAGCAACTGCAGGCGCTGGAGACGGAGGAGATTCCTCCGACCGCGACAGTGCTGCCCCTGCGGAGTGTGACACGGGCGGACGAGGTTGAAGAGCCGCTGGCGCGCGAGGAGGCCCTGAAGAACGCCCCAGAGACGGAGGATGGCTGCTTCCGGGTCCCGGCGGTGCTGGAGTGAGCGGCATGCATGGCGAGGACTTGAAGCGGCTGACGATTCACGAGGCCCGCGAGCGGCTGACGGACGGCGAGCTGACGGCAATAGAGCTGGCGGAGGCGATCCTGGAGCGCATCGTGGAGGTGGACGATGACGTGCGGGCCTACCTGGCGACCAGCCCCGAGGAGGCTCTGGAGCAAGCCGAGGCGGCCGATGCAGCTCGGGCGGCCGGGGCGGCCTCCTCCGACGACCTACTGGGGATCCCGGTGGCGGTCAAGGACGTGCTGTGCACGAAGGCGATGCCGACCACAGCCGGCTCCCGCATCCTGGAGGGGTTCATCCCGCCCTACGACGCGACGGTGGTGACCCGGCTGCAGGAGGCCGGCGCCGTCATCCCGGGGAAGACGAACACCGATGAGTTCGCCATGGGGTCCTCCACCGAGAACTCGGCCTACTTCACGACGCGGAATCCCTGGGATCTGAGCCGGGTGCCGGGAGGATCGAGTGGCGGGAGCGCTGCCGCCGTCGCTGCCGGAGAGTGCCTGGCGGCGCTGGGGAGCGACACGGGGGGCAGCGTACGCCAGCCGGCGAGCTTGTGCGGCGTGGTGGGGCTGAAGCCGACGTACGGCCGCGTCAGCCGATATGGGCTGATCGCGTTCGCCTCGTCGTTGGATCAGGTCGGCGTGCTGACGAAGGACGTGACCGACGCAGCGATCATGCTGGGTGCCATCGCAGGGCACGATCCCCGGGATGGGACCTCGATGGATCTGCCGGTGCCCGATTACACAGCGGCGCTGACGGGCGACGTGAGGGACGTCCGGTTGGGCGTGCCGGAGGCGTATTTCATCGAAGGGCTGCAGCCCGAGGTCGAGGAGGCGGTGCGGACGGCGGTGGAGACGCTGGCCGAGCTTGGCGCCGAGGTGTGCCCCGTGAGCCTGCCGCACACGGACTACGCGCTGCCGGTCTACTACCTGATTGCCCCGGCGGAGGCGAGCGCGAACCTGGCCCGGTACGACGGCGTGCGATACGGCCTCCGCGCGGAGAGCGAGAGCCTGGACGGGCTCTACAAAGGGACCCGGGGCGAGGGCTTCGGGCCGGAGGTGAAACGGCGCATCATGCTGGGGGCGTACGCCCTCTCGGCCGGCTACTACGATGCCTACTATCTGAAGGCGCAAAAGGTGCGCACGCTGATCAAGGCTGATTTCGACGCGGCCTTTGAGGAGGTGGACGTGATCGTGGGGCCGACGAGCCCGACGACGGCGTTCCACATCGGAGAGAAGGTCGAGGACCCGCTGCAGATGTACCTCTCGGACGTCTTCACGCTCTCGATGAACTTGGCTGGCATCTGCGGGTTGAGCCTGCCCTGCGGCTTCGACGAACAGGGGCTGCCCATCGGGATGCAGCTGACGGGACCGGCGTTCGGCGAGGGGGAAGTGCTGCGCGTGGCCCACGCCTACGAGCAGGCGACGGATTGGCACGAGCGCAAGCCGGAGGTCTAGGACGTAGAACGTGAAAGGTGAAGCGTAAAACGTAAGACGTGAAGTGATCGGCAAGGAGTCAATCTCTATGAAAGGCATCATCACCATCGCAGGATACGGCACGCGGTTTCTTCCGGCCTCCAAGGCGATCCCCAAGGAGATGATCCCCATCGCGGGAAAACCGCTGATCCAGTACCACGTGGAGGGACTGGTGGCGGCGGGGATCACGGAGATCATCGTCGTGGTGCGCGACAACGGCGCCATCGTCCAGGATCATTTCTCGCCGAATCCGCAGCTGGAGGCGCATCTGAAGGCGTCCGGCAAGCTCGATCTCCTGGACGCCATGCGGCAAGTCGACCGGATGGCGGACATCGTCCTGGTGCGCCAGCCAGAGGATCTGCCCTACGGGAACGCCACGCCAGCGCTGGCTGCCCGCCATTGGCTCAACCCCGGGGAGCCGTTCTATTATATGTTCGGCGACGATATTGTGATGGGCGACGTGCCGATCCCGCAGCAGATGCTGAACACGTTCAGGGAGCGGGAACCGGCGGCGGTGCTGGCCACGCAGTGGGTGCCCGACGACGAGATTCATCTCTACGGCTCGGTCGAGCTGAAGCCGGGCTCGGAGGATGAGATGAAGCGCATCGTCGAGAAGCCGGCCCCGGGTACGGCGCCTTCGAACCTGGCTCAGATTGGCCATTTCGTCTTCACGCCGCAGATCTTCGAGGTGTTGGACTCGTTGGAGACGGGGAAGGGCGGCGAGCTCTGGCTGGCCGATGCGGTCGATGGGTTAGCGAAGCGCTCATCGGTGGTGGTCCACGCGATCGACGGGATTTGGATGGCAGCCGGGGATCCGCTGCGCCAGCTGAAGGCGTGCATCGAGGTGAGCCTGCGGCGCGACGATATGCGCGACGAGCTGGTTGCGTACCTTCAATCGCTCCGTCCCAGATTCGACGACTCCGATTAGGTGACTGATGATCTTTGAGAGCTTGGAGTGGTCGTAGTCGCTCGTTCGATTGCCTAGCCAAGGATTGGGAACGCAGAGGCGGCTCTTTCTTGAACGATTGAAGTCGTTACTACAACGGCTTGTTTCGATTGAGCACGTGGACGACCTCTTGATCATGGTAACGGTTCCATCCGTTCTATGTCCAGAGACGATCAAACTACAGCTCAGGGGGGCAACAGAGCTGCGCCGTATTGCCCGCCCGATGCATCGAGATCGATAGACGGACGGTTGCGACGAGATAGGACGACGGCTCTGTGTTGGATAGTGCCGAGAGGACGGATGTGGTCTGTTATGCCGGCGGGCGCTATCCCGAGCGTCCGCGGGCCTTTTTGTACCGGGAGACTTGGCTGGAGGTGGCCGAGGTGGAGCGTCGGGAGCGGACGCCGGGGGAGATGCGGTTTCGGGTCCGGGTCGCTGACGGTCGGCGCTTCTGGCTGTCATATGTTGCGCTGCGCGACGCCTGGGGTGTCCGCCTGGCCCCGCGTCCACCGAAGAAAGGAGATGGGATGTGACCACACTACTTGGCCTCCTGCTCGTTGTCCTGGTCGGTTTCGTGCCGATGGTCGTCTACGCCCTGATCTTGTGGTGGTTCGACCGGTATGAGAAGGAACCCCTGGGTCTTTTGGTGGCCGCGTTCGTCTGGGGGGCCGTGCCGGCCGTCATCTTCTCCCTGATCGCCGAGCTGGCGGTCGGTGTGTCCGTCTCGACGCTGGTCCGGCCGGAGGCCGCCAGCCTGGTGGAGGCAGCGGTGGTCGCGCCGGTGGCAGAGGAGGTCTTCAAGGGGGGCGCCCTGGTGCTCTTGTTTTTCCTCTTCCGCGGCGAGGTCGACAGCGCCATCGATGGCATCCTGTATGGGGGGCTGGTGGGGTTTGGGTTCGCGGCGGTGGAGAACACGCTCTACTTCGGCGGGACGCTAATGGAGTCGGGGCTCGGTCAGTTCGCGGCGCTGGCGGTGTTTCGCGCCTTCTTGTTTGGACTGAATCACGCCCTCTTCACCGGGTTGCTGGGGCTGGGTATGGCGTGGGGGCGCTCGACGTCCAGTTGGCTGTTGAAGGTAGGCGCGCCGCTGGGAGGGCTGGTGGCGGGGATCGCGGCCCATGGAATCCACAACGCCAGTGTGACGCTGGGGGCGGAGCTCGGCTGGCCGTGTCTGTTCGCCTTCGCCTCCGACTGGGGTGGTGTGGTGCTGCTGGTGGGCGTGCTGATCTGGTGCTCGGTGCGGGAGCAGCGCTGGATCGACCGCTGGCTGGAGGAGGAGGTGGAGCGCGGCACGCTGCTCCGCGGGGACTACGAGGTGGTGTCGTCCTACGTGGCGCGTCTGGTGGAGCGAGCGCGGGCGCTTTTCAGCGGGGATCTGAAGCGGTGGTGGCGGCTCGGGCGCTACTATCGGCTGGCCACCGAGCTGGCGTTCAACAAGCGGCGGGCGAGCCGGTTCCCCGAGGACGAAGGGGCCGAGAAGCGGGTAACGAAGCTGCGGGCGCAGGTCGAGGAGATGGGGTCACAGCGGCCAGAGGACGGGCACCAGGAGGACGCAGAGGAGGTAGATGAGGATGGTCGGTAGGGCACCGACCTTGAGAAAGTCGAGGAAGCGGTAGCGTCCCGGCCCGTAGACGAGGAGGCAGGCGGGCTCCAGGGGCGTGAGGTAGGAGCAGCTTGCTGCCAGGGCGACCATCATAGCAAAGCTGCGAGGGTTGAGCCCCAATTGGTCGGCTGTGCGAACGGCGACGGGTAGCACCACCGCCGCTGCCGCCTGGTTCGACATCGGCTGGGTCAGCAACACCGTCAGCCCGAAGAAGGCCGAGAGCAGCCAGAAGACCCCCGAGGCCCCGACTAGACCGACGATCTGATCGGCCAGGAACGCCGCTGTGCCCGTCAGCTCCATGGCCGAGCCGAGGCCCAGCATCGAAGCGATGAGGATCAGAACCTGCCAGCGGACCCGGCTGTAGGCCTCCTCCGGCGTGATGCAGCGGGTGGCGAAGACGAGCACCGCTCCCAGCAGCATAGCCACCGGTAGAGAGAAGAGTTTGAAAGAGCTGGCGAGCACCACGCCACCGAAGATAGCGAGGGCGATGGGTGCGCGGCGACGCCGTTTGAGCGAGACGCCAGGGAGGCTGAGGCGGCGGAAGAAGTTCTGCTTCTCCAGGGCGTCGATGCGGGCCTCGCGGCCTTGCACAACCAGCACGTCCCCGACCTGAAGGCGAATGTGGCTCATCTTCCGGGCCAGGGTCTCTCCCTGGCGGTTGATGGCCAGGACCTGGAGCCGGTAGCGATCGCGGAAGTCGAGGCCCCGCAGGGTGCGGCCCACGAGGGGTGAGTTGGGCAGGACCATCACTTCGGTGAGCCCCATCTGCTCCACGTCGACCTCCTCGTCGGGAAACTTGACGTCGACTCTGATCTCCACGCCGGTCTCCTCCTTGACGTCGAGGATGCTCTCGCGGCTCCCCTCGACCAGCACCACGTCGTTCTCCTCCAGCCGGGTCGCGGCGCGAGGGAGGACGTGGCGGGTGCCATCCCGCACGATGCGGACGACCTTGAGGTCCATCTCCAACCCCAGAGCGGATTCGCGCAGGGTCTTGCCCGCCAGGGGCGAGTCGGCCGGTATCAGGATCTCGGTGAAATAGAGGCGCGTGCTGATCTGCTCGATCTCCTCGTGGGGGATGCGGTCGGGGACGAGGTGTCGGCCGATGACGAACATGTAGGTGATGCCGACGACCGCAATGGGAATGCCGACCGGTGCGAGCTCGAACATACCGATAGGCGCTAGTTCCAGGTCCTGCATGAGGCCGCTGACCACGATGTTGGTGGAGGTGCTGATGAGGGAGATGGAGCTGGCCAGGATGGAGGCGAAGGCGAGGGGCATGAGGAAACGGGCAGGGCTGATCTTCTTACGGCGGGCGACGGTGATGACGATGGGAAGGAAGAAGGCGGTGGCTGTGGTGTTGCTCATGAAGGCGCCGACCATGGCGGCGATGGCCATGATGGCCAGGAGAAGCTCCCGCTCGCTGGCCTCGCCGCGGTTGAGGAGCACCCGGCCCACGATATCTGTGACGCCGGTGCGCGTGAGGGCCGCCACGAGGATCAAAAGGCCGAGCATCATGACCACGACGTCGCTGCCGAAGCCCATAAAGGCCTGCTCGGCGGGCAGGAGCCCGGTGACGATGAGAAAGAGGAGGATGCCGAGCGCC
Source organism: uncultured Anaerolineales bacterium (assembly GCA_964514285.1). Lineage (GTDB taxonomy): Bacteria > Chloroflexota > Anaerolineae > B4-G1 > B4-G1 > SKLM01. The sequence goes on along the minus strand of CAZEQC010000074.1, from coordinate 2,488 downwards.
GTGACGTCGACGGGTATCTTGTCGATGGAGAAGAGTACCAGCGCGGCGACGACGGCGGCGAGAACCAACGCGATTTGGATAGTCATACCAACTCCCTCACGGCATCCAGCGATTGTCGTACCACGTGTGTCGGACCGTATGATCCGGTCCCCGAGCGAAGACGTCGATGCGGCGTCTACCCCAGGAGACCGCCGCTGGACGCGAGGTCAGCGCGCCGCCGCGAGAGGCCCAGTCGGACCAGTCGCCAGCGTACGACCGGTGCCACAGGGTGTCGTCCGTGCCGCGGGCGAAGACGTCCAGCCGGCCCCTCGCCCTTGAGCTCACCGCAGGCCCCGACGTCAGCGTGCCTCCCAAGGACTCCCAGCCCGACCATTGACCGTCATACGAGATGTGCCAGAGGGCGTCGTCGGCGCCGCGAGCAAAGACGTCAATCTGCCGCCCGCCCCATGAGACGGCCGCTGGGTCTGAGGTGAGAGTACCACCCCGCGACATCCAGCCGGACCACTCGCCGTCGTAGGCGTTATGCCAGAGAGCGCCGTCTGTGCCACGCGCAAAGACGTCCAACCGACCACTCGACCATGAGGCTACGGCGGGTCCCGAAGCTACCTGGCCTTCCAGAGGCTGCCATCCGGACCATTTGCGGATGTACCAGTTGCGCCAGAGCTGGTTGTCTGTGCCGCGAACGAAGACATCGATGCGGCGCGGGCCCCAGGAGACCGCTGCCGGGTTCGAGGTCAACGTGCCGCCGAGGGATTCCCAATCGGACCAGGTGCCGTCGTACCAGCGGTGCCAGAGCGCATGGTCCGTACCACGAGCAAAAAGATCGAGCTCGCCGCTGCCCCACGAACTCACGGCGGGGGCGGACGTTGTTGTTCCCCCAAGGGATTCCCAGTTATCGTGGACGATACGCTGTACATTCTCGGGGCCGTTTGTGTCTGAATCTTGCATAGCGGTTCCCTCCTGGTGACGCCTGTTCGATGGTTCGCCTCGGGCTTCAAGCCGCAGTGCACTTGGCGCCAACCGCTGCTGTCATCTTCCGGTGCCCGGTTCGGTCTGGCTTGTTGGGTCCTCGCGTTGCAGCGCATTGCGCCGAAACCATTCTACAAAGAGATGGCGCTGTCGTCAACTTCTGGGCAGCTCGATAGAGAGAGCCCTGATGAGATGGGTTCAGCCGACGGAGCGGTTGTCAGTCCACGAAGTGCCTATCCAGCAGCGTCCATTCTGGCTCGCTCATGGTCCAGTGGCTGTAGATGGCGATGCCCTGGTAGCTGTCAGGGGGCTGCTCGAAGCGCTCCAGGCCGGCGTGGGCGCCACGCAAACCACCGTCCAGGGTCTCCGCCCAGGGCCAGTGGTAGAGGGCCAGGTCCTCGTAGGCCGGGAGGCCGAGCAGCACGTTGGTTTCCGGCAGCCAGGTCAGGACGTCCGCGGTCCACCGGGCCACGAGACTGACGTACGGCTTCTGGAGGGGGAGGGCGGTGTCGTATAGCATGACGACGATCTGGTCGGCGTGGTGGGCTACCTGTTCGTAGTACCCTTGGCTCCAGTGGACGTCGAAGCCGGGCTGCCAGATGATGGGCGGCGGGTAGGCGGCGACAGAGAGCAGCTTGTCGGGCGGCAGGGCCCGCCGGAGCTCCTCCAGCAGCGCCAGATAGGCCTCGTTGCCTGACGGGAGCGGCTCCACGTTGAGGTGAATCCCGGCCAGGCGAGGGTGGTCGTCCAACAAGCGGACGACGTCGGCGGTGAAGGCGCGGCGCCAGGAGGGGGATCCGAGGAAGACGTGCTCGCCGAGCACGCCACCGACCCAGGGCAGGACGTGTAGGTCCGGCGTCTGATTGAGGAAGCGCTCTGTTTGGGCTGGGTCGTGCGGCGGGAGGTGGCCTGCGGGTGTGGTCGGGGCCAGATGAGGGTAGACATCGACGATGTGATAGCGCTGGAGCTGCCAGGCCAGAGCTGCCATCTCCACCGGATCGCGAAAGGTGCTTGGATCGCGGTCGTACCGCTCGAACCAGCTATCGGCGCCGAGCCAGGCGTGGCTGAGCCAGATGGCGTTGCGCCCGCGGTCGTGGCGGCCGTCGTTGATGGTTTGGCCGGGGGACCAGAGGAGGTAGGCCAGTATGAGCGTGATCAGAACGAAGATGAGGACGGGGCGTATCTTGGTTTTGAGCATGGATTAGCTATCGCTCTAAGGTCTTGCTCTGGCTTCGCTTCAGTGTACCATGGCAAAGGGTGTTTTTCCGCAGTAAGACTTGGTTTCCCTAGACGGAGGTGCGGCCCATTGCCGGAGCGCAGCGTTGAGGATTGAAGCAGGTCAGAGATCGTCGGCTGTGCCAAAGCCAATTTCTACTTGACTTGTGACGGCTGGGGCGTGCATGGGCGGAGAGCGCCTCTGGTCCTGTTTGGGAGACCTTGGAACTGGTTTATTGTCCCAACATAGATCACATGTTTTGCGCCTGCAGGGCTGAGAGGTATAATCTGCGGGAGTGGATGG
>CAZEQC010000073.1:0-17110 GCA_964514285.1 uncultured Anaerolineales bacterium | reverse complement strand
GGCGTTCATATTCGCGCCGTCGCCGTACATCAGGCCGCCGTGCTCGTGGACCACCGCGCAGACCTCCTCGACCTGCTTTTCGAAGAGCCCCAGCGTGTTTGGGTTGGTCAGCATCATGCCGACCAGACGGTCGCTGTGCTCCTCACAGGCCGCTTTCAGCGCCTCCAGGTCCACGTCCCCTCGCTCGTCGGAGGGGATCTCGACCACCTCCATTCCACTCATCGACGTGCTGGCCGGGTTTGTGCCGTGGGCCGAGTCCGGGATCAAGATCACGTCCCGTTGCTCGTCGCCGCGGTCGAGGTGGTAGGCGCGCATGATCAGCACGCCCGTCAGCTCGCCGTGCGCCCCTGCCGCGGGCTGCAGGCTGACGCCCGCGAACCCCCCGATCTCCTGGAGGAACTCCTGCAGGGTGTACATCAGGAACAGCGCGCCCTGCACCGTCTCCTCGTCCTGGTACGGATGGAGCTCGGCGAAGCCCGGCAGGCGCGCCATGCTCTCGTTAATCCGTGGGTTGTGCTTCATCGTACACGACCCCAGCGGGTAGAAGCCGGTGTCGACGCCGAAGTTGATCTGGGAGAGGTGTGTATAGTGGCGGATCAGATCGCCCTCGCTCACCTCCGGCAAACGCAGGTCCTCGCGCACCATGTCCTCCGGCAGCTCGGTGCGGGGCACGTCCACTCTTGGGAGGGAGGTCGCGCAGCGTCCAGGTTTCGAGATCTCAAAGATCAGTGGTCTGGTCACGACGTCACCTCCTCCATGGTGTGCACCAGGAGGTCGATCTCCTGTCGTGGGTTCATCTCCGTCACGCAAAGCAGCATATGGTCTTCCAGATCCGGGTAGCTCTGCCCCAGGTCGTAGCCGCCGATGATGGCCCGTCGCCTCAGGAGAGCGTCGTTGATCTCCGCCACCGGCTTGGGACAGCGCACCACGAACTCCTTGAAGAACGGCTTGTCCCGCAGGACCGAAAAGCCCTCCAGGGCGTCGATCTGATCGGCCGCGTAGTGGGCCTTGTGGTAGCAGAGCTCCGCCACCTGGCGCAGGCCGCACTTGCCCAGGGCGGACATGTAGACCGCGGCCGCCAGCGCCATCAGCCCTTGGTTGGTGCAGATGTTCGACGTGGCCCGCTCGCGGCGGATGTGCTGCTCGCGCGTGGCCAGGGTGAGGACGAAGCCTCGCTCCCCCTCCGCGTCCTCGGTCTGTCCCACGAGGCGCCCCGCGATCTTCCGCACGTGTTTCTTCTTGGCAGCGAAGAAACCGATATACGGCCCGCCGAAGCTAAGGCCGATCCCCAGTCCTTGACCCTCGCCGGTCACGATGTCGGCGCCGAACGCGCCCGGGGGCTTCAGCAGCCCCAGGGCCACCGGGTCGGTCACCACGATGAAGATGGCGCCGACCTCCTGCGCCGCCTGGGCCATGTCGCTGAGGTCCTCGAAGCGGCCCAGGAAGTCCGGGTACTGCACGACCACACAGGCCGTCTCTTTATCGAGCTCGTCCATCAGCTCTGCCCGCTCGATGTCTTGGATGGTCAGGTCCATGCCCTGCGTGTAGCTGCGGACCACCTGCCGGTACTCCGGATGGACGAAGCGGGATAGCAGGACCTTCTTCCGCCGCATGCGGTGGATGTTGATCGCCGTGATAACCGCCTCGGCCGTCGAGGTTGCGCCATCGTAGTGGGACGCGTTGGAGACGTCCATGCCGGTGAGCTCGCAGATCATCGTCTGATACTCAAAGATGGCCTGCAGGGTTCCTTGGCTCACCTCCGGCTGATACGGTGTGTAGGCGGTGTAGAACTCTCCGCGGCTGATCACCGCGTCCACGACCGCCGGTACGAAGTGTCGGTAGGCGCCTGCTCCCAGGAAGCAGGACCCCTCTGCTGTGGTCAGATTCGCCTCCGCGAGGGACCCCAGCTCCCAGCGCGCTCCGATCTCAGAGAGCGCTGCGGGCAGGTCGAGATCGGGAAACTGAGCGGTCTCGGGTATGTCCTCGAAGAGGTCTTCGAGCGATGGGACGCCGATCGTCTCCAGCATCGCCTTTCGGTCGGCGTCGCTGTGAGGGATATATGGCATAAGTTACCTCTGGAGCGTGAAGCGCAAGACGGCGTCTTAGCGCCGTCCCGTCGTGCGCGTCAAGCGTCGAGGGCTATCCCTCCTCTTCCGCTACGAACGCCTCGTACTCATCGGCGTCCATCAGGTCCTCGAACTCGTCGGGGTCCGAGGGCTCGAGGCGAATCATCCAACCGTCACCGTAGGGATCCTGGTTGACCAGCTCCGGCGCGGCCTCCAGCTCCTCGTTGACGGCGACCACCTCGCCGCCCACCGGCACGTAGACGTCGGAGGCTGCTTTCACCGACTCGACGATGCCGTATGGCTCGGAGGCGTCGAAGACATCCCCCACCATCGGCAGCTCGATGTAGACGACGTCGGAGAGTGTCTCCTGCGCGTGGTCGGTGATGCCACAGACGATCTCCTCACCGTCCCAGCGGGCCCATTCGTGACTCTCAGCATAGCGTGCTTCCGAATCCAGTTTCATCGTTAAGCTCCTTTTTTGTGGATAGGTTTGTGTATATGTGAATGTGTGTGAATGATGGAAGGCCCCGAGTGGGCGACAAGGGACTCGAACCCCTGACCTCCTCCTTGTAAGGGAGGCGCTCTGACCAACTGAGCTAGTCGCCCACGCTAACCAACTATTATACTTAGGAATGCTGACCTCGTCAACGTCAGAGGCGCGGCAAGACGATGGACTGCTGGCGCTGGTATTTCCCCTTTTTGTCGGCATAGGACACCTCACAGGTCTCGTCGCCCTGGAAGAAGAGGACCTGCGCGATACCTTCGTTGGCGTAGATCTTGGCCGGCAGGGGCGTTGTGTTACTGATCTCCAGGGTCACGTAACCCTCCCACTCTGGCTCAAAAGGTGTGACGTTGACGATGATGCCGCAACGAGCGTAGGAGCTCTTACCCACGCAGATGGTCAAGACGCTTCTGGGGATGCGGAAATACTCGACGGTGCGTCCCAGAGCGAAGGAGTTAGGAGGAATGATGCAGACGTCGCCCTTGAAATCGATGAAGGAATTGGCGTCGAAGGCCTTGGGATCGACGACGATCGATTTGTTGGACTTCAATTCCGCCAAGGCTCGTGAGGCCGCGTCGCGGCGGCACGTCAGGTAGGGCATGACCTGAGAGAGAATATACTGAACGTCGGCTGCCTTGTAGACGACTAGGTTAACCTTTCCGTCGCCGGCGTTATGGAGCTCGCCGGTGCCCAGGGTGGCCCGGACCCCCTCCAGCAGCTGACGGTTACAGCTGCCAATATGGAGGGCCAGGGTTGCTCTACCGGTGGTCTCCGACGCTTCGTACCCGATATCTCCCTCGGCGTCCAGGAGGCCGGCCACGTAGGCGCACTGTACGTCGGAGAGCTTGGATGCCGTGATCTCCGGCTGGAAGATCTTAAACTCATCGGCCACCCGGATGTCGTAGCCGTAGGAGGAGAGGCCGTACGAGATGACGCCGTCGCGCACCTGGCCATCGACGAAGGGCTCGATGATACCGTCCTCCAAGGCCTTCTTTCGAATCCAATGATCGGCTTTCAGTCCCATTCAGCTCTGCTCCTCATCCTCGACTTGGTGTTGGAGCCCCTCGCGCGGTCAGACGATCCGCGCGGGCGGCCTACATACGCTCGGGTGCCGTGACGCCGAGGAGGCCCAGCGATCGGGCCAGCGTCAGCTGGGCGGCCCGCACCAGCATGAGGCGGGCCCGCGTCCGCTCTGGCGCTTCCTCAGCCACGACGCGGCAGTCCCGATAGAAGGTGTGGAACGTCGAGGCGAGCTCCTTGGCGTAGAACGTGAGTCGGTGCGGTGCGCGCTGCTCCGCTGCGTGGGCCACCACCTCCGGCAGCTCCAACATCTTACGGATAAGATCTTGCTCGCTCTCGTGGGTGAGTATGGAGACGTCACCGTCTTCCTGGGCGTCCCAGCCCTGCTCGGCGGCGTAGCGGAGGATGCTGCATATCCGGGCGTGGGCATACTGGACGTAGTAGACGGGGTTCTTCTCCGATTCCTCGACCGCCAGCTCGAGGTCGAAATCGATGGTGGCGTCCACGGTGCGCGTCAGGAGGAGGAAGCGGATAGGATCCGGGCCCACCTCGTCGATCATCTCGCGCAGCGTCACGAACTCGCCAGCGCGCTTTGACATCCGGACGTCCTCGTCACCCCGCTTCAGGTTGACCATCTGGTAGAGGATGATCTCCAGGCGGTCGGGGTCGAGGCCCAGGGCCTTGGCCCCGGCCTTGACGCGAGGGACGTCGCCGTGGTGGTCCGCTCCCCAGACGTAGATGGCGCGATCGAAGCCTCGTTCGACCAGCTTGTTCCAGGCGTAGGCGAGGTCCGAGGCGAGGTAGGTGGGGCGCTCCTCGGGATTGGGGATGACCTGGGGGGAGCGGATGACGACGGCGTCGTCCTCCAGGTCCGGGGAGGTGAACCAGACCGCGTCCTCGCGCTCCGTGATGTAGCCCTTCTCCCGCAGTCTCTCCATCACCTGGTCGAAGAGTCCGGATTCGTAGAGGGTCCTCTCGTGGAACCAGGTGTCGAAGACGACGCGCAGCTGGCGCAGATCCTTCCGGACCCGCTCGAGGACCCGCTCGATGCCGAGCTCTCCCAGTGCCTTCACAGCTTCCCGTCGATCCATCTGGAGGTAGCGATCGCTGTGCTGCCGGGCGATGTCCTGGGCCATCTTCACCACATAGTCGCCGTGATAGCCGTCCTCGGGGAAGGGCACCTCCTCTCCCAGGGCGTGGGCATAGCGGGCGTAGAGGCTCTCGCCGAACTTCCGCACCTGGGAGCCGGCGTCGTTGACGTAGTATTCGCGTTCCACGTCGAAGCCCGCAGCCGTCAGCACGCTGGAGAGGGCGTCACCGATGACGGCGTTCCGCGTCGAACCGACGGTGATCGGGCCGGTGGGGTTGGCACTGACGAACTCGACCTGGATTCGTCGTCCCTGGCCCAGGTCGATCTGGCCCCATCGTTCGTCGGTCTCGAGGATTGTCTCCACCTGCGCCGCCAGCCAGGAGGCATCCAGGGTGAAGTCGATGTATCCGGGCCCGGCGACCTCAACCTCCCCAACGAAGGGGGCTTCGGGGAGATGCTCGACGATGCGCGTGGCGATGGCGCGGGGTGCCATCTTGGCCGCTCCGGCCAGCTGCAGGCAGACCGGTGTGGCATAGTCTCCGTGCTCGTCCTGGCGGGGACGTTCCACGCGGACATCTGGCATCTCGAAGGGGGGCAGTTTGCCCTCCTCTTGCGCGGTGCTGATTCCCTCTTGCACCAGGGACGCTATCTGATCACGGGTCAACTCACTCACTTACCTCTCCTCACGATGGGATGTCTGTCGATGACGTTCAAAGATGGCTTACATTCAGGCGTTGTCTAAACCACGATACCAACTGCTGGCGATCGTTGGCGGGTTGGAAGGATGCCTCGGCCGCGGTCACGATGGAGCGTTTGATCTGATCCAGGCTCACTCTCATGGCCGACATGACGAGGTGGTATTCATCCGTCAAGGTGGTGTCGCTGACGCTGGGGTCGTCGGTGTTGATGGATACGGGGATATCGAGCGCCAGCAACTCCGGCAAGGGATGGTGCCAGAATCGCTCCACGAGGCCCGTCTGGATGTTGCTGGTGGGGCAGACCTCAAGGGTCACGTTCCTCTCTCGGAGAAGCTTCACGACTCGCCCATCCTCCACGGACCGCACGCCATGGCCCACGCGTTCAGCTCCCAACCTTTGCACCGCTTCCTCCACGTTCTCTGGGCCACCGACCTCGCCGGCATGGATCGTCACGTGTAGGCCCTCGCTCTTGGCGTGGCGGAAGACGTCGGCGAAAGGCCGGGCCGGGTACCGTTTCTCGTCGCCGGCCAGGTCCAGCCCGACAATGCCTTGGTGGCGATGGGCCAGCGCGACCTCGGCCAGCTCCCAGGCGGTCTTGAGATCCTCGTCTCGCCCGATCTGGATGATGAGATTGGTCTTGATGTCGCGTTCGCGTTGGGCCTCTTCGACGGCCTCGCAAACCCAGCTGGTCACTGCCTCCAGCGGGAAGCCCTGGGCGCGGGCCAGGGCGACGGGGTTGAAACGAAGCTCTAGATACTTGACGTTGTCCTCCGCGGCATCATCCACGGCTTCATAGGCCACGCGTTCCACCGCCTCTTGAGTGGGATAGAAACGTCTGAGAAAGGCGAACTTGGCGAGAAAACGATGGAAGTCGGGTTCCTCGTCCGTCACCGTGGCGAAGGGGCGCAGGTCTTCGATCGAATAGCTGGGGAGATCGATTCCATTCTCCTCAGCGATCTCCGCCAGAGTTCGGAGGCGCAGCGAGCCCTCCAGGTGGCGGTGGAGATCTATCTTCGGCAAAGCGCGCAGGGGCATCTGGTCGCCGTCAGCCGGTTCGGCAGGTGTGGGAGTGCGCCCCACAGTCGTTGATAATCGATCATCCATACCGGCATCTGTATAGGGCAGGTTTCCATACCTGCCGGGATGCAACAAAGGCATGGAACCCCGCCCTGCAGGGGGTGAGGAGGGAGCCATCTAACTGTCGTGTCGCGTCATTGTGTGGGCTTCTCTTTCAGGATCCAACCCCAGTAGTACCACACGAGCACAAGATCGCCGGTCGCCCCCAAGGCCAGAGGGATGTGAAAGGTCACCAGGGCGAACCAAGGTTCCAGGAGGGTGGGGAGTGCGCACTCTGGCGCCAGACTGGCGGCGCTGCGGATCACCTGGCTCATCGCCGCGAGGGCGATCAGGCTGTTGGCAACCTGGAACCAGTGGTGATACCGTTTCTTCTTCGCCACGGCGTTCAACCGTTCGCTCAGCGTGGATAGGAGGAGTCCCAGGTAGACGACGGCGGCCAGGCCAAAGGGACCCAAAGCGGTCGTGATGACGTACATGGACTACTCCCCGGTCATCAACTTCTGCAGGCGTCCGCTGAAGAAGAAGAGCAGGATACCCCCTCCAAAGAGCAGTAGATCCGCGGTAGGCTGTCCGACGAAGTCACGGTCGTATTGGAGATACCAGACGACCCCGGCGGCCAACAGTGCGCCAGGAAGCAGGAGAAATCGATGGCCGACACGCTGCCCGGAGGCGTTTGCGTAGAAACTGGCGATACGCCACAGGAAGTACAGCAGCGCGCCAACCACAAGCCACGAATAGACAGTAAGAACCCACTTAGCGATTTGCAGAAGCATGGGGTGTGCCTTCTTGACGGTGCTCGTTGGCCTGAGATATCCGCATCCTGCAGCCTCAGACCGCCTTACACGTACTGTGCTATCCTCAGCGATGGACGAAGGCTTCGACGAAGGAATCGACCATGCGCCGTGGACTGCCGCTCATAATGCCTTCCCTTCCTTCGAAGGGCGCATAGACCTCCAGGCCGCGCGACGTGATCTCGAACCGGCGAATACCCTTGTCGTGGTCGCTGCCCCGCATCTTCAATACGAGCAAGGCCTTGTGCACGGCACTCTCGATCTCTACGTACCGAAGCAGGAGGTAGGTGTCGACCATGAAGGCAAAATCGTCCTCTGTGCCCTGGGGATCGCCGAGCAGCGCCGTGCTCTCCCGGGTGAGCACGGCCGTCAGCCCCTCGCGTTTCAGGCTGTTGACGAAGCCGTAGGCGGTCTGACGCAGGTCCGCTGGTCTGTCGCTGATGCGTTCAAAATGGGAGAGGCTGTCGACGAGAATCCGCCGGGCGTTGATCTCGTGTATCATTCGCTCGATTCTGCCTCCGACCTCCTCCAGACCGGCCTTGCTCACCTCTGGGCTGGTCATCACCACGCGTAGCTGGTTGTCGCGCTCCAGCTGGCGGAAATCCCATCCGAAGCTTGCTGCATCTCGGTAGTACTGCTCTGGGAACTCCTCAAAGGTGAGAATGAGGCCGGGTTCGCCGTGGGCCACAATACCGTGATAGATGAACTGCATGCCGAGCGTCGTCTTGCCGGTCCCTGGCGCCCCTTCGATCATGTTGGCCGTCTGGGGCACCAGGCCGCCAAGCAACATATCGTCGAGCCCGGGAATGCCTGTCTTCACTCGCTTCATCGAAACTCTCCCCTCGCGCTGCCCATCACGGATGTCGATAACCTCGGAGCTACCCGGGGGTGCCACGGATGATGTGGTAGATCGCCTTGACTCGGAACTGCCGATCGGCTGATGCCTCCACGAACTTCTCCATAAGCTCTCTGATCTCGGGGTCTCTGCTCAGCGAGTAGACAGTCATATCACCGAGCTGGGTCTCATCCAGCACGCCGCTCCTCGCCAGATCGGCCAGATCCTTGCGGATCGTCTCGACGCTGCGTCCCGCGTACCGCGCGATGTTCCGGGCTGTGTCCGTCGTGTAGGGATTGTCGTGAAAGAAGCGGATGAGATCCCACTTAACAAATGAGTCGATCTTCGCTCGCAGGAACTCGAGCAAGCGGGGGTCCATATCGGCCATGAGCCGACCGGTCAGGTTCATTGCTACCTCATCCATATCTCTCCTCCCCGTCCACGTCACGCGGCCCACTTCTCCCATCACGGGTTCCTTCAGGGCTATCTTGCGGCGGTAGCGCGTTGGCGCCTCGCCTGTTGATCTTTTCGCATGTGACAGTACTTGTACTTCTTCCCGCTGCCGCACCAACAGGGGTCGTTACGTCCCAGGTCACAATCTGGTCGCACCTCTTGGGCTGTCACCGGCTCTGCCTCGGCACGTGCGCCAGATCGACGTGCGGTCTGTCCCGTCGCTGGTCTCGAGCCTCGTTGGCTTCGCTCATCCAGCTGCGTGCGCAACGTCTGCTGTCTTGGCCGAGCCGCCAGAGCCTGGGGAAGCAGGTAGACCGACCGCGCCACGCGGCGCTGAATGCGCGCCAGGAGGCTCTGGTACATCTCGTGCGCTTCCTTGCGGTAGGCTACCAAAGGGTTCTGCTGGCCGTAGGCCCGCAGGCCAATGCCTTCCCGCAGGTCCCCCAGGCTGGTGAGGTGGCGTACCCAGAGGCTGTCGACGGCCTGGAGCATCAGACGGCGATCGCGGAAGAGACGGTAGGTGTCGATGAAAGCCTCTTCAACGGTAGCCTGCATCTCCTCCGGCAGCTGATACAGCGACCGGGCTGCCTGCGCGTCCGACGGCTCGCCACCCAGCTGCTCCACGACCCGTTGATAGACCTTCTGCTGCGCCGGATCCGTGCTTTCCGCCAGGGCCTGCAGAGAGACGTCCTCGCGCACAGCCTGCTTGTAGACCTGCTGTCCCACGGCGTGGTTGATGCGCTCGTAGGCGGTTTCGGCGATCTCGAAGAGCTCCTGCTCGATCTCCGGGGGCGAGAGCTCCGCCCACCGCTGGAAATCGGCGTCCGAGGAGAGCGGAAAGAAGGTCCGCAGCTCCCCCTGTAGTCCTCTCAGATCCCACTCCTCGGGGTAGGGGCCGGGAGTGTGGGCTTCCACGACGCTGTGGACCTCATCGCGCACCATACGGAGCACCTGATCCCGCAGATCGTCGGCCTCCAACACCTGCCGACGTTGATCGTAGATCACCTCGCGCTGCTTGTTGACCACGTCGTCGTATTCCAGGACGTGCTTGCGGATGTCGAAGTTGTAGCCCTCGACCCGCTGCTGAGCGGATTCGATGGATCTATCCAGCCAGGCGTGTTCCAGAGGAATGTCCTCCTCCACGCCGAGGCGATCCATCATCGTCTTGACCCGCTCGCCGCCGAAGCGATGCATCAGCTCATCCTCCAGCGAGATGTAGAACCGCGACGAGCCAGGGTCGCCCTGGCGGCCGGAACGGCCGCGCAGCTGATTGTCGATGCGCCGTGCCTCGTGGCGCTCCGTGCCCAGGACGTGGAGACCGCCAAGCTCCACAACCCGTTCTCGGTCGGTGGCACAGTCGGCCACGGCGTCGGCGAGCACCTCGATCCACGGTTCATCGTAGACCTGGGTCGCGTCCTCGCCGCTGCGGAGCAGCTCGCCCGCTCGCTTCCAGGCCGACTGGTCGATCTCGGTCAGATCGTAGCCCTCCTGGCGCAACTGCTGGCGCGCGACGCCCTCAGGATCGCCCCCGAGCTTGATGTCCACACCACGCCCTGCCATGTTGGTGGCGATGGTGACGGCGCCGGGTTGACCGGCCTGCGCGATGATCACGGCCTCCTGCTCGTGGTGTTTGGCGTTGAGCACTTGATGTGGGATGCCGCGGCGCTTAAGCATGCGAGACAGTCGCTCTGAGGTCTCGATCGCCACGGTGCCCACCAGCACGGGGCGTTCCGCCTCGTGGAGTTGCGCGATCTCCTGGACCACGGCCCGGAACTTGGCCCGCTGGTTGGCGTAGATGACGTCCTGAAGGTCGAGCCGCTTGAAGAATCGACGCCCGACGCCATCCTGAGGCTCATAGGTGGTCACCTCTGTGCCTATGCGCCCGTTCAACACGCCGGCGAATCTGACCTCCTCCAGCTCGCTGGCCCGGCGCTGACGGGTCTCCAGATCCTCGTACGTGGCCCGGTACTTGACGTTGGTGGGGAGGACGACGACGTCCATGTCGTAGATCTTCTGGAACTCCTCCTCCTCGGTCTTGGCGGTGCCGGTCATACCGGCCAGCTTATCGTACATCCGGAAGTAGTTCTGGAAGGTGATGGTGGCGTAGGTGAGGCTCTCCCGCTGGACCGGCACGTTTTCCTTCGCCTCGATAGCCTGATGGAGCCCCTCCGAGAAGCGTCGACCGTACATCAATCGGCCGGTGAAGTCGTCGACGATGATCACCTCGCCGTCTTTGACGATGTAGTCCTTGTCGCGCTTGTAAGTCACGTTCGCACGGAGCGCGTTGTCCAGGTAGGGCAACATATGGGCGTGCTCAGGGTCGTAGATGCTCTCGTCCCGTTTGACCTTGGGCACCATGGTCTCGACCTTCTCCACGCCCTGCTCGGTGAGGGTGACGGTCTTCGTCCTCGCGTCCAGCACGTAGTCCCCGTCGGGGGCCTCTTGCTCGACGCTGCTCTGGCTGCTCGGCGCCAGCTGACGCACGATCCTGGCGAAGCTGCTGTAGAGATGCGAGGGCTCCTCGGCCGGTCCGGAGATGATGAGGGGCGTGCGGGCCTCGTCGATGAGGATGTTGTCGACCTCGTCGATGATGGCGTAATGGAAGCCGCGCTGTACCCGCTCGCTGAGGTCTCGGACCATGTTGTCCCGCAGGTAGTCGAAACCGAACTCGTTGTTGGTCCCATAGGTGACGTCGGCCCGGTAGGCCTCCCGGCGGGAGACCGGACGGAGACCGAGGAAGCGGTCGTCCTCCGAGGCGTAGTCCGGATCGAAGAGGAAGGAGCCCTTATCGGGATTGGCGGCGGCCGATTGAATCACGCCCACCGAAAGGCCCAGTGCGCGGTAGATGGGCCCCATCCACTGCACGCCGACCTTGGAGAGGTAGTCGTTGGGCGTGACGAGGTGGGCGCCCTGGCCACTCAGAGCGTTCAGATAGAGGGGGGCGGTGGCGGCCAAGGTTTTGCCCTCACCCGTCTTCATCTCGGCGATCTTACCTTCGTGTAGCACAATGCCGCCGATCAGCTGCACGTCGTAGTGGCGGAGGCCGATGGTGCGCTTGGCCGCCTCGCGCACCGCGGCGAAGGCCTCGATCAACACGTCATCCAGCGTCTCTCCTCGTTCCAGCCGTTGACGCAGGGCCTCGGTCTTGCTGCGCAGCTCGGCGTCACTGAGCGCCTCGAAATCTGATTCGAGCGCGTTGATGCGCTCGACGTTCTGTTGCAGGCGAGCAATCTCCTGTTGGTTGCTGTTACCAACGAGCTTGCTGATCAACCCTCGTAGCATGAACCTGACGACTCCTCCCTAGAAGCTCAAACGTGCTTGACCACTGATTATACTCTCAGACGGAGCAGATGCAAGCGTACACGGCTCGGAGGGTGCACTAACAAGCAGCCGATCGGATGAATCCGACGGCTGTCACGGGAAACCTGTTGAAACAGGTTCGATGGTCCGAAAGCGGGGCTCCAGTGCGTTTTAACGCACTTTGTGGTGTCAGCCGACGGTTTCAACCGTTGGCACGGGATGCTTGCAGCTCCGACCACTGGCTGCTATACTGGACCAACCATGCATAGAGCGAAAAGGGATCCGATTCTGCTGATCTCGGCCCGATGGCAGACGCGCGCGCTGCTGGCGGCGGAGCTGGGCGAGCGCGTGGCGCGGGAAATCGTCTCGGCGGCGAGCGTGGACGAGGCGCTGGGTTTGATCAAGCTCGCTGCGGTGGACCCAGTGGTGATGGTGGTGGACGCGGGCCGGCGCGTCGAGCAGGAGGACGTGTGGCGTCTGCTGGAGGCGAAGCGGGAGGTGCCGCTGGTGCTGGTCGTCAGCCGGCTGAGGCGCGAGGCGTTTGATGGCCTGCGGGAGCGGTGCGCGGCGTATCTGGTGCGGCCGGTGCGCATCGGGGCCATTGCGGAGAGCGTCGCGCGCGTGCTGGAGGACGTAGAGGGATAACGACTGAAGTCGTTACTACGAGAGGCTTGTAGGCCTGCGAGAGGTTCTTAGGACCGGGGGAGACTCGTAGTAGGCACTTCAGTGCCTCTGCCCGGACCAGTGGGCGCGGTAGACGACCATCGTCTTCCCCCCGGTGATCGTTCTCTGCTCCAGGGTCACGCGATGAACCGGCTCCAGAAGGTCGTCACGCTCCGCCAGGCCCGGGAACCAGGTGGGGAAGATGATCACGTAGTCGACCCCTCGATCGGCCATGAAGGCGACGAGCCGAGACGTCGTGTCCGGCGCGCGCAGCAGGGGAATGACCTGGGGCGTCACCAGGCCGGCCAGATCGACGATCCTCCGCTGTGAGACGTAGGTGATGGCCCCGATGTCGTTCAGCGCCAGCAGGGCCTCCGCCGGGGTCTGCTCTGCCACCCACTGCCCGATAGCGACGTGCATCTGGTTGATGTTCTGCACGTCCTGGGCGTAGAGACGGGCTGTGGTCGGGAGGCGCCAGGCGGTGCCGCCGATGGCGAGCGCGGCGACCAGGAGCAGCAGCGTCGCCGCCGAACCGTGCCAGCGCCAGTTGCGCCGCAGGGCGAGCCTGCGAGCCGCCAGCAGGCCGGCGACCCCGAGAACGGCGTTGCAGGGGATGAGGGGGATCAGGTAGCGACCGTGCTGATAGAGCGTGGCGTGCAGAAAGGCGTAGACCAGCGGCAGGCCCACGCTCCAGACGCTCAGAAGCCGAGCTCGTTGGATGAGGGCGCCGACGCCCAGCAGGACGAAGGGGAGGAGAAGAGGATTGTCCAGGATCAGATACCGAGAGGCGAGGCTCAGAAAGGCCAGGTCGGGGCGGAAGTTGAAGGTCGTCTTGGCGCTGAAGGTGTTGGGGAGGGGGTGCCCCGCTGTGGCGAGGGAGAAGAGGGTGTAGGGAAGGACGAGGACGGCGAAGACAGCGACGGCGGGGAGGACGCCGGATGCAAGGCGTGAGACGTAGAGCGTCGGGGGGAATCCCTGTGACGGGGCGCGTGATTCGGACGCCGGCTGCTGCCGTGTGCTGCGGAGAGCGAAATCGACCATTGAGAGGGCGAAGAGCAGGAGGCCCTCGGGACGGGTGAGCGTGGCCAGCCCGAAGAGGGCCGCCGTCTGCGGGGGGTAGCGATCGCTCTTAACCTGGGTCACGTGGCTGCCGATGGCTATCAGGCTCAAGGCGGCGAACAAGGGGGTCTCCAGCGCCGAGAGACCCGCCCAGGCCAGGCGCCCATTGACGGCGGCCACCGCTGCGGCCAGCCCGGCGGCCCAGCGCCGGCCCGTGATGGCCTTGGTCAGCCGGTAGGTGGCGGCCAGCGTGACCAGGAAGGAGACAGCGCTGAGGATCTGTCCGGCCAGGGGAAAGCGCCCGCCCGCGGCGTAGACGCCGGCCAGGAGCAACGTCCATAGAGGGGCGGTGGATCCGGCCGTGGGCTGGCCCGGGTTGAAGGCGAAGCCGTCGCCGCGGGCCAGGTTGCGTGCGAACTGGAAGTGGATCCAGGCGTCGTCGAGGGGGACGCCGCCATGACCGTTCGTCACCCGGTGGGCGTGGAGAGCGAAGCCCGTCAGTACCAGCACGCCGACCAGGAGCGTCCCGGCCAGCCAGGGCCAGTCGGCGCGATCGAGCGGAAAGGTTTCCCAACGGTCGGCCGAGCTCGCGGGGCTGGAGGAGCGGTGGTGGCCGTCGTCTCTCACGTCATCCCTCGGGCCATTCCTCCGTCGACTAGCAGGCTGACGCCGTTGATGTAGGACGCGGCGTCGGAGACGAGGAAGGCCGCTGCTGCGGCGAACTCCTCCGGCGTGCCCATGCGACCTATGGGGATGTCGGCCGTGATCTTCGCGGCCTCGTCCTCCGTTGTGGTATCGTTGCGCTGCGCGCGGTCCTCCAGCAGCTGTTCCACGCGGGCGGTACGCGTCCACCCCGGGCAGATGGCGTTGGCCCGGACGCCGAAGGGGGCTAGCTCGTCGGCCAGCGTCTTGATCAGCCCGGTCACCCCCAGGCGGAGGCTGTTGGAGAGCACCAGGTTGGGCAGGGGCTGCTTGACCGTGATGGACGTCATGGCCAGGATCGATCCTGCGCCCTGGTCCTTCATCACCGGCGCGGCGGCATAGCAGAGGCGCACCGCGCTCATCAGCGTCAGCTGGGCGGCGTCCTCCCAGTCCTGCGGCGTGAAGTCGAGGAAGAGGCCGGGAGGGGGGCCACCGGCGTTGGTGACCAGGATGTCGAGCCGGTCAAACGTCTTCAGAGTGGCTTCGACCAGCTGATCGGCCGCCGCCGGGTGGGAGACATCGGCCGGGATGGCCAGAACGCGCTGGCCCGTGGCCTGGCGGATGGCCTGCGCGGTCTCGCTCAAGGCCTCCTCCCCGCGGGCGCAGATGGCGACGTGGGCGCCCTCCTGAGCCAGGCGGAGGGCCACGGCCCGCCCGAGCCCGCGGCTCGAGGCGGTCACCAGGGCGATCTTGCCGTCGAGTCCCAGATGCATTCCGTCACCTCGCTTTCTCGGATTAGTGAGCGCCTGTCGTGACCTTTGTAGTAACGGCTTTAGCCGTTTGCCGGAGATCTGGTCGAACGACTGAAGTCGTTACTACAGAGTCAGACGTCGTCGACCTCCAGCCTAAGCTTCGTCTGCCCCAAGCTGATCAGATCCCCGGTGGCGACGATCACCGGGCCCTCGACAGGCTCGCCGTTGAGCCGGGTGCCGTTGCGGCTGTCTCGATCCTGGAGCCACCAGTGGCCCTCCCGCCAGGTGAGCAGGGCGTGCTGAGATGAGGCGTAGGTATCGGCGATGACGACGGTGTTGGTCGGCGAACGCCCGATGGAGGTCACGGGTTGGAGCGAAAAGGTGCTGCCAGCCAGGGCGTCCTCCTGCTGATCGGGCGCCTCCACCACGACCAGACGGCCGCCTGGCCGGGCTATCCTCTTCCTACTCTCCGTTCCCCGGAGGTCCCGCCACAGCATAAGCAGAACCGCACCCAGGAAGGCATAGAGCAGGCCGGCCAGGGTGAGGCGCAAGATGAGGAGCAGGACGTCCATGCTGCCCTCGGGGTCAACCCCTGGGCGTGGCCTCGGCGTCTGTCTCGGCTTTGGCCAGGGCCGGGGTCTCCTCGTCGTCGGGGAGGGGGATGGGCGTGGGCGGATCCTCGCCGTAGATGACCTCGGTGCTGGCGAAGGAGATCACGTCCCCGGAATGGAGCACGCACTCCTCGACCGGGTAGCCGTTGATCTGGGTGCCGCCGGAGCTATCGAGGTCGTAGAGGACCATGTGGCCGTAGCGCTGGCGGATCTGAGCGTGGTGGCGGGAGACGCGGGGATTCTCGATGATCACGTCGTTATCCAGAGCGCGGCCGATGGAGATCGTGGGCTGGTTGAGGTTGACGTGGCGCTCGCCGTCCAAGATGAGAAAGGGACGGCCCCGCGGCCCCTCTCGAGGAGCGGGGGCCTCCTCCTCAAGGTCCTCCTTCGCCATCTGGCGGGTGGGATCGACGTCGGACTCCGGTCGAATCCAGCGTGCCTCCACGCGGACGTCGCGGGGGGGTACGTCCTCGTCGGCCTGAATGTGGACGACGGGCGGGGACTGGAGCGCCAGGTCGGTGTCGTCGATCAGCGCGGTGATGTGACGGGCCAACGCCTGCTCGGGGGATACGCTCTCCTGGTCTTGCGCGTTCTGCGCCGCCAGGGCCTGGAAGTCCTTGGGGTGGAGGTAGATCCAATACTCGGTGGGGGCCTGCGCTGCCTCGCCCGGTACGCATACCTGGTGTTCCTCTATAGCTCTCTCCAAATGAAGAGCGATCTTCATGGGCGAGATGCGACCGGCGAACAGACGAGCGAAGGTCCCCTCCACGAGCCGTTCCGCCATGGTCTCGAATTGATCGATCTTGTTCATTTTGGGCATTATAATGGAGCCGGTCTCAAAAGGCAAATGAAACGGCCGCGGGGGAGCGGAGGGGCGGAGGAGCAGGGGAGCTGAGGAGAGAGGCCTAACGCCTGTGCCCGTCGGATGCGTCATCCGACGGCCGCCGAAGGCGGAGGGGGTATGGCGGTTCTTCGAGAGAAGGCCTGCTGCAGCAGCTACACCCGTAGCGGCCTCGGAAGCTCTCTCCTGCGCTCCTGCGGAGCGCCAGAAGGCCCAAACAGGGATCCGCTGCGAGCAAGTTGAGTGGTGTCTGCATTCTGGGTCTAGAGGTGACTCTTGTACCAGTCTACCGTTCGCTCCAACCCCTGACGGAAGCTGACCTGCGGTTGGTAGCCCAGGATCTCCTGCGCGGCACCGATGTCGGCCACGGAGTGGCGGATGTCGCCGGGGCGGGGAGGGGTGTGGACGGGGGCGATGTCGGTGCCCAGGATGTCGTTGAGCACCTCGACCAGGTGGAGCAGCGTGTAGCGCTGGCCGGCGCCGATGTTGAAGATTCCACCAGAGGTTGGCGATGCGGAGGCGGCCCGGCGGTTCGCCGCCTTGAGATTGGCCTCCACCACGTTCGCTACGTAGACGAAGTCGCGCGATTGCTCGCCGTCGCCGTAGATGGTGGGGGGGGCTCCCCGGAGCATCGCGGTGACGAAGTTGGGGATCACGGCGGCGTATTGGGACGTGGGGTCCTGCCGCGGGCCGAAGACGTTGAAGTAGCG
>CAZEQC010000072.1:0-17365 GCA_964514285.1 uncultured Anaerolineales bacterium | reverse complement strand
AGGGGCGCAGCAAGCAGCCCACAGTCGACCCAATCCTCCAAATGCGATTGCCCTGATGGGTATTCAGGGCAATCGCATATGAGTATGTATACTCGGGGACCCTCGCCTCGGGGGCGGTCTTGGACTAGGATTCTAGGGTGGGTTGCCACCTTCGATGTCAGACCAACGCCCGCCCGCCGTCGACGAAGTAGACGGCCCCGGTGGCGAAATCCATCTCCGCCAAGAAGACGACCGTGTCGGCTACGTTCTCGGGCTTGCCAATGCGCTTGAGCAGCGAGTTCTCTGTCGCCCAGTGCAGCTTCTCCTCGCTGGCGCCCTCCGGCAGCAGAACGGTGCCCGGAGCGATGGCGTTGACGCGGACGTGGGGGGCTAACTCCGCCGCCATGACCCGGGTCAGCGCCACGAGCCCCGCCTTGCTCGCGGCGTGGTGCGCGTAGCCAGACCAGGTTTGGAACGCAGATAGATCGGTGATGTTGATGATCAACCCAGACGCCTGGCGCAGCATGTGAGGCGCCACTGCCTGCGAGCAGAGGAAGGGTCCCGTGAGATTGACCGAGAGCTCTGCCTCCCAGGCATCCCTCGTGATATCCAAGAAGGGCGATGAGAGCCAGATCGAGGCGTTGTTCACCAGGACATCGATGCGGCCGAATTCCTCGATCACCCTCTCGACGCAGGCCGCCGGGCGCCCCGGCTCACGAACGTCCAGCGGGAGCGCCATGCCCTGCACGCCCTCAGCCTCGATAGCATCGAGCGTCGACTGCCAGGGTTCGGATGGGTCGAAGTAGCTGAACGCCACGTGGGCGCCTCGCTCCGCCAAGGTGAGGGCGACGACGCGTCCCACGCGTTCCGCTGCTCCGGTGATGAACACAACGCTTCCGTCGAGATTCACCAAGGACCTCCTTTTTTCCCTTCAACTTCGTCAGGCAACGCCAGCGCGAGAGAGCAGATGGCGGGCGGCCTCGCGGCACTCGGCGCGCAGCGATGCCTCATCCAAGACGGTCACTTGCCCCTCATCGAGCAGCAGGTGACCATCGACGATGACATAGTGCACGTCCGGGCCCACGGCGTTATAGACCAGTGCGCTCTCCGGGCGGTGAACCGGCATACAATGGGCCTTGTCCAGATCGACAACGGCGATATCCGCCTTGGCGCCCGGCGCGATGGAGCCCAGGTCCTCTCGACCAAAAAGCCGTCCTCCCATTGCGGCGACTGTGCGGAGGGCTTCTCTGGTGGAGAGTGCAGTGGGGGTGCCGGTGCTCACCTTCGCCAGCAAGGCTGCCACCTTGACCGTCGCGAGCAGGTCTTGCGAGTTGTGGGACGCCGGCCCATCGGTGCCCAAGGCGACGGGGATCGAGCGATCGAGCATGGCCCGCAGCGGTGCCACGCCGGATGCCAGATACATGTTGCTCACGGGGCAGTGGATCACCAACGAACGGCTCTCGGCTATGCGGTTCAACTCGGCCTCGTCCACCCAGACGCAATGGACGAGCTGCACGTCCGGCCCCAGCGCGCCCAGCGAATCGAGCCACTCGATGTGACGCATGCCCGTCCGGTGGCGCAACATGTCGATCTCATCGCGGCTTTCGGCCGCGTGGATGTGGGTAGGCAGGCCCCATGCCCGGCTGAGGGTGAGCGTGCGGCGCATGGTGAGGTCGGAGCAGCGCCAGGGAGCCAGGGGGCCGAATCCGACGCTGATGCGACCCTGCGCGGCACCGTGCCAACGGTCGCGCAGGTGGGTCATCTCAGAGACAATGGCGTCCGGGGATTCGGCGGCGTCTCCGACGTCGACCCAGCCGCGGGCGAGGAGCAGGCGCAGGCCGACTGCCTCGGCGGCCTCGGCAGCAGCATCGACGTGCTCCGGCGACGTGACGATCTTATGGTGTTGGACCACCCCCGTCACACCAGAACGGAGGTTCTCCACCAGCCCAAGCCGGGCGGCCAGGCTGACGTCCTCCGGTGTCATAGCGGCCTGGACCGGCCACATCGCCTGGCTGAGCCAATCGAGGAGAGGTTTGTCGTCCGCCAGCCCTCGCATGAACGTCTGTGAGAGGTGGGTGTGCGCGTTGACCAGGCCTGGAAGCACAGCCATGTGGGTCGCGTCGAGGGTCCGTTCGGCGTGGGGGGCTAGCTCGGCCGGTGGCGCACCGGCGCCAATGGCGCCAATGCGGTCACCCTCCACCCAGACCCAACCGGGCGTGTGGACGGTGTTCTGTTCGTCCATCGTGAGAACAGCGCCATGCTCGATCAGGAGACCCATGGAGGCTTGCCCCGTCCTATAGGTAGCGGCTCAAGTCGACGTCGTGGTAGCGAACGCGTCCCTTGTAGTCGCGCCCGTCGTCTGGGAAGGTAGCGTCGATGCCGATCTTGGTCTGGACGCCCCGCTCATCAGCTGTGGGATCCATCTCGTGGCCCTGCGCTCCGGGCACGAGGAAGATGTCCTCATCCCAGTCAACGCGCGTGGTCAGGGCCCACATGACGTCGGCCGGGTCGTAGATGTCGACGTCTGAGTCCACCACGATGCACCACTTGACGTTGACGTGGGCCGTGAAAGCGGCCATGGCCACGTTCTTGGGTTGGCCCGGGTTCGTCTTGTCGATCGCGACGATGGCTGTGAACCCGCTGCCATAGGGAGGGATGTGGAGGCGTGTGACATTCTTGCTCACGTGCTCGACGAAGTCGAGGAGAAGAGGTTCGCGGGGCAGCACGTTGCCCAAGTAGACGTGCTCATTCCAGCCGGGGATGATGGTCTGAAAGATGGGATCATCGCGCCAGCAGACGGCGGTGACGTGGAACACAGGGCTCTCCCAAAGCTCTCCGAAGTAGCCGTGGAACTCGGCCAGAGGCCCCTCCTTCTCCCGCTCGCAGGGCGCCAGGTAGCCTTCGATGACGATCTCCGCCTCGGCGGGTATGTCTATGTCAACCGTGACGCCAGAGCTGACCTCAATGCCCTGGCCTCGGATCGCTCCCGCTATGAGCAGTTCATCGTCGGGATACCGGGCCCCGGCAGCGATCATAATCGCCGGGTCCAGGCCGATAGCGACAGCGATGGGCAGCGACTCCTGCTTCGATTCTTGGACGTCGAGAAACTGGTGGACGTGACGCCATTCATTGACGTTAAAGCCGAGCTTGCGCGGGCTCTTGACCTGCATGCGGTTGTAGGAAAGATTGCCCCGCCCGCTCACCGGGTCCTTGCTCACCACGACGCCCCCGGTGATGAACGGGCCCCCGTCACCCGCGGCGTGGGTCGGAATGGGGACCTGCCGCACGTCTATCTCGTCGTCGGTGAGGACGTGTTGCTTCCACGGAGCGTCGTCGACCTGAACCGGTGGCACCCCGTTGACTGGCTCGAGGGCTCGCCGCATCACCTGGGCCACCTCGCCCTCCCGGCATGCCAAGGCCAGGGCGGCCCGCGTCTGATTGGCCACCGCCGAGGCGAGGATGGGCCACGGGCTGTCGGAGACGTCTTCAAAGAGGGGAGCTGGCCCTGCACGCCGTTCCAGGGCAGCTGCTACGTCGGCGAGTTCGTGCCTCAGCGCTATCGGACGTCTGACGCGAACCAGTTGCCCTGCCTCTTCTAGTACGGTGAGAAAGGAGCGTAGATTGTGAATGGTGGGCACGGCGTCTCTCCTTGCCTACTGTTCCCCATGGTGGACGCTCAGAAGATCGGCGGTGTGATCACAGAGATGAAGCGCAGCGTCACATCACCCCTGGCGGCGATGCGTCGAAGCATGAGCCCCTCGAAGTAGATGCTGTCCCCGGGCCCTAGATGGTACACCTCGTCGCCGAGCTGAATCTCGAGTTGACCCTGGAGCACGTACATGAGCTCCTCCGTATACTGACGCAGCGGTTCGACCGCTTTCTCCTCCCCTGGCTCTCGCTCGATCAGAAAAGCCTCCATCTGCCGGCTGAGATCCGGTGTCAGAAGCTCGTAGGCGAGGCTTGAGTTGGGGATGGTGAGCTTCAGTCGCTGGTCGCGTCGTACGACGGGGCTCCTCTCATTGGGCTCCAGAAGGAAGTGGAAGATGGGCACATTCAGGGCGTCGCTGATTTTCTGAAGCGACTCAATGGAGGGGCTGGACTGCCCACGCTCGATCTGACTGAGAAAACTGGCAGTGCGGCCGACCTCTTTCGCGAGTTCGCGCAGAGTCAGGCCGAGCTCTTTCCGTCGTGCTCTGATACGCCGTCCAAGCTCCACGAGCCACTCCTTGCCTACTCATAGGCAGCGTCTTAGGTCGATCGGGCGAAGCAGAAAGCAAGCTGCTGGTAATCCATTATAGCATATGGAGGGCACGCTTGTCAACTATTACTTAACGAAATAAGCTCTCATGAAACAATACTGCACGAAGGTGTCCCTTTTTGTTAAACTGAGCTTCAAATCTCAAGTCATACTTGACAAAGCGCGTATGATCTGCTATACTGGTGTCACTGTAGCGGTCTCAGCCTCTGAGATCGGCTACGTCCTCGAGAACGTCGACAGTTGTGTCATCTTTATGGTGGATCGTTCCTGCCGTCTTGGTTCGGGAAAGGGGACGGTCTACGAGTTCAAGATAGAGCTTCGGAGGACGCGCTGTTTATGACAGGAGCGATTGACTGGGCCTCTATTACGGCGCCCTTGGACGTGGAGGACATCCACCCGCCGTCGCGCATCCTCCGCCGATGGGTGGGGCTCGAACGACAGGAGACCGGTGTCCTCTTCCACTGCGAGACGACCGCTGGGCGAGTGGTCGACTTCAGGATAGATTTCATCAAGCCCGACGTCTTCCGGGTCCGTACGAATTGGGAGACCATTCGCCACGTTCCCAGCGACATCCTGGTCCGTGATCGATGGCCGGTGCCGCGTTTCCGGATCGAGGAGCTGCCTGATCAGGTCACGCTGACGACCGAACGGCTCCGTCTGGCGTTTTCGCGCTCTCCGTGGCAGATGCGGGTCTACGACCTGGAGAGTGAGGATGCCCCTTTCTTTGCCCAGCGTGTCAATGACCGTGCCTACGGACGCGGCTACGAGGTTCCCCCCATCGGCTTTCACGAGGGCGCCGACGGGCGCGTCAACGTGCGCGAAACCGTTGCCGTGACCCCGGGCGAGGCCTTTTACGGCCTGGGTGAGAAGTTCACCCCGCTCAACAAGTGGGGCCAGGAGCATCTCTCGTGGACCGTCGATGTGGGCAACGTAAGCAGCTATCGGTCCTACAAGAATGTGCCCTTCCTCATGAGCACGGCGGGCTACGGGCTTTTCGTGCACTCGTCGTATCCCATCGTCTACAGGATGGGCAGCGAGTCGAGCATCTCCTACTCCGTCCAAATCGATGACGCGCAACTGGACTACTTCCTGATCTACGGCCCTTCCTTCCAGCATATTCTCAAACAGTATACCGATCTGACGGGCCGCGCACCGGTGCCCCCCAAATGGTCCTTTGGCTTCTGGATCTCACGCTGCGGCTATCGCAGTCGAGGGGAGGTCGAGCGTGTGATCCAGGAGATGCGAGCGCGTGACTTCCCTTGCGACGTGATCAGCCTCGATCCGTGGTGGATGGGCGATGGGCCCTGGACCACGTTCGAGTGGGACCGTGAGGCCTTCCCAGAGCCGGAGGAGATGATGCGCCGGCTTCGGGAGAGGGGCGTGCGGACGTGTCTGTGGATCCATCCGTACGTTCCCGAGGGCAGCGACGCCTATGCCGAGGGCCTGGAGCAAGGGTATTTCTTGGAGAAGCCTGGGGGCGATGTGAGCCCCCCGATTGAGGCCTTCTCTGGAAGCGACCTGGCCGCCGTGGACTTCACCAACCCGGAGGCACGTGCCTGGTATCAGGAGAAGCTGAGAGATCTTCTGGATATGGGCGCAAGCGTGTTCAAGAGCGACTTCGGAGAGCAGGCACCGGTAGACGCCGTCTACCACGACGGACGATCCGGCTTGGAGATGCACAATCTGTATCCGCTTCTCTATAATCAAGCCGTCTTCGAACTGACTGAGGCGTACTTCGGCCGGGGGCTGACGTGGGGGCGATCGGGCTATGCCGGCTCGCAGCGCTACCCGGTGCAGTGGGGCGGCGACAGCTACAGCTCCCTCGATCAGATGGCGTGCCAGATCCGGGGCCTGCTCAGCTACGGGATGTCCGGGGTGCCGTACTGCAGCCACGACGTGGGTGGGTTCGACTACGCACCGGAGGCATTCGACCAGGAGGTGCAAGAGGGATATCCCAAGGATCCCCAGGTCTACGTGCGCTGGCTCCAGTTCGGCGTCTTCTCCTCTCACCTTCGCGCCCACGGCAAGCAGGCGCGGGAGCCTTGGACGTACGGGGCTGAGGTAGAGGAGATCGCGCGCCGCTACTTGAAGCTGCGCTACCGCCTGCTGCCCTATATCTACTCAGAGGCGGTCAAGTCCTCACGCACTGGGCTCCCCGTGGCGCGGCCGATGGTGTTGGCGTACCAAGATGATCCCGCCACGCACGATCTAGACCTGCAGTATATGTTCGGCGAGAGCTTCCTCGTGGCGCCCATCGTGACGGAGCGGAATCGACGCCGGATCTACCTGCCGCACGGGGAGTGGGTCGACTACTGGACCAAGGACGTAGTAGCGGGTGGGCGCTGGCTGGAGGTCGAAGCAGGGCTTGAGACGCTCCCGCTCTGGGTCCGAGCCGGGGCGATCGTCCCTATGGGGCCCGACGTAGACTACGTCGATCAGAAACCCCTCGACCCATTGACGCTGGAGCTCTACCGGCCTCGACGAGATGGTGCCTTCACGGTCCACGACGAGGACGAGCGAGGTATCCCGGTACGGTACGCACGCCAGGGTGGCCAACTGCACATCAACGTCAGCGACGCGCCTGACCAGGTCCAGGTCATCGTCTACGGCGCTTCGATAGAGACAGCGGCGGCACACGGGACCGCCTTGCAGCTCACGACCTGCCCTGGAGGACAGATGGTCTGCTTTGACGGGACCACGACCGATGCGCTTACGCTGGTCCTGCATGACACCGCGGTTCAAGGCCCCTTCAGCCAGTAGGCTCACGCAGAGGAGGTGTTATAGACGAGATAGCTCCGGATCGCGACACGAGGTTTCCGAACAATCGACTTGAGAGTATAGGGAGGAGTAGAGATGAAACGTATGAGTGCTGTCCTTTCGATGGTGATCGTCCTTGGTCTGCTCGCGGCCTGCGCGCCGGCCGAGCCGGAGGTCGTCGAGGTCACCCGAGTGGTGACGGAGAAGGAAGAGGTCGAGGTTACCAAGGTCGTAAGAGAAGAGGTTGAGGTCACCAAAGAAATCGAGGTCGTTAAGGAGGTCGAGAAGGAGCTCGGGCCGATAACGATGTGGGCCCGCTATGACCTCACAGACGAGGAGGACCCCCCCGCCGTCACGCTTCGGCAGGCTATTGAGACCTTCGAGTCCACGACGGGGATCGAAGTGGAGTACGAGCAGGTAGCCTGGGACCAGATCGCCACCAAGTTGGCCGTCCAGGCCCAGTCCGGCGGCGATATGCCCGACGTGGTCGAGGCGAGCAGTCAGCACGTGCTGGCTCTGATCAACGCTGGAGCCCTCAAGGACATCTCCGGCATGGTGGAAGGTGCCCCTTGGATCGATGAGCTCAACCCCAGTGAGGCGCAGTCCTGCGTCGTGGACGGCGCCCGCTACTGCGTGGCCGCCGATATCCGCGGTGGCGCCTGGTACTACAACAATGCCAGTTTCCCGGATGGCTGGCCCACCACGCCTGAGGGCTGGCTGGAGGAGGGCGAGCGTCTCAAGGGTGAGGACACCTACCTCACGACGTTCTTCGCCGGCCGGCAATACGGCGCGGTGGAGCTCACCTGGGGGCCCTGGTTCTACTCCAATGGCGGTAGCCTCTTCGACGAAGAGGGCAAGCCCGACTGGGCATCCGCCGAGAACGTGGAGGTCGTAGAGTGGGCCCGGGACCTGTTGGCAAACGGGTACGTCCCCGAGACGTGTTTCACGGGTGACTTCACCGCCGGCGAGACCCCCTGGGTCGACGGCAGCGCGGCTTCGGTCCGTGGCGGCTCCTGGTCCTACCTCTTCATCCCCGGTCTGCAGGAGAAGATCGAGAATGACGAGACGGACCTCGGCCTGGCGCCGACCTTCGGCGATGGCAACTACGTCTTCCTGGTCGGCGAGGGGTGGGCGATCACTGAGGGCAGCGAACACCCGGAGGCCGGTATCGCGTGGCTCAACTTCTTCATGAACCCCCAGATCCTCTCCCAGTGGGCCAGCCAGCACTACGGCATCCCCACCATCGGTGAGGCCTTTGTCGGCTCTGAGTTCGACAGCGAGTTCTATGACGCGACTGCCGACAACTTGGCCAACAACGGCATCTTCATCGAGTCAAGCCCGTTCTACGTGGAGAGCCTCAGCAAGCTAGCCGAGACGCTACAGGAGCTGATGCTCAATCCTGACCAGGACATCATGGGGGCCCTGGAGGGTGCGGAAGAGGAGATCATCAACCGCTACTTCTAGCCCCGTAGCCATTCGTATCGGAGACCTGGCAGGTCGCAGAGATCCGCCAGGTCTCCATGCAAAGAGAAGAGGGTCGACCCATGCGCCAGAGAACGATCACACCGTATCTGCTCATCGCACCGGCTTTCCTCGTCATGTTCGCGGTGACGCTCTATCCGACGCTATACAGCTTCTACCTGAGTCTCAACCGCGTGCGACGGGGGGACCTGGAGTTCGTTGGTCTGAGGAACTTCGAGATCATCTTTGGAAGTGGCGACTTCTGGGAGAGCCTGCGGCTGACGTTGATCTTCGGTTTCTTCTTCGTCGTGATCACGATCGCCTTTGCCTTCGTGCTAGCCCTGCTCTTCAATCAGGGTTTGGCTATGGGCAGCGTCTACATGACGCTAATCTTCATCCCCTGGGTGTTGTCCGAGATCGTCTCCGGCGTCACATGGCGCTGGATGACGTACCGCGACTACGGTATCATCCAGAACCTGATTGGTCCGCTCTTCGGGGACGTGACGCTGATCACTAAGCCAGCGGGGGCTATGGGCATCGTCATCGCCGCCTCGGTCTGGCGATCCACGGCGTACGTCATGCTGCTGATCCTGGCCGGCTTGCAGACGATCCCCGGTGAGCTTTATGAAGCCGCCAGCATCGACGGCGCTAGCCGCTGGAAGTCCTTCTGGCGGATCACGTGGCCCCTGGTCCGCCCGACGACGTTGGTGACCATCGTCCTGCTCTCAATTCAGAGCGTTAACGCGGTCGGTATGTTCCTGGCTATCACCGAGGGCGGTCCGGGGCGCTCGACGGAGGTGCTGAGCCTCCATATGTACCGCGAAGCGCTGCAGTTCTTCCACTTCGGGTATGGATCGGCCCTGGCCGTCGTCATGTTCTTGCTGAATCTTATCTTGGGGGCCATGTACCTGAGATTCCTGCGCACGGAAAGCGCGTTGGCTGGATAAGGGGGCAACGTTATGAAAAACTCACGGGCTAGTATCCTGCTCGTCAATGTCATTCTTATCGTGTTGGGTCTGCTCTTCATCTTCCCCGTCTTCTACGCCTTGATGACGTCCTTCCGAGAGCCGGGCTACGGACTCACCCGCGCGATTATCCCTCAGGACTGGTATTGGGGAAACTATCAGCGGCTCTTCAACTACGGACGTTTTCCCCGCTACGTGCTCAATAGCATCATCGATGCTCTGGGTGGCGCCGTCCTCACCAGCATCGTCGCGGCGCTGGCAGGCTACGGCTTCGCCCGCTACAAGTTCGTGGGCAAGAACGCGCTGATGTTCTTCGTCCTGGCGGTGATGATGTTGCCTCAGATCACCAACTTGATCCCCTTGTACAAGATGGCATCTGATCTGAACCTGCTCAACACATACGCAGTGATGATCATCATCCTGGGGGGCTACGGTGTGCCGCTGGGCATATGGACGATGAAGGGCTTCTTCGAGAGCATCCCGGTGGGGCTGGAGGAGGCCGCTGCCATCGATGGGGCCACACCGTTTCAGACGTTCTGGCGTGTAGTGATCCCCATCTCCGCGCCCGGCCTGCTGGCTACCTTCCTGATCAACTTCGTCTACAACTGGAACAACTTCATCACGCCCCTCTTCATGCTGACCAAGAGTGAGATGAAGACCGCGACCGTCGGGCTCTTCGACTTTCAGCATGCCTTGGAGGGCAACCAGGACGAGTTGCTGGCGGCAGCGTGTGTGGTTATCATGGTCCCCGCTATCTTGCTCTTCCTGGCGCTCCGGCGCTACTTCCTGGAGGGCATGGTCGAGGGAGCCATGAAGGGTTAGAAGAGGGGACAAGATGACCAGTTCTCGATCAGAGCCTGAAACGCGCGCCGCGACGAACCTGACCGCCTACTCGAAGGACCTCCTGGCTGAGCTGTTCCGGCGTATGACGCTCGTCCGGGAGTTCGAACTCAGAGCTATTGCCGAGCGCCGCGAAGGGCTGATTCCTGGCTTCATCCACTCATGTGTGGGCCAGGAGGCGACAGCCGTGGGGGCCTGTCTGGCGCTCCAGGCCGAGGATGTCATCACCAGCACCCACCGGGGACACGGACACCTGATCGGCAAGGGTGGCGATCCGCGCTACATGATGGCGGAGCTGGCCGCCCGCTCCGAGGGCTATTGTCGTGGGCGAGGCGGCTCCCTGCACATTGCCGACTTCGAGTTGGGCATTCTAGGGGCCAACGGTATCGTCGCTGGCGGCATTCCCATCGCAGTCGGGGCAGGCTTGGCGTTTGCGATGCGCGATGAGAGGCGCGTCGCCCTCTCCTTCTTCGGCGACGGGGCCGTCAACGAGGGGGCTTTCCACGAGGCTGCCAACTTGGCCGGCCTGTGGCAGCTCCCCGTGGTCTTCTTCTGCGAAAACAACCTCTACGGCGAGGGAACGCCCCAGGCAGAGCAAGCTCCGATTGAGGATCTGGCTCGACGGGCCGAGGGATACGGGTTCCCGGGCGTCATCGTGGATGGAAACGACGTTCTCGCCGTTTACGACGTCACGGCGGATGCTGTAAGCCGGGCGCGGCAGGGTGGGGGACCGACCTTCATCGAGGGGAAGACGTACCGTTATCGCGGTCACTATGAGGGCGACCCCCAGGTCTATCGCCCCCAGGAGGAGCTCGATGCGTGGAAGGAGCGTGACCCGATCCAGAGGTTCCGAGAGCGTTTGATCCAGTCAGGTCAGTTCGACGGCGAGGACTTGGAGGCCATCGAAGAGGATGTATCGGATAGGCTGGATCAAGCAGTGGCGTTCGCCCAGAGGGGCAGCGAGCCCGCTCCGGAGGAGGCGCTTCAGGGCGTCTACGGCGATACCCACGACGGGCTAGTGTTCTGAGAGGTTGGGATGCGAGATATTTCGTACGCGGAAGCTATCCGAGAGGCGTTGCGGGAGGAGATGGAGCGCGATCCCTCCGTCTTCGTGATGGGGGAGGACGTAGGGGTGTTCGGTGGCGTCTTCGGCGTCACCAAGGGGTTGCTGAAGGCGTTCGGAGAGGAACGGGTCCGCGACACCCCCATCAGCGAGGCCGCTATCGTCGGCGCCGGTCTCGGCGCGGCCATGATGGGCATGCGGCCGGTGGTGGAGATCATGTTCGGCGACTTCCTGTTCTGCGCCGGCGATCAGATCGCCAACCAGGTCGCCAAGGCGCGCTTCATGAGCGGCGGCAAGGCCAACGTACCACTCACCATCCGGGTGACGACCGGTGCCCCGGGCTCGGCGGCTGCGCAGCACTCGCAGAGTGTCGAATCCTGGTTTATGAACGTCCCCGGGCTCAAGATCGCAACGCCTGCTTCGCCGCAGGACGCCAAGGGGCTGCTGAAGACGGCCATTCGGGGCGAGGATCCGGTGCTGTTCTTTGAGCACAAGATGCTGTATGATACCCAAGGGCCGGTCCCGGAGGACGAGTCCCTCTGCATTCCCTTCGGAGAGGCCGCCGTTGTCCGAAGCGGCGAGGACGTGACACTCGTTGGGATCGGCGGGACGGTTGAGAAGGCCCTCGACGCGGCCGACCACTTGGCGGCGGAGGGAATCAGCGCCGAGGTCATCGACCCTCGCACGCTGATCCCGCTCGACAAGGAGACGCTCATCGAATCGGTGGCCAAGACGAGCCGGGTGGTGATCGCCTACGAGGGACATCTCCGCTCGGGGGCGGGCGCGGAGATCGCCGCCGTGCTGGCCGAGCAGGCGATCGAGTACCTGGACGGCCCGATCTTCCGCGTGGGGGCCAGAAACGTGCCCCTGCCCTACAACCCGAACCTGGAGGCGTACGTGCTGCCCCGCACCGCCGATATTGTAGAAGCGGCTAAGCGCTTTTGGTAGGAGATCATGAACCGTTTCCAGAACCACGTCGTCGTGATCACCGGCGGTGCCCACGGGATCGGGAGAGCCGCTGCGCAGCGCTTTGCGCAGGAGGGCGCCCAGGTCGCGGTGCTCGATATCGACAGAGCCGCCGCGCAGGAAGCGGCCAAGGCGATCGGGGGGCTGGCGTTTCCGTGCGACGTTTCAGATGAAGAGAGCGTCCAGGATGCGGTGCAGGGCGTGATAGGGCGGTGCGGACGACTCGATGTGCTGTTCGCTAACGCTGGCATCTACCGCGGCGGAGCTCTGACCGAGCTCACACTTGAGACCTGGCAGGCGGTGCTGGACGTCAACCTGACCGGCGTCATGCTGTCCTGTCAGGCCGTGGCCCCGACGATGATGGCTCAGAAGTCAGGCAGCATCGTGGTGATGTCCTCTATGGCCGCCAAGACCTCGTGGGCCGAGACAGCGGCATACTCGGCGGCGAAGACGGGAGCGCTTGGCCTTATGCGCTCCGTCGCTCGCGAGCTGGGCCCCTACAACGTCAATTGCAATGCAGTCTGCCTGGGCCATGCCGACACGGAGATGATGCGCGACGTCGATGAGCGCGTCTGCGTCGCGGAGGGTTGGCAGCAGGGCACCTACCTTGAGCGCCTGGTCGACGAGAATCCCATGCAGCGTCTCTGCAACCTCGAGGAGGTAGCCGGCTTGGTGGCCTACCTGGCCTCCGACGAGGCCCGCTACATCAATGGACAAGCGATCGAGATCGATGGCGGCCTGGTCCTGTCGTAGTGGAGCTGAGTGTCATTATGGAACTGACCGGCTACCTTGATTTCTGGTTCACCGATCTGCCCATCGTCGAGCGGGTCGCGCGTTTTGCCGACTTGGGCATCCGGCGGCTCGACGTCTGGCTCTGGCGCGAGCGGCCTATGGCCGACATCTACGCCGAGTGCCGGCGTCATGGCTGCACCATCAACTCGACGTTTGACCCACAGCCAGGGAATCTGGTGGACGCCGCAGATCATGGACGCTGCTTGGAGGCCTGGACGGAGAGTCTGGAGATGGCCCAGAGGTTCGACATCCCGCATCTTTTCATCTTCTCGAACCAGGTGGAGGTGCGGCCCAACGGGGAGGAATGGGTCGCTCCCCTCTCCCGTGACTACACAGCCGGGCAGAAGTACGCTAACCTGTTGGAGGGCCTGGAGAAGGTGCTCGCGCTGGCCGAGGAGACAGACGTCGTCCTCTGGTTCGAGGCGCTCAACACATTCCACATCCACGGGGGCGTCTTCATCCACACTCTAGATCAGGCCGCTGATGTCGTGCGACGCCTGGATCATCCGCAGCTCAGGCTCGCCTTCGACTGCTACCACCAGCAGCGAACGGCGGGCAACCTGATCTATGGTCTGGAGGCCTATCGGGGGCTGTATCCCACCGTCCACATCGCCGACGTTCCCACCCGCCAGGAGCCCGGCACCGGCGAGATCAACTACCACAACATCGCCAGGAAGCTACGCGAGCTAGCTTTCGACGGCTTGGTCGGCATGGAGTTCGCGCCGTCGACGACGGAGGAGGAGGCTCTGGCCCGGGTCCGTGAGATCTTCGAGTTGGTTGGCGATGCTTCGGCTGAGGGGCGACAGTGACCACCCTCACATCACGGAGGGGGACGCTGGCGTTCGGACCGGGCCTCCCCACGGTCCTGATCAACGACCAGCTCCGCGTGATGGATCAGACCCCCGAGGTGCTCCCAGAGCTACAAGAGGGTAGATGGGACACCCTGTTGGGGCTGGCCCACCTCGGCGAGACGGTCGGCGTCGACATGGTGGACATCCTGATCGACCATTACGAGCTGGATGAGGCGGCGTTGCTGCCCCGAATAGCCGTGGCCGTGCACGATGCGATCGGCTGCCCAATCTCCCTCGACTCGCGACATCCGGAGGGGCTCAGGGCGGCCCTGTCAGCGCTGCAGCCGTACAAGGCCATGATCAACTCCGTTAGCGCTGAGAGGGATTGCCTGGAGAGCCTGCTCCCTATTGCCAAGGAATACGGCGCCGCCATCGTGGGCATGCCGATTGGGGAGGAGCACGGGCTTCCCACGACCGTCGAGGGCCGCATGGCCGAGGCGCGGACGATCCTGGCTGCTGCTGAACGACACGGCATCCCGCGCCATGATGTGGTCATCGACGCCATCTGTCTGGCATCGTGCGCCGAACCAGGCGCCATCCAGGTGACCTTGGAGACTCTCAAGGCCTTGCACGACGACCTGGAGGTTGCCACGATTCTTGGGATCGGCAACGCCGGGTTCGGCATGCCCGATCAGACGCGGATTGACCTGGCCTATCTGGTGGCCGCGGTGCCCTGGGGCCTGGACGCCGCCCTGGTCGATCCGGCGACGCCCGGTCTGATCGAGGAGGTGCGGGCCATCGATTTCCTGACCGATCGAGACCCATTTGGCAGTCGCTACCTTGAGCACTATCGAAGCAAGCAGGCTGCGACAGGAGGGTAGGAACCGACGTGACAGGGCAGCAGCGTGAGCGACAGGTGGTCATGCCCAAGCTGGGTATGACGATGCAGGAGGCCAGGATCCTCGAGTGGCACAGGGAGGACGGGGATCGCGTGGAGCGGGGCGAGGTGCTGTTCACCATAGAGAGCGAGAAGGCCGCCCTGGATATCGAAGCGCCCGTCAGCGGGATCCTTAAGATCCTGGTGCCGTCCGGCGAGACCGTAGCGATCCTGGAGCCGGTGGCCAAGCTGCTTCAGGTCGAGGAGCAGGTCAGCACCTCTGCTGAGGAGCAGGTAGAGGCCTCGCGGCTCGTGCCGGCCTCCCCCAAGGCGCGAGCTATGGCCCGCGACCAGGGTCTGTCCCTGGCGGAGATCGAGGGCACCGGCCCCCGAGGGATGGTCGTGGTGACCGATCTCCAACGAAGCCAAGAGCACAGAGAGGCCGCTCGACAGGCGGTGAGCATCTCCCCGGTCGCTCGCCGGGTCGCGCAGCATGCCGGTCTCGATGATTTCTCCGACGTCGCCGGCACCGGACCTGGGGGACGCATCATGCGGCACGACGTCGAGCGCAGTCTGGCCGAGGCGTCGCCGCCCGAGGTGGAGCGCGAGGGCCCTGTCGAGGTGAGGCCGCTCGCCGGTCCGCGGGCGGTAACCGCCGAGCGCCTCTCGGCCAGCTGGCGCGAGCGACCGCACGTCACGCTCACCACCGAGGCCGATGCTTCCAACCTGGTGAGCGCCCGGGAGCAGCTCATCGCCGATTGTGATCGGAAGGTCTCGTACAACGCCTTCCTGGTGATGGCGGTGGCTCGCGCCCTGAGCGAGCACCCCTATATGAACGCTCGATTCATCGAGCAAGGCGTCGAGCAGCTGCCGCAGGTCGACGTCGGCGTCGCTGTAGATACCGAGCGGGGCCTGCTCGTGCCGGTCCTTCGGGACCCTGGTTCGAGGGATCTCCTTGAGCTTGACCAGGCTTTGCGCGGCCTTCTCCAGCGTGCCCAGGAGGGCAGCAGCCCACCAGACGAGCTGACCGGCGGCACGTTCACCATCACCAACCTGGGGATGTATGACATTGATGCCTTCACGCCCATCATCAACCCGCCGGAGAGCGCTATCCTGGGCGTGGGGCGCATCGTGGCCAAGCCGGTGGCGGTCGACAGGGAGGTCGTGGTGCGCGACAGAATGGCATTGAGCCTCTCATTCGACCATCGCGTGGTCGACGGGGCACCCGCGGCGCGGTTTCTGCAGCGGGTGAAGCAGCTCATCGAGAGGCCTTTTGCCCTGGTCGCGAGTCGGTCGACCTGAGCACTGCTCGGGTCACAGACCACGCGCTTGCCAGCCAGGAACCTGCCGCGTACCGCGGAGAAGGAGGTGAACATCGAAGGGCACGAGGGCATCCTCCATGGATCGTCGCCGGGGGCGATCTCTACAAGCTCAGTCCCGTCAGAGATGAGCAGCAGAGAGCGCGCCAAGCTGGCCTTCGCCCATCAAGAGCCGGACCGCGTTCCCACATTCGAGCTCACCATCGACAACCCAACCGCCAGTCACGTCTTAGGGCGGCCAACCCTTTGCGGTTTCGGGGGGCAGGTTCGCGGCGTCGCGCGCAACCAGGCCCTGATCGAGGGTCGTATCGAAACCTATCACGAACAGCGTGTCGCTGATGAGATCGCCCTCTGGCGGGCCTTGGATCTCGATGTCTATCCCAACGCCTACCCGGTGCCGTGCGACCCCCTGGTGCCAGAACAGATTGACGACAACGTCTGGCGCTTCACCGACCCGATCACGTCCCAGTGGCGCATCTGCCGCTATTCGCCCAAGAGCGATGCCTATGACGAGATCGACTCCTCGCTCCGCCAGGGCGGCCTGGCCGAGCTAGAGCGCTTGACGGAGGCTCTGGAGGCCGCCCAGCCCAGTCTGGCGGACTGGGACTTTGAACCGGTTGATGCGTTCATCCGCGAGCTGGGTCCAGAACGGCTGGTGATGGGCGTGGCCGATGTGGAGATAGGGTCAACGTTCTGCTGGGCGGAGCATTTCTTGATCGGGCTCATCAAGGCGCCTGAGCTAATCCACCGCTATCTGGACGCTCGTCTGTCTACCACGCTGGTGCTGTTGGAGGCTATGCTGGAGCGCGGCGTCGACGGCGTGCATGGCGGCTACGACTGGGCATCAGCGCGGGGTCCGATGTTCTCGCCACGGCATTTCGACGAGTTCGTGTTCCCCCGTCTGAAGAGAATCACGGATCTTTGCCATCGCTACGGTGTGCCCTACGTGAAGCACACCGACGGGAACATCGATCTGCTGCTTGATGGCATGATTGAGGCAGGCGTGGATGCCTTCCAGGCCATTGAGCCTCGGGCGGGGATGGACATCGCGCAGCTCAAACGTGACTACGGCGATCGGCTGACGCTCATTGGCAACGTGGACTGCTCAACCGTGTTGGTCGATGGCCCGGTGGAAGCGGTGCGCGCCCAGACGAGAGAGGCGATTCGCGCGGGAGCCCCTGGCGGGGGCTACCTGTTATCCACCAGCAACTCGGTCCATCCCGGTGTCGAGCCGACCTACTATCTGGCCATGCTGGAGATGGCACGCCAGGTCGGCCGCTATCCAATGGGTGGGGAC
>CAZEQC010000071.1:0-17603 GCA_964514285.1 uncultured Anaerolineales bacterium | reverse complement strand
GTAGGTCTCCACCACCCACGCCCAGCGCGACGGCGGCACCTCCCGGTACGCGGGATGGGTCATCAGCTGGGCGACGTCGAAGGCCGGATCGCCCCAACCCGCGTTCTCCCAGTCCACCGAGGCCCAGCCGCCCGGCCGGCGGATGACGTTGAGGAGGTTGTTGTCCACCCGGCAGAGCGCCGGCGTCACCCGGGCCCAGCGGGGGAGCTCCGCCGCCTCCAGGCGCCGCACCAGGCCCCGCAGCGACGCGGGGTGCGTCTCTTCAGGCAGCCGGGCCATCTGCTCCCGCACGAGGCGACGCGCCTCCTGGGCCGTCCGGGCGTCGACCACGCCGCGTCGGAGCCGGACGGACGTCGCCCGCGGGGTGAGCGAATGGACCGTCGCCATGTGCCTCACCAGCGGTTCCCACTCGGCGTCGCCCTCTGGCAGCCGGCGGCTCGCCTCTCCCTCCAGCCACGTCTGCACCACCACCGGCTGCGGGTAGCGGCGCCGATCCAGCAGCACCAGCTCCGGAGCCACCGCCAGGCCCGCCCGGCGCAGGGCCAGCAGGGCGCCGTACTCCCGCCCGGCCCGGTCGCGCTCGTCGCGGACGGTGACCTTGACCGCCCAGTCGTACGACGGCCCGGTGACCCGATAGAGCAGGTTGTTCCATCCGCCCTCGATGGGCGTGATCGCCCCGCCCGGCCATGGCTCCCCGCCCTCGTGCCAGCCGGCGGCGAGGTGATCGAGGAGGGAGCGCAGCATCGCCGCATTCCGGTTAGCGGATCTGGTCATTGTCCGCACCTAACCTTGCGAAGGCTGGGCAGCGCCTCGTGAGCTTTTGGGGAGGCCACCGCTGTCGGCAGGGGCTCTGCCATCGGCACTCCCAGGCAGCCTTCGCAAGGGTCCTCTCACGATGCGTCGAGCCTCTCCAGCGCAGCGACCCACTCGGCGTGGCGCTCCACCAGGCCATCGACCGTAGTCCTGTCGAAGACGAATTGGTACCGCTCTAGGGTCTCCTCGTGGGCCGTCGGGTGATCGGCGCAGCAGTCGCCCACCACGGCGGTCAGAAACCCCAGCTGGGCCGCCGACGCGGCGGTGAAGAGAACGCAGGTGGAGGTGAGCAGCCCGGCGACCAGGATGAACCGCTTTCCGCGGTCCTGGAGAAGCGTCAAGAACTCCGGGTTGTGGAAGCCGTCGAAGGTCTGCTTGTCGATGATGGGCTCGCCGGCCTCCTCCACGGCGAAGGGCAGCGCCTCGACGCCGGGGGTCCCCCGCACGCACGGGATGCGCCCACGCAGCCTATAGCGCACCATCCAGTCCGACCTATCAGGCTGAAAGGCGGCACGGAGGTGGATCACGTCGACGCCCTCCCGGCGGGAGAGCGCCAGGAGCTGGACGACGCGGTCCGGAAACTCTGGGAAGCAGTCGGCCAGCTTCTCCGGCCAGAAGTCCCGCTGCAGGTCGACGAGGAGCAGGGCGAACTCGCTCCAGTCGTGTGGCGTCTCAATCATAGGTCGGCCTCCCTACTGCTGATGCGAATGAAGCGAATACCCCTCTGGGCCTAATCACACTCCTCAACAACCGCTGAAGGCAGCTGAGCCAGGATCACCGCGCCCTCGCGCCTTGCCTAGCCTCCGCCGGTCAGAAGCTCGGTGAAGGGCACGTAGTTCATCACACCGTGGAGTAAGGAAGGCGGGACAACGCTCCCGCTTCTCTCCCGCAGATAGCCGAAGACCAGGCCAGCCACTGTGGTCCACGCAGCCTGGAGCCAAACGCCTGGCACGAACGGCATGAGCAGGACGTGCCAGAGCCCGAACAGCAGGGACGTGACGATCAGCCCCCAACCCCATGGTACGCCGAAGAAACGGTAGGGTCGCCCCCAGGCTTCGTTGAGCCGCGACTGGGCGTAGCCACGGAAGAGCGTCTCCTCTGTGGGGGCGACCAGCAAGTAGACGTACAGGGTCTTCCTCGCCACGACGCCTATGAGACCTCCCAGTGCGTCGAACGCGCTGGGCACAAGGAGGGGAACCACCAACAGAACCACCTTTGCAGGCGCACCATTCTCCCTCAGGGCCAGAGCAATGATGATCAGAACCGCCAGGTTAAGGAGCGACACGACGAGGGCCCCCGACCAGTGACGCCAGTTGACGGACGATAGGCTTGCGCCAAGCACGAGGAACGGTCCCAGAGCAACAGCGACCACCCGGAGAAGAACCCCCGGAGGCCTGAAGGTAAGTCCCCAAGCGTCGGGCCTGCGGCGGGTCACGAAGAGGAGAGTGAAGATGAACATCAACACGACCGTGTACTCCAGCGGAGCCACGCCCTCTACACCGACCAGCGCCATCTCCCAGCGACGGAGTGGGGATAGGCGCACGGTATGGAAGAGGAGCGAGGCTGCCGCGACGACAGCTGTGACTTCACCGGCCGCCATCAGCCTCGGTCGACTATCCGTCATACCCATCTCCCAGGCTCTGGTTGGTGCGCAGTCCTGCCACTCTGGTGCCAACGACGAAATCGTGAACGCTCCGCGCTCTTTGTTCGACGCCAGTATACACCACTCACGCCACAAACTCAAGAGCGGAGGGTGCATGGGCCAAGACACTATGACCATCACTGTCAGCGCCGACAACGGACAGTACACCGATTCGACGAACCCGCCGGGTGGCAGGCCGGGCAACGCCAACCTTTCCATAGTGCGGTTCGTCGTCCGGTTCGGAGCGCAGCGGAGTGCCGCCCATCTGAGGGCCGCTCAACCTCGGGCGCGCCTTGCAGAAAACGCCACTGCAACGTACAATGCGGCAGCACAATTGCTCGGGGGCTGAAACGCGCGCTGTCGCGTCGATCTGCAGACATCAAGCGCCATGGACCAATCCGCCAAGCCACTTCGGCCACTCTCAGGATATCCCATCCTCTCCAACATAGCGTTGGCCGTCGTTCACGTGCTGGCAGCGCAGCTGGGTCTGCTGCTCGCCCACCCGGAGACCCACGTCACCCTGGTCTGGCCGCCCACCGGCATTGCCCTGGCAGCAGTCCTCCTGCTTGGGTACCGCGTCTGGCCCGGCTTCTTCATCGGCGACGTCGTCGTGGCCATGATGGAGGGTCATCCCCCGCTGATGTGGGCCTTGGGGCCGCTCGGCAACACGCTGGCCGCCGTGGTCGGCGCCTGGTTCCTGCAGACGGTCGTGGACTTCGATCCTCACCTAAGGCGGGTGCGGGACGTCTTCACGCTGGCCCTGGGAGGGGGCCTCCTGGCCACCACGATCGGGGCCACGCTGGGCGTCGGCGCCCTGACCGTCAGCGGGCGTATCACGGCCCAACGAGCCCTCGGCGCCTGGCTAAGCTGGTGGCTGGGCGATACCGTCGGCGTCAGCGTCATTGCACCAACCCTCCTGATCATGGGGACCAAGATCAAAGAGAGAGACGGCGCGCTGCCGGACGGTCGCACGCCGAGCCGCGCGGCGCTGACCAGCGCTGGGCTGCCCTTCACGCTCCTCATTATCTTCAATGCCATCGTCTTCGGGGCCGTCGGCCATTTTCTGCCGCGACGAGCCGGCCTGCCCGTGGCCTTCGCCGTCTTTCCCGCGCTGATCTGGATCGCCGTGCGCTTCGACGCGGCCGGTTCGAGCATCGCGGTGCTGATCACGGCCATCATGGGCATCACCGGCACCGCCCTCGGCTACGGCCCCTTCACTGGCCCCAACCCTAACCAGAATCTGGGCGTGCTGTGGGGCTTCGTCAGCGTCATGGCGCTGACCACGCTCCCCCTGGGGGCCGCGGTGAGGGAGCGGCGGCGGGCGGAGGAGCAGTTGGCCGTCAGGCAGAAGCTGTGGGACTCGCTGATGGCCAACACACCCGACCTGGTCTACTTCAAGGACGCCGACCACGGCTTGATCATGGCCAGCCAGGCCTACGCGAACGCCGTCAACCGCGACGAAGAGGATCTGGTGGGCAAGACGGCGGCCGATCTCTGGCCGAGCGAGGCTGAGGAGATTATGGCCGACGAGCGTCGCGTCCTGGCCGGCGAGCCTATGATCCGCAAGGAGCGCAGGGCAACCACCGCCCACGGCGAGGAGCGCTGGTACCTGCTCACCAAGGTACCCATCTACCAGAACGGCGCGGTGATCGGCTTCTTCGCCATCGACAAAGACATCACCGAGCGGAAGCGAACCGAGGAACATCTCGCCTTCCAGTCGATGCTCCTCGATCAGATCCAGGATATGGTGACCGCCACCGACCTCGACGGTCACATCACCTACGTCAACGAAGCCGAGTGCCGCGCTTTCGGCAAGCCGGTCAAGGAACTGATTGGAAAGTCGGTCGTGCACTATGGGGAGGATCCAGAGCGCGGAGCGACCCAGCAAGAGATCATCGACATCACCCTGGCCAAAGGCCGGTGGCGCGGCGAGGTGGTCAACGTTGTAGCCGACGGCCGCAAGATCATCCTCGACAGCCGGGTGCAGCTGATTCGAGACGAGCAGGGCGAGCCCGTGGGCATGCTTGGGGTCAGCACCGACATTACCGAACGGAAAGTTATGGAGAGGCAGCTACGCCAGCAGGAGCGTCTGGCGGCGGTGGGCCAGCTGGCCTCGGGCATCGCCCACGACTTCCGCAACCTGCTGACCACCATCATCCTCTACGCCGAGCTGTCGCTGCGCAAGGATGACCTCCCGTCCGACCTGGTGGAGAACCTGAGGACTATCGCTGGCGAGGCCGAGAAGGCCACTGACCTGGTGCAGCAGATCCTCGACTTCAGCAGCAGCGCCATGATCGAGCGCCAGCCGCTGGACATGAAGCCTTTCGTCGAGGACATTCTGGCCATTCTGGAGCGCACCCTCCCGGAGACCATCAACATCACGCTGGAGACCAAGACGGGGCCTTATGTGGTGAAGGCCGATCCGGGACGTCTGCAACAGGCGCTCACCAACCTGGCGACCAACGCCCGCGACGCCATGCCCGGGGGCGGCGAGCTGCGCCTGACGCTATCGTGCCTGCAGCTGTCGCCCGGCGAGGCGCCCGAGATGACGAACACGCCGGCACACGCCTCTCCCTCACATCCGAAGGATACAGAGGGCGGGTCCTGGGTCCGTCTCACCGTTTCAGACACCGGGACGGGCATGACGGAGCGGGTCCAGCAGCACCTCTTCGAGCCCTT
This sequence comes from uncultured Anaerolineales bacterium, assembly GCA_964514285.1. Taxonomy (GTDB): domain Bacteria; phylum Chloroflexota; class Anaerolineae; order B4-G1; family B4-G1; genus SKLM01. Next base: position 12,469 of record CAZEQC010000071.1, on the reverse strand, counting down.
CTTCACCACCAAGGACGTGGGGCAGGGGACGGGCCTGGGCCTCGCTCAGGTCTACGGCATCATACGCCAGCACGGAGGTGCCATCGACGTAGAGACGGAGCCCGGTGAGGGGACCGCCTTCCATCTCTACCTCCCCGCCCACAGTCAAACAGAGAACAAGACGGAGAAACAAGAGGAAGGGAACACCACTGCCGCGCCACAGGGCCGGGGGGAGACGATCCTCCTGGTGGAGGACGAGGAGCACGTGCGCCGTGCGACGCGGCAGATGCTGGAGACCCTGGGCTATCACGTGGTCACGGCCTCAAACGGGCGCGAGGCGCTGGCTCTGTGCCAGTCGCCCCGCTGGTCCGGGGATCGGTCGACGATCGATCTAGTAATCACCGACCTGGTTATGCCCGAGATGGGGGGCAGGGAGCTCGTGCAGGAATTGAGTGCGACCAGACACAGTCTGAAGGCCCTGGGCATCACCGGCTATGCCCTGGAGGAGGACGATCTGACGGACCTGAAAGCGTCTGGCTTCGCGAGCGTGATTCGCAAGCCCTTTGAGACCGAGGACCTGGCCAGGCCGATACGCCATGCGCTGGAGACGTAGCTCCCTCTCCCTGTCGAAACGCGCGCTCCATCCTTGACGACCCTCTCGAAGACCGCGGGCCCCCTACCTGTATCGCGGGACAAGCGCCAGCTTGTAGGAGAGGGCGCTCTTAATCAAATCGTAACGGCACTGAAATCCCCGAAGTACCGGCCTATGGTACACTTAACTGGATAGCGAAGGGCCAGCCGAAGGAGGGTGGCTTTGCTGGGTCGCATCCTTCGACACAATCAGGGCGTCTGTTTCGGCGAACTCAGAATGCTTCCCCGTCAGCGTGGAGGCGATGGGTGTCCGGTAACCAGTCCAGATAGACGTGCTTGGCTGGCCAGGCATAATGACCATGGAAGAAAACAAGGAGTCCAGGCCATGACTGAAGCCGACCACACTCGCGTCCTCTGTATGGAGGACGACCCTGGCGTGGCACGCCTCTTTCAGCGATACCTGGAGAGGGCCGGCTACATAGTCGACCTAGCCCACGACGGCCAGGAAGGTCTGGCGATGACGGACGTTAACGTCTACGACGTGGTGATCATCGATCATCTGATGCCCGGTCACACCGGCCTGGAGGTGATTCGCACCCTGGGCGAGCGGGACGCGCTACCCCCGACCATCATGGTCACCGGCGCTGGCGACGAGGAGACCGCCGTCGAGGCTATGAAGCTGGGGGCCGACGACTACCTGGTGAAGGACGTCGACGGTGGCTACTTGAGCCTCCTGCCCACGGTGATCGAACGCGTCCTGGAGAAGCGAGAGCTCGTCGAGGAGAGGGAGCAAGCGCTCCAGGCTCTGCGTGAGAGCGAGCGGCAGTATCGGATGCTGGTCGAGACCACAGGCGACGCCATCTTCCTCCACGACGAGAGAGGACGGATCACCTTCGTGAACCAGGCCGCGCTTTCGTTCTCCGGCTTCACCGAGGACGAGGTGTTGGGCCAATCCATCGTCGACTTCCTGCCGCCGGATGAGCAGGCCCGCCTCGCCGAGCGGCAGGAAAAGCGGCTGGCCGGCGACCGGGAGGAATACGTGTACGAGGCAGCCTTCCTCAACCAAGCAGGGAAACGCGTCGAGGTCAACGTGCGCAGCACCCCAATCCTCGAGGGGGACGCGTTCAAGGGCGAGTTGATCGTGGCCCGGGACATCACCGCCCTCAAGGAGATGGAGGAGCAACTACAGCGACAGGAACACCTGGCTACCCTCGGCCAGTTGGCCTCCGGCATCGCCCACAGCTTCCGCAATCTGCTCAGCACCATCATCCTCTACGCCGAGATGGATCTGCGAAACTCCGACCTACCCCCAAGAGTGTCCCAGAACCTGGCGACCATCCTCAAGGAATCGCAGCGGGCCTCGGATCTGGTTCAGCAGATCCTCGACTTCAGCAGTCAGGCTATGATCCGCCGCGAACCAGTCGAGCTGGCCGCCCTCCTGCGCGATCTGACCACCGAGTGGCTTTCGACGATGCCAGAGGACATCGACGTCACCCTGAGCTGTGAGACGCGTCCCGACGGCAGCCCCATCATAGCGTCAGTCGACGCACCGCGCCTTCGGCAAGCGTTGACGAACCTGGCCACCAACGCCCGTGACGCTATGCCGCGCGGCGGCGAGCTCCGCGTCGAGCTGTCCAGCATCCACCTGGGACCGGACGAGACGCTGCCCACGACGGACAAGCCTTCCCTCTCCGTGCCCCCACATGTTGGCCGGATCGAGGGAGGAACATGGGTCCACCTGACCATCTCGGACACGGGCATCGGTATGACGGAGAGCGTGCGCTCGCGCCTCTTCACGCCCTTCTTCACCACAAAGGACGTGGACCGGGGGACGGGGCTGGGGCTGCCCCAGGTCTACGGCATCGTGCGGCAGCATGAGGGAGCTATCGATGTGGAGACCGCACCAGGGGAGGGCACAATCTTCACCATCTACCTGCCGCTCCACGGCGAGGAGATGAGCGACGACGACCGGTCATCGGCCCCGGCGAAGGCAGAGGCGTCGTCCGGAGAGGATGCGGGGCGACGGGGAACGATCATTCTGCTGGTGGCAGACCGGGATAGGACACAACGCCTCGGCGAGCAGACACTGCGATCGCTGGGCTACCGGGTGGCGATTGCCAGTAACGGGCGGGAGGCGTTGGCCCTGTGCCAGTCGCCGCGCTGGTCGTCTCGCAAGGGAGACCGCGTCGCCGTGGCCGTGGTGGACCTCGACACCCCAGGCGTGGAGGCCGCCACGTTCGTCGAAGACCTGCAGAGGGCGCGTCCAGGGATCGACGCGCTGGCGATGACGAAGACCCTATCTCCGGGGGCAGAGGAGCACTTCCTACGGGAGGTCGGGTTCGCCGGAGTGGTGCCCAAGCCCCTGGAGCCTGACCAGCTCTTGCAAGCCCTGCAGGGTGTGCTGGGCCAGGTGTGGTCTGCTTGAGAGGGAGTAACTGTTCACCTCCTGCTCTCAGCGGGCCTGTGACCCGCGTCGACAGCAAGGCCAACTGTGGGATGCTGGAGACGCCTCAGCCGGGGTCGCAGATCCCTTCAGGGCTTGATGAGATGAATAAGACATCACATTGTCGCAGCCGTTACCAGGAGGAGACGCGTATGGGAGATCGATTGAACGCCACGCCAGAACTTGTCAGCACCCTCGCGGCGCTGCTGCTGACCGGGATCCTGACCGCGGCCTGCTCTGCGCCGCCCACGCCGGACCCTACGCCAGCGCCCACCGCAACGCCGACCGAGAAGCCCGAGGACGTCGTCTTGGTTATGGGGTCCTGGCGCCCCGACGACGTGGAGCAGATGAACCGCATCCTGGACCGGTTCCACAACGAGCACCCGGACATCACCATCCGCTTTGAGCCGACCAACCCGCCGGACTACAACGAGGCCCTCCAGGCCCAGCTTGAGGCCAGCACTGCACCGGACCTGTTCTACGCCCGTTCCTACGCCACCTCACGCATGCAGTACGAACAGGGCTACCTGGAGCTCTTGGACGATCTGCCGGGCCTCAAGGAGCGCTTCGACCCGCAGATGCTCTCCGCCTGGGCAACCGACGAGGACCTGCCCTACGCCGTACCCTTTATCGCCACCTCCCACGGCATCTACTACAACGCAGACATCTTCGCCAGGCTGGACCTCAGCCCCCCGCGCACGTGGGGAGAGCTGATGGACACTGCCCAGAAGATTCAAGATGCTGGGATCACACCCTTCGCCAACACCTCCGGGGACCCCTGGACCATCGCCGAGCTGGTCTTCATGAACCTAGCGCCGAGTTTCATCGGGGGGCGCGAGGGCCGCATGGCGTACCTGAACGGCGAGCGCTGCTTCAACGACGAGCACGTCGTGGCGGCTTTCCAAGCCGTGAGCAACCTGGCCCCCTTCTTCCCGGACAACCACGAGATGTTGACCTACGCCGACAGCCGGGAGCTGTTCGCTCAGGGCCAGGCTGCCATGGTTATGAGCGGCTCCTGGGACATCGCCTTCTTCGAGGCCTCGGGCCTCGATTTCGCCTGGAGCGTCTTCGCCACGCCACCACCGGCCGGCCAGTCGGCCCACGTCACCTTCCACCCGGACGCCGGTGTGGCCCTCAACCCCGCCTGCCAGCACAAGGAGGAGGCACGGACGTTCCTCTCCTGGATGACCACGTCCGACTGCGCGGAAGCACTGGCCAACGAGCTGCCCGGCTTCTTCCCTATGCAGCGGGAGACGCCAACCATCACCAATGAACACGCCCAGGCCTTCCTGGCCCTCAACGAGGGAAAGGGCACCGACGCCCGCTTCGCCTGGGAGAAGCTGCGGGAAGGGTCGCCCGACGGCTACGCCCTGATGCAAGACGGCGCCCTGGCCGTCCTAGAGGGCGAGCAGACGCCCCAGGAGGCCGCCGACGCGCTCCAGGCTGGCCTGGCCGAGTGGTTCGAACCGGCCCAGACGTGCGGAGAGTGAGCAATGGTCGATCTCTCTAGAGGAAATCCAGCGCTGACCGCCATCTACGTAGCGGCCCTGATCTCGGTGGTGGCCATCGGTATTCTAGCCGCCGTCCGGCTCTACCGCATCAGCGACGCCATGGACGACCTGACCAACAACCTGACAGCGGACATCGTGCTCTCTAAGGAGATCGTCAACCAGGTCGTGCTGATCCGCTTCCACGCGCACCGCTACGTCAACACCCAGGATCAGACCGACCTCGATCAGTTCAACCAGGCCTTCGCCGAGCTGAGCGACTTGCTGTTACGGGCCGATGAGCAGATCACGGAGCCGAAGCGGGTGGCGATGCTGGAACGCGTCGACCCGGCCGTCGAGGCGTACGGCGAGGCCTTCGCAAGAATCGCGACGCTGATCCGTCGGCGGCAGCGGGTGCAGTCCGAGGTGCTGGACGTGCAGGGCCTGCAGACCGACGATAGGCTGACGGCCCTGCGGATGCACGTCGTCTCCCTGGACGACACAGGCGCCTTCCTGGCGGTGAGCAACGCCCGGAACGCCTTCCAGTCCATGCGTCTCAACGCGGCCCGCTATCTGGAGGACAGCGACGAGCGGTACAGCGTGCTCTTTGAGGCCGCACACCAGCAGCTGAGGGTGGCGCTTACCAACCTTGAGGAGAGCCTCAGCTCCCCTACGCAGCGCGAGAACGCCGTCCGGGCCCGCGCCGCCGCCGACATCTATTGGGAGGGCTTCCAGTCTATCCGCCAGGACACCATCGAGGTGCAAGATCTCTTCGAGACGGAGCTGGACGTCCTAGAGCCGGAGATCAGCGGCACCGCCTCGGAGATCGTCAGCAGCGTTGAGGCGACGTTCGATCAGGCCAACGTGTCCTCAAAGCGACTGATCGCCCAGACGCGCTGGGTGCTGATGCTCACCACGGCCATCGCGGCGCTGACAGGCGTGGGGCTGGGCGTCGTCTTCTCACGGCGCATGGCGGAGCGACAGCACGCGGAGCGAGCTCTACGGGCCGCCCGGGACAATCTGGAGGTCCGCGTTCAGGAGCGCACCACCGAGCTGGAGCAAGCCAACGAGGAGATCAAGCACTTCGCCTATATCGTCTCTCACGATCTGCGGGCGCCCTTGGTCAACCTGAAGGGCTTCTCGGCGGAGCTGCGGTTCGCTCTGGACGAGATCGAGTCGGTGCTGGACGACGCCCGCCCCCACCTCGATGAGGATCAGCAGCAACGGCTCCGCTACGCCATGGACGAGGACGTGCCAGAGGCACTAGATTTCATCGAGTCCTCTGTGAGCCGCATGGACGCCTTCATCAACGCCGTTTTGCGGCTCTCCCGCCTCGGTCGGCGGGAGCTCCATCCCGAGCCGGTCAACATGGCGGCCCTGATCCAAGACGCGTTGGAGAGCTTGGCCCACCAGATCGAGGAATACGACGTGGACGTCACTGTCGGCGCGCTGCCGACCGTCGTCGTGGATCGTACGTCGATAGAGCAAATCATGGGCAATCTCCTCGATAACGCCCTGAAGTACCTTCATCCGGGCCGGCCCGGGGAGATCGAGATCACGGCCGAGCGCGATGGGTCGGGCGCTGACGAGGAGATGATTACGTTCCACGTCCGCGACAACGGGCGGGGGATCGCCAAGGATGATCTGCACAAAGTGTTCGCGCCCTTTCGCCGCGCCGGCAGGCAGAACGCGCCGGGCGACGGCATGGGCCTGCCCTACGTCCAGACCCTGGTGCGGCGCCACGGCGGGCGCATCTGGTGCGAGTCGGAGCTGGGCGAAGGGACGACGTTCAGCTTCACGCTGGTCGTGTCTTGCGCCGACACCGAGGATGAGGTCTAAGCGAAGACTCTTAGATCGAGTCGTCGAAGGTCGTGGCGGCGGTTCGATCAAGCGCATCACGGTCTCAGTCTCTTTCCTGCCCGAATAACGGCTGAAGCCGTTACCACGAGGGAAAAGACCAGCAGCTAGCTTGGATCTCTAAGACGGGAGGAGATCACTGTGCGTTGGATCGTCACACCCTATGCCATTGCGCTGTTCATCGCCGCGGTCATCTCGGCGGCAGCGGCTGTGGCTGCATGGCGGCGCCGGGATGCGCCCGGCGGCCGTCCCCTGGCCCTGCTTATGGTGGCGGTGGCGGAATGGTCTCTAGCTGTGGCGCTGGAGGCTGTTGCCGTCGGCGTGCCTCACAAGGTCTTCTGGAGCGTCGTCCAGTATATCGGTGTGGTCAGCAGCCCAGTCTTCCTTCTTATGCTCGCGCTTGAGTACGCCCAGCTCGACCGCTGGCTGACGCGCCGCAGACAGATCGCGCTGTGGGTGATCCCCGTGGTCACCTTCACGATGGCGACCACGAACCAGTGGCACGGCCTCCTCTGGCCCAGTTTCACACCCAGCGCCGATCCGGACAGCAATATGCTGATCTACGGCCACGGCCCCTGGTTCTGGATCGAGGTGGTCTATTTCTACCTCCTGGTGGGCGTGGCCGGCGCCATACTGGTCTGGACCAGCTACCGCTTCCGCGACGTCCATCGCCAACAAGCGCTGGCCCTGCTAGCGGGCGTGGCGCCGCCCTGGATAGCCAGTGCGATGTACGTCTTCGAGTTGGGGCCGGCGGGCGGCTACGACTTCACGCCCGTCGGCTTCGCCCTCACCGGACTGACGCTGCTCTGGGGCATCTCGCGGCTGCAGCTCTTCGATCTGGTGCCGGTGGCCCGCGACGCGCTGGTCGAGGATATGGAGGATGGCGTGCTGGTGCTGGATGGTCAGGACCGGGTGGTGGATGCCAACCGGGCGGCCAGCGACGCTCTGGGGGTCACGCCGCTGATCGGCAAGCCGCTGGACGAGGCGTTGGCCCAGTGGCCCAAGGTGACGGAGCGCTTTGAGGACATCACCGAGACGCTGACGGAGATCCGCGTGGGCAACGATCACCCCCGCGACTTGGATCTGCGCATCTCCCCTCTGTTCGACCGGAGCGGCCGTCTGACCGGGCGCTTAATCGTCTGGCGCGACATCACCGAGCGAAAGCAGGCTCAGATGCTGCGTCGCGCGCGCGATGAGCTGGAGGCGCGGGTCCAGGAGCGCACCGCTGAGCTGGAGCAGGCCAACGAAGAGATCCGTCAGTTCGCCTATATCGTCTCCCACGACCTGCGGGCCCCTCTGGTCAGCCTCAAGGGCTTTTCCTCGGAGCTTGTGCGCTCCCTGGACGAGATCCAGTCCACTGTGGAGAGGACTCTCCCCCACCTGGACGTAGAGGAGCGTGAACGCTTGCGCTATGCTATGGACGAGGACGTGCCTGAGGCGCTTCACTTCATCGAGTCATCTGTGGCCCGCATGGACGCCTACATCAGCGCCGTGCTCCGTCTCTCGCGCCTCGGCCGCAGACACCTGTTCCATGAACGCGTCGAAACCAGGACCCTGGTTCAGGATGTCTTGAAGAGCCTGGCCCATCAGATCGAGGAACGCGACGTACGCATTCGGCTCGGTCCGCTGCCCGACGTGGTGGCGGATCGGACCTCGATGGACCAGATCATAGGGAACCTGCTGGACAACGCCCTGAAGTACCTCGAGCCGGGGCGGCCCGGGGAGATCGAGATCACCGGCGGGCGGGACGATGTGGAGGCGACGTTCCACATCCGGGACAACGGGCGCGGAATCGCCGCGGACGATATCCCCAGGGCGTTCGCACCCTTCCGGCGGGTGGGTCGGCAGGATGTCCCCGGCGAGGGCATGGGGCTGCCCTATGTGCACACCCTGGTGCGGCGCCACGGCGGGCGTATCTGGTGCAAGTCAGAGCTGGGTCAGGGAACCACGTTCACGTTCACGATTCCCAATCGTATCGAAGAAGACCTGGAAGGAGAGGACAACGTTGGCTAGAACACAGGAAGTCTCAATTCTCTTGGTGGAGGACGACCTCGGTCACGCGCGGCTGATCGAGAAGAACTTGCGCCGCTCGGGCATCACTAACCAACTGGTCATCGTCGGCGACGGCCAGCAAGCCCTCGACTATCTGCACGGCGAGGGAGCGTACGAGGGCACGGGGGCCGCCTCACCGCTGTTGGTTCTCCTGGATCTGAACCTGCCCGTCCTCGACGGCTACCAAGTGCTCAAGCGTATGAAGGCCAACGAGCGGACCAGGCGCATCCCGGTCATCATTCTCACCACCACGGACGACACGCGCGAGGTGAAACGCTGTTACGACCTGGGCTGCAACGTCTACATCACCAAACCGGTGGACTACCAGGAGTTCTCCGACGCCATCCGCAAGATCGGGCTCTTCCTCTCGGTGGTCACCGTGCCGGACGGGGGCTGAGCCGGTGACGGAGGAGCATCCAACCCGTATCCTTTGCATGGAGGACGACGCCGGGCTGGCCCGGCTGCTCCAGCGACACCTGGAGCGCACAGGCTATCAGGTTGACCTGGCGTGCGACGGCAAGGAAGGCCTGCTGCTCTACGACCCCGAGGTGCACGACATCATCGTGATCGACCAGGTGATGCCGGTCTGCACCGGCCTAGACGTGATGCGCACGCTGGTCGAGCGCGGCCCGCTGCCGCCCATCATCATGGTGACCGGCACGGGCAACGAGCGGATCGCAGTGGAGGCGATGAAGCTGGGCGCGGGTGACTACCTGGTCAAGGACGTCGACGGCGGCTACCTGGAACTGCTGCCCACGGTGATCGACCAGGTACTGGAGCAGCGGCGGCTGGCGGAGGAGAAGCGTCAGGCCGACGAGGCTCTGCGCCAGTACGCCGCCGAGTTGGAGGCACGGAATCAAGAGCTCGACGCCTTCGCCCACACGGTGGCGCACGATCTAAAAAACCCGCTCCACCACATAGCGGGCTTCACCTGCCTTCTGGAGGATGACTATGCCTCTCACCTCGATCCGAGGGGACGGGAATGTCTGGATGCGATCAAAGAGGCGGTCGACACGATAACGGGCATCGTCGAAGCGCTACTCCTCCTGGCCAGCGTGCGCCAGGACGAGGTGACGAATGAGTCACTCGACATGGGACAGATCGTGCAGGGAGCCCTGGACCGCCTAGAACCCGCCATAGAGGCCGCGGGAGCCGAGGTCACGGTGACCGACACCTGGCCCCCGGCGCTGGGCTACGGCCCCTGGGTCGAGGAGGTGTGGGTCAACTACGTGAGCAATGCCATCAAATACGGGGGCAGGGCGGATGCGGGGATCTCGCCCTGCGTGACGTTGGGCGCCGAGGCGGGGCCGGGGCAGTCTCGCTTCTGGGTGCGGGACAACGGCCGCGGGCTGACGGAGGAGGAACAGGAGCGGCTCTTCACGCCCTTCACGCGGCTGGATCACGTCCAGGCCGACGGGCACGGGCTGGGCCTCAGCATCGTGCGGCGCATCGTGGAGAAGCTCGGCGGCGACGTAGGCGTGGAGAGCACGGTGGGAGAGGGGAGCACCTTCAGCTTCAGTCTGCCGGCCGCGCGCTAGAGCCGTTGCGGCTCGTCCTGTCTGTGCACGCGCAGCAGGATCGGCGCAAGTTGGCTACGTCGACCGGTAGATCCTCGTCCGTCTTGAAGTCCCTTCTCTTGCCGACGCGGGCATAGCGACCACGCGCTCGCGGGCCACGTCCGCGGTGGGGTCCTCGTATGCTCGCGTCGGCTCGCCACAGCTCCCAGCGGGTCTGCGACCCGCGTTCGCGACGAAACGAGCTCGTTTCGGCAAGAGCGTCCCTAGAACCCCTCCATCCGGCTCAAATCCACGATCCCGTCGGCCAGGGCCGCGATGTGCTGGAGCTGCGCCAGGCGGTTCTCACGCAGCGCCTCGTCCTCGGCCATCACAAGCACCCCGGATTCCCGCGCGAAGTAGGCGTCGATGACGTCCACCAGGGGCAGGAAGGCGGAGAAGAAGTCGTCCACCGAGCTGTTCGGGGTCACCTTCAGCCGCGCCGCGCGGTAGGCCTGGTAGAGCTCCTCCTCGGCCCGTTCCTCGAAGCGCTCCGGGTCGAGCTCGAATCGCTCCTCGTACTTGCGCGTGATGCGCACGCAGCGCGAGTAGTTGTCCAGGATCTCGTCCCAGTCCTGACGCTCCAGCCAGCGGGAGAGCTGCTCCACCCCCTCCCGGGCCCGGTAGGGGTCGTGGCCCCGCTCCGCCAGCACCGCGTCGACGACGTCGTAGCGGTAGCCAGCGTCCCGCAGCGTGCCGCGCAGCCGCTCCACCACGAAGTCGAGCGCCTCCGCCAGCGCCTCCGGCGAGGCCTCCACCGGCAGCTGGGCGCCGGCCTCCTCCAGCCCGCGTTTGACGGAGAACGAGAGCTCGTGGGCCAGCAGGTTCTCCACCAGCCCCAGGGCGTCGCGCCGCAGGCCGTAGGGATCGGTCGAGCCGGTCGGCTTCAGGTCGATGGCGAACAGCCCGGCCAGGCTGTCCAGCCGGTCGGCCAGCCCGACCGTCAGGCCGATCTTGGACGACGGCAGCTCGTCGTCGGCCGAGCGGGGCAGGTAGTGCTCGTAGATCGCCTGCGCCACCTCCGGCCGCTCGCCGGACTGGAGCGCATACTCGCGGCCCATCACGCCCTGCAGGCTGGTGTGCTCCACCACCATTTGGGTGGCCAGGTCCGCCTTGCAGAAGTGCGCCGTGCGCTCCGCCAGCTCGATCGCCTCCTCGTCCAGCCCCGCCATCGGGCCCAGCACCGGCACCAGCGCCTCGAGACGCTGGGTCTTATCCAGCACCGAGCCCAGCCGCTCCTGGAAGGTGAGCGTGTCGAGCCGCGGCAGGAAGTCCTCCAGAGGCTGCTCCGTGTCCTCCTCGTAGAAGAACTCGGCGTCGGCGAAGCGGGCGCGGATCACCTCCGCGTTGTTGTGGCGCACGATGTCCAGGTGCTCGTCGCCACCGTTCCGCACGCCGACGAAATAGGGCAGCATCGCTCCCTCGTCGTCGAGCAGGGGGAAGGTGCGCTGGTGCTTCTTCATCACCGCCACCAGGACCTCGCTGGGCAGCGCCAGGTACTTCTCATCGAAGCTGCCCAGGAAGGGGTTGGGCTGCTCCACCAGGTTCGTCACCTCGTCCAACAGCTCCGGATCGTGGGGGATGTGGCCGTCCACCTGGTTGGCCACCGCCTCCGCCTCCTCGGCGATGAAGCCGCGTCGCCGGCCGCGGTCGGCCATGACGTGGTGCTCCTCCAGGAGCGCCGGGTACGCCGCCGCCCGGGCGATCTCGAAGGGCGCCGAGCCCTCCCCGCGCGGGCCGCGGCTCGTCCGCCCGCTGACCACGCCGGCGTAATGGAAGGGGATGACCACGTCGTCCAGCAGCCCCACCAGCCAGCGGATGGGGCGGGAGAAGGTGATCCCGGTCTCGTTCCAGCGCATGCTCTGTCGGAAGTGGAGGTCGTCGATCAGGCTGGTCAGCAGCTCCGGCAGGAGCTCGATGGCGGGGCATCCCTCTTCGCGGCGCACGGCGACCACGTACTCGCCGCCGTCCATCGCCTTCGTCTCCAGATCCTCCAGCGTCACGCCCTGGCTGGCAGCGAAGCCCTTCGCCGCTTGGGTGGGCTGTCCGCCGGCGTCGAAGGCCACTTGGGCCGGCGGGCCTTTGACCTCCTCCTCGATGGGGCGCTGGCGGGGGGCCAGCGCCTCCACCACCACGGAGAGCCGGCGCGGCGTGCCCAGGATCTCCAACGCGTCGTACTCGATCCGCGCCTCCTCCAGGGCATCTGGGGCCATCTCGTTCAGCTGCTCCAGGGCGTCGTCCAGGTCGCCCGCCGGCAGCTCCTCGGTGCCGATCTCCAGCAGGAGCGTCTTCGGACCCTCCTCCTCGACGGTCTCGACCACAGCGGCGATGCGCCTCAGCTCTTCCGCTGCCCGGCTATCCAGCTCCGCGGCGATCTCTTCTTGCTCGTCCTGAGCATCGTCGAAGGGCCTCTCCTTCAGCCAGGGATGCTCCAGCCGTTCCCGCTGCTCCACGTAGGCCTCGGCGACACGGAGGAAGAGCGCCCGCATGCGGCGGAAGTAGGTGGC
>CAZEQC010000070.1:0-17746 GCA_964514285.1 uncultured Anaerolineales bacterium | reverse complement strand
GGATCGACCAGCACGGTGATCCGGCTGAGGAAGAAGCTGGCCACCGAGGCGATGCGGTCCACCGGCTCCCCGGCGGAGAGCCTCGTCTCCAGGCCGCTGATGTAGGCGTCCGCCACCTCCTGATAACGGGGAAGACCAAAGAGGAGCGTCACGTTGACGTTGATCCCGTCGGCCGTCAGCTGTTCGATGGCCGGCAAGCCCTCCTCGGTGCCCGGCACCTTGATCATCACGTTGGGGCGATCGAGCTCGCTCCACAGATAGCGCACCCGCTCAATGGTCCCCTCGGTATTGTACGCCAGGCGGGGGGAGACCTCCAGGCTGACGAAGCCATGGCGGCCCTGCGATTCGTCGTACATAGGACGGAACAGATCCGCCGCGCGCTGCACGTCCTCGATAGCCAGGGTTTCATACATCTCGCGCGCCGTCTTGCCCTGGGCGACGAGCTCCTCGACCGCCTCTCGGTAGTCGTCGGTCTGTCGAATGGCCTTGTCGAGGATGGAGGGGTTGACGGTCACGCCGCGCAGCCCGTCCTCGTCGATCAAGGTCTGAAGCTCACCGGATTCCAGCATGCCCCGGCGGATGAAATCCAGCCAGATACTCTGTCCACAGTCCTGCAGTCTGAGCAAGGGGTTTTTCTCTTCTGTCGTCATCACAACTCCTTACTTTCGATGAGGTGCCAGGTCAGGAGACCAGGCACAACTCAAAGTCTCCTTTCACGTTTTGGCTGATATCCCCACCAGCCACACGTCCGGGCCGCGTTCGGCTAGGTCTCTCCCTGGTACACCCAATTGTCCCGCCGCTTCATCAGGGCCCGCCAGTCCATTCGGATCTCCTCCACCGTCGGTCGACCCAGATACCACCAGCCGTTATAGATCTTGTAGATGGTCCGGTCGCGTTCCAGGATGAACGTATAGGGGATGAAGATGTCGCCGTGCTTGGGATCCGTGGTGTCGACCATCTCGAGATCGTAGAGCAGCTCCCGGTCCGCGTCGGAAAGGAACGGCCACTCGGCCCCCAGCGAATCCCGCTGATCCGCCGTGGTCTCCTGGTCGTCGACGCTGACCGTGATCAGGTGGCAGTAGTTGACCGGCAGTTCCGGCTGCAGGTGCATCACGTAGGTCGTCAACTGACGACGTCCCTTCGGTCAGAAGGACCCGCGGTCGAAGATCAACGCCCCGGGGAAGCCGCGGAGCAGGTGCGACAGCCGGCGCGGCTCGCCCGTGTGGTCCGGCAGTTCGAAATCGGGAAACTGGTTCCCTACCTTCAGGTCCTCTCGCATCGGTACACTCATGGTTCTCTCCCTCCTATGCGTATTGTGACAGCGTGATACGTGGTCCATGCTTCCGCAGCCAGCGGATCATGGGCGGCGAACCGCCTGGGCGGAAAGCCACCTAGCCCGCCGGGAGCAGCCGGAGCAGACCCACCTCGGCGCCACGCCGTCCCCACTCTATCCCTCTCCCCTAGGGGGAGAGGCCAGGTGAGGGGGAGCCAACCTTCACTCCACCACCCTGTCCCTCTCTCCTGGGGGGAGAGGCTAGGTGAGGGGAGACCGCGTCACCGCCCCTCCAAGGCATCGCTGGCTAGCTGGCGTATCTGGCGAACCTCCAAGGGCTTCTCCACACATCGGAACACGTCCAGGCGCTCGATGTCGTCCCGGAACCCATCGCACCCGTAGGCCGTGATCCACACCACGGCTGCGTCTACCCCCTGGGCCCTAAGCCGCTCGGTCAGCTCGACGCCGCCGATGTCCGCCATTCTCAGGTCGGTGATAATCAAGTCGAAAGCCTGGCTATCCACAGCAGCCAGGGCCTCCCTTCCATCGCCCACAGCTACCAGCTCACACGGAACGTCGAGCTTCTCCAGGGCCCGCTCCATAACGAAGCGCACCAGTTTCTGATCGTCGACGATCAGAATGCGGACCCTGCCGTCAGCCACCGGAGTCATTCCACGAAATCCCGGATGAAAGCGAAAATGTCACTCACGGAGCGCCCAATCCTCGGTCGCCGCTTCCAGCTCGTCGACCAGAGCCCCCTCCTCGCCCTCCCGATAGCGATCCTTCGCCCGGCGTAGCGCCTCGGCGGTGCGTCTCATCTCCACGTGCTCCTGGGCCAGCTGCTCCATCATCCGGCGGTCTTCCGCCGAGAGGCCCTCGTCGTCGAGCCGGCGGAAGAGGATCTCCTCCTCCTTCCCGTGATGGACCCGACCAGCCCACGTGTCCATGAAGTCCACGACGTTCGTGAGAAAGAGGAGGGGATCGACACACTCACCATCGACTTCCTCCCGTTCCTCAACACGGGCCGACTGCTGCTCCAGGATCCGGAGCACGCGCCGGATCACGTCGTGTTCCGCGCTCAAGGTGTCGGCTGGCGTCAGATCCGAGGCTTCCTCCTCACCAGGCTCGCCCAAGGGCGGAACCGGCCTCGGCTTCCCCTCGACACCCTCGCCCCTCGTCCGATGTAACGCGCTCACAAGTCTACCTCTCCTCCTTCCTTAGATCACGTCTGGGATCACATCACGGGCGCACGTTCACCAGGGTGCCGACGTCCGCGAAGTTGAACAACCACTCCGCCTCCGGCACGGGCAGGTTGACGCAGCCGTGGCTCATGCGGTGACCAAAGTTGTTGTGCCACGGCGCGCCGTGCAGCCCATAGCCCTGGTAGAAGTACATCACATAGGGTACGTCCTCCAGATAGTAGTCCGGCCCCTCCATATCGTCGGCGCGCAGCTTGATCCAGATGCGGAACTGTCCCTGGACCGTCGGCGTCCGGGGCAAGCCCGTCGAAATCAACGTGGTGTGCACCGCCTGCCCGTTCTCATAGGCTGTGAGACGCTGCTCGGCCAGGTCGACGTCGATCCATCGCGGTTCCTGGATCGCTGATGGCGCCGCCGGGGTGGGGATCTGGGTCGGGCTGGAGGGCACCCGGGTGGGCGCAATGTCCACTCGGGGCACCGCCTCCGCGTTGCTCGTCGTCACCACACCGTCGTAGATCCAGGCCGTCCTGCCCCGATAAGCGACCTGCCACCAGTCGGCGTATCGACCCAGGATCTCGACCCGCTCCCCGCCCTCCAGCGACCCCTGGAGTGGATAGTCGGTCCCCGGCCCGCTGCGAACGTTGGCGCCGTCGGGCTGCGCGGCTGCCATCGCCGGTACAGGGGTCACCGTGGCGGGGGCCGCCGTAGGAGACGCCGTCGGCTGGGGCGATGATTCCGGCGTTGGGGGAAGCTTCGTCGGTCGAGGCGTCGCCGTGGCAAAGTCGGACGCCGGCTGAAACGTCTCCAGCGAGCTGACAACCCGGTCCACCTCCATCTGAACGTCCTCCGGGATGCCGGCCGCCTGGTAGTCGGCGTTGAAATCCTCCAGATAGAAGAGGAAGCGCAGATCCCCCACGGCGACCTCCTCCGTGCCCTGGTAGATGACGGCCTTCGTCTCGCCCTCGCACCGGAGCAGGGATTTCTCGATCTCCTCGCCCTGACACGTGACCGAGCCACTCTGCACCAGCTCACCCTCGGGCAGCCGCTGTCTGCAGCAGATGTTGGGGTCCTCCGTCACGTGCCGGTACCCGACGACCAGGTTGACCGATCCCTGGTTGAGGCTGACGAAGTTCTGGCCCTCTATCAGCTGCCACGCGCTCGGATAGCGGAGGGAGAAGCCGTAGGGCTGGTTGATGTAGATCAGCCAGTCGGGAACCTCCTCGGCCGGTGACCGGGTCGATGACTGAGTTGGCGTGTCGGTCGCAGACGGCTCGGTGGCCGTCGCTTCAGTTCGGCCCGGCTCTCCAGGCGAGACCTCGTCTAGCGCGCAACCGCTCGAGGCGACGATGAGAAGAACAGTGGACAGCACAAACAGCCTGAAACCCAGGCCGAGTCTCTGACAAGTCACGTTTCACAAACTCCTTGTTGAACTCAGGTGTCGCTTCGCGACGCTCCGCGTCGCTCCCCTTACGGCAGTCAGTGGGTCGACGCGTCACCCATGTCGATCGATCCAGACGCTCCGCTTACAGCCTAGGCCCGCCCGCTAGTCGTCCCCTTCTTCCAACCGCTGCTTCAGCTCGACGATGGCCGCCTCCTGCTCGCGGTGACCTCGTCGGCGTACGGAATCTCCGGCACCTGTACGGTGTCTCCCGGTACGAAGTCGATGCTCATCGCCTTGCCTCCTGTCTATGTCACTAGCTCTCCAGGCGCTCCACGACGGACTCGTATTTGTCGTGGATCATGCCCCGGTCAAAGGCCCACATCTCCTCCAGCATAGCATCCCGTTCATCCTCGCTGAAGTACTCCATCACAGGAAGGAAGAAGTGCTTATCCTCCTTCTCGATGTGGGGCGGGTACATGTCGGCCAGGGCGTCGAGCTTCACCAGGATGGTATCCAGGGCCTCGTGGTCGCCCTCCAGGTAGCGCTCCTTAGCCTCGACGAGCTCGCCGGTGGTCTGCCGCGCTACGACGTGCTCCTCGACGAGCTCCTCCATCACGCGCTGATGCTTCCCAGACAGATCCTTCTCGCGCAGCTCCCGGAAGAGGATGTCCTCCTCCTTCCCGTGATGGGTCTCGTCCGCGTAGGTGCGGATGAAATCCGCGGCCGTGTCGACGAAGGTCGGGTCGACCTCCCTCTCCTCGGCAATCCTCTCCGACTCCCGGCCCACCAACGCGATCATGCGCTCGATCAAGCGGTGCTCCTTCATCAACGGTCCGGCGGGCATCATAGTGGTCCTCCTTTCACGCGTCTATCACGATGAGCAATCAGGTCTGCAGCCGGTCAGAGGACCGGCTGCAGAAACTGGACCTCCCGACCGCAGCCCTGGTCGAGCGTTCGAGTGCTCTTGCGGTCGTTCTCTACCTGTAGCCGTGACCGGTCTCCTGACGACGGCTGTGGCCGGTCTCCAGTCGCAGGGGTGGCCGGCCGAGAGACCGACCACCCCTGCAAGCCTGGCGCTATAGCGTCTTCTCAATCCTCAAGGCCTCTCGAATCATCTGATTCGTGAAACCCCACTCATTGTCGTACCAGACCATCAGCTTGACCAAGTTGCCGTCCACCACCGTCGTCATCCCCAGATCGACGACCGCGGCGTGCGGGTCACCGACGATATCCGACGAGACGATGGGATCGTCGGTCACGCCCATGATGCCCTTGTACTTCTCGCTCTCAGCCTCCTCGCGGAAGATCTGGTTGACCTCCTCCACCGTCGTCTCCTGCTCCGTCAAGAAGACGAGATCGGAGATCGAGCCCACAGGAATGGGGGCCCGCACCGCCACGCCGTCGAACTTGCCCTCCAACTGCGGCAGGGCCTTGGTCGTGGCGATGGCCGCGCCCGTCGACGTGGGCACGAAATTGGCCGCCGCGGCGCGACCGCGCCGGATCTTCTTGCTCGGCGCGTCGACGATGGCCTGAGACGAGGTGTAAGCGTGAATGGTGGTCAGCAGCGCCTTCTGGACGCCCAGCCTGCGTTCCATGACCTCCGCCACGGGCGTGATCGAGTTTGTGGTGCAGCTGGCACAGGACACCACGCGCGTATCACCCGACGGCAGGTTGACGCCGTGAACCACGGTGGGCACATCCTCGCTCTTCGGGGGGGCGGAGAGAATGGCGAACTTCGCCCCCGCCTCCAGGTGCTTCTTCAGGTCCTCGCCGGTTCGGAAGATGCCGGTGCACTCGAAGACGATGTCCACCTCCATCTCCTCCCAGGGCAGTTGGGTCGGGTCCTTGATCTGGAGGAACTCGTAGGTCTCGCCGCCCACCACCAGGTTGCCGTCATCGTCGACCTCGACGCGATCCTGGTACCTCCCGTAGGCCGTGTCGTAGTTCAACAAGTAGGCCAGGTTCTCCACCGGCGCGATGTCGTTGATCGCCACCAGGTCGAGCTCCGGCGTCTCGCGGATCACCTTGAACGCCGCCCGTCCAATCCGTCCAAATCCGTTGATCGCTACCTTTGCCATGTCACGTCCTCCTTACTCTGTCTGATGCAACACATTGACGATTCTCTGAGATCTAGCTTAACACTCTATCATCTGGACTCTAGGGCTTCCGACGTCTTCATCGCGATCTCTGAAGGCGCCGGCGCTCCTATGAGCAAGACCAATTGTGCTCTGAAAGAAGCTCTCCTGTTCCTCGGACGCCGGCCGTGCACGTGATTACTCGGGCTCGCGCAGGTTGTAGAGCGCGCTCACCACCACCTCCGGCAACGCGGGGTGGATGTGCATCCCCTGACCGACCGCTCCCGGGGGCGCATCATCCGCCATTGCGTTCACCACCTCCTGGATAAGGATCGGGGCGTGGGGACCGATGATGTGGAAGCCCAGGATCTTCCCCGCGCCGTGCGACTGGGAGGATCCTCGCTGGACGATGGCTTTGGCAAACCCGTCGGTCTCCATCATGGCCTGTCCCTTGGCCACGTCCAGGTATCTGGCCTCACCGACCAGCAGATCGTGCTCCGCCGCCGCCTCCGCCTCGGTCATACCGACCGACGCGATCTGCGGATGCGAGAAGACGGCGTGGGGGACGGCGCCGTAGTCCATCGCCACCTTGTGCTCGTGCGCGAAGTTGTGCCAGACGATGCTCGCCTCCCGGTTCGCGACGTGCTTGAACATGTGCCGACCGGTGGCGTCCCCCAGGGCCCAGACGTTCTCGACGTCTGTCTCCAAATACTCATTCACCGTGATGTACCCGCGCTCGTCGGTCTCGATGCCGGCGTTCTCCACTCGCAGCAGGTCGGCGTTCGACCGCCGCCCCGCCGCCACCATGACCTCCGTGGTGACGACCTCCCGCCTTTGATCGTCATGCCGATCCCGCCCCAAGACCTTGATGCCACCCTGATCCTGAACGACTTCGACGACCTCCACGTGCGTGTAGATGTCCATCCGCTCCGACAGCTTCTTCTCAAGCAACTCCGAGATTTCGGGCTCCTCATCGGGCACCAGGTGGTCGTTCCGCTGCATAATTGTCACCCGGGTACCCATCGCGGAGAAGAAATGGGCGTACTCCACGCTGATGTAGCCACCCCCGATGATGGTCAAGCTCTCAGGCCGCTCCCGCAGGTCCAACACGTTCTCGTTGGTCAGGTAGGGGACCTCGTCGAGCCCCTCGATCGGGGGGATGAGGGGCCTGGCGCCACTGGCGATGACGACGTTCGGCGCCGAGATCACCTCGCCGCCTACTTCCAGGAGGTGGTCGTCAGGGTCGCGCTCCTCAGGCGCCAAGAAGTGTCCCTCCACCTCATAGAAATCGAGATTGGGGGCCAGGTGGAGACCCTCTCGAATGTCGTTCCGGCTCTGGCTCACCATGCGCCGCATACGGGCCATGATGGCCCCGAAGTCAATCTCCGTGAGCTCGGCGTCGATGCCGAGCTTCCTGGCCTCTATGATCTGCATCACCCGGTCGGCTGGGAAGATGAGAATCTTCGAGGGGATGCAGCCCACGTTGAGGCAAGTACCCCCCAGCGGCCCCTTGTCCACCCAGGCGACCTGCATGCCCTGGTAGAGCGCGTTATCCACGATGGTCGCCCCACTGCCGGAGCCGACGACGATCACGTCATAGTGACGTCCCTCGTTCTCCGCCACGCTCACTCCTCCATGCGCACGGCGGTGCCCTCTTCGTCGGTGCGCAGGACGTACGTCTCGCCCTCGGCGCGCAGCGTGACCCGCCAGCCCGGCGTGATCACCTGGGCGCACGCCTCCCCCTCCTCGGCCAGTCCGAGGCAGGCGTCGGGCCATTCTCTCTCCTCAGCCTCCACTACGTCGATCTCCTCGACGGCGACGCCGGCCTCAGCACTCAGGGTCTCCTTGGCCGCCATCGCCACGTCATCGGGCAGGTCGGTGGCGCCGCCTGGGCCCTGTGGCGTGCCCCTCAGGGGCCCGCAGGCGGTCACCAGCAGCGCTAACAGCAAGCCGAAAAGGACCATCCTCACGTGGTTCATACGTCCTCCCACTCTAGAATATCGGTTCGTACTGGTCCGCCGTGGCGATCAACGCCTCCTGCTCCTCCTCGCTCATGGGCGTGACATCCTGACACGCGGCCAAGAAGCGGGGGAGGAGCGTCAAGTCCCCCACGGTACAGAGACCGGTGACGTCCTGGGACAGGGCGAAGTCGACGCCCTGCTCGATCGTCTCATCTCGCTCGAAGGGCTCATACCAGGTGTTGTAGGGTCGAGGCTGACCTTCGTCCCACAGCCCCTTGGCGATCGACTTGATGCTCATCGTCCCCACGTCCCGCGCTCGACACTGCCGCAGCAGTTCCTCCGCCGTGCGGCGGTAATCGGGCTCGGCATACAGCACAAAATTGATGGGGAAGAGGACCGTGTCAAAGTCGAAGCGGCTCAGCGCCTCCAGGAAGACCATCGGCGCCTCCATCCCGTGGCCCGTGATGCCGACGAAGCGCGTCAGGCCCTCGGCCCGCGCCTCCAGAACGGCCTGCAGGGCCCCATCCGGGCCCGTCGCCTGCTCTAACTCGTCCATGCTGGTCACGGCGTGGAGCTGGTAGAGATCGAAGGCGTCGATCTGGAGACGCTCCAACGACTCCCGCATCTCCCGCGCCGCCCCATCCTTGGTGCGCTCCATCGTCTTGCAGCCCACGAAGAAGCGGTCCCGCTCGCGAGCCAGCCAGGGGCCCAGCCGCGCCTCGGCGTCGCCGTAGGTCGGTGCCACGTCGATGTGGTTGACGCCGGCCTCGATGACGTCTTCCATGGCTCGATCGGCCTCGTCCTGCGTCACGTCAGAAAAGGCAAACGCCCCCAGGATAGCCACTGAACTCTGGTGTTCCGTCCGCCCCAGCCGTCGTTTGTTCACATGCCTCCTTACTCTCTTATCGTCTCTCCGCCTGGCGTGTGCCACCCCATCACGCCCTCGGCGGGGCACGTCAGCTCTCCGGCCGACGCCAGATGAGGGATCCCTCAGCGCTGGCCGGACCACGAAGACGTGCCCCACCTCGTCCGCCAGGGCCGTCGCTCCCTCCAATGTCTCTCAGCTTCTCTAGACGAGCGTAGCCTCCAGCTCGATCTCCAGCCCCGGCCGCAGCAGATTGGAGACGGGGCAAGCGGCATCCGCCTTCTCGGCCAGCTGCTCGAAGGTCTCCTGATCGAGGTCGGGCACCCGCCCTTGAACCTCCAGGATGCTCTTGGCGATGGCGAAGCCCCCTTCCTTCTTCTCCAGGTGAATCGTCGCCGTCGTCTCCAGCCCCTCGACCTCATACCCCTCTTGGTGCAACACGTTTGCGAGGGCCATGCTATAGCACCCCGCGTGGGCCGCACCGATCAACTCCTCCGGGTTCGTACCGGGCCCATCCTCAAACCGCGTGCCAAAGCTATAGGCCTCGTCGCGCAGCGCGGCGCTCTCGACGCTGAGGGTGCCCTTGCCCTCGCGCAGGCTCCCGGTCCAGACTGCCGTACCCGTTCGCTCGATGTCTGCCATTCGTGACCTCCCTATGTCCGGTCCGTCGGGCCTGCCGCCCGACACCTAGCCCTCGTTCTTGGATTCGCCTCTCAGCGTGTTACACGCTAACCCGCGTTCGCGCCCTGTGATGCCAACCCGTGATTCGCCGCTCTGGCGATCTAATCGGCCTCGAACTGCTCCACGGCCTCCAACGCCTCAGCGCCGTAAACCACCGACGGGCCGCCACCCATAAGCACGGCCACACCGATCGTCTCTGCGATCTCCTCCCGTGAGGCTCCCGCCTCCATGGCATCGTGGACGTGGTAAGCGATGCATCCATCGCAGCGGACCGTCACCGCGATCCCCAGGGCGATCAACTCCTTCGTCTTGCCGCTCAATGCGCCGTCGGCGATGGCGCCGTGGTGCATCTCGCTGAAGCCGCCCATGGCACCGGGCGCTGCCTCACCGAGCTTCTGCATCAACTCGTTCAAACGTTCGTAGTACTCGGGATACTGCTTCTCCATCGGTATGTTCCTCCTCTGCTAACCAAACTAGCTTGTGACGCTGCCTATCATTAAGCTTGGGTCGAGTTCCCGCCAATGGGGAACGCGGGGGCGAGATCCCGGCGGCCGTCCAAACGATGCGGCGTCAGCGTACCACTGGAGGCACCCTGGGCGGTATGATGCCGAAAGCGTGCCTCCGAAGCGTCCTCCGCCCCCTCACCCCCGATCAGGGCCGCCCAAAACGCCCGTCCCCTCCGCACATAGCCGCGCGTCATGATCTAGTGTACCACAAAAGTAGAGCCCTAACCGATGGGCTCGGTTAGGGCTGACGTTGGGCTGAGTTGGCTAAGGTTGGAATTTCGTTGGGCGCTAGAGCAGGAAGACCGCCACGCTGAAAACCGCCATGGCGGCGATAAGCCAGAGGTCATACCGCCGCAGGGGGAGACCGCTGCCCCGCCCGCGCTGGGGATCGAAGGCGCGCACCGAGGCCGCGTGGACCACCTGGTCGCCGTAGCGAAGCGTGTTGCTCACCAGGGTCACCAGGAAGAGGCGCAGGGCCACCAGGGGGCGGCGCAGCCCACCGCGCAGCTTGATCGTCTCGAACGTGGTCCGCGCCATCGCCTGCAGCGTGTTCAGCATGTTCATCGCCACGCCCAAGGCGAACCCCAGGCCGCGCAGGTGCAGACCGGGGATACACTCCATCCCGTCGAAGATCGCCACCAGGTCCGACAGCGAGAGACACGACAGCCCGAGGCTGAAGGCCAACATCAGCGTCAGGGCGCGCCCCGCCATCTCCAGGCCTAGGGATAGGCCGATCCAGGAGAGCTGGAGGTCCGCCTCGGTCAGCCCGCTCTCCCCAGGGATGTCGTGTATCCCCGCTAGCCAGGGCCCCAACGCCACGGCGGCTGCCATCAGGATCCAGAAGCGGAGGCGGCGCAGGGGGCCCATGCCGCGCCGGCTCCAGGCCAGCCCGAAGGCCAGCTCCGCCGCGGCCAGCGCGCCCAGGCGCCAGCCCCTCACCGTCAGAGCCATGCCGAGGCCCCACACGGTGAAAGCCAGGTAGCCCCAGGCGCTGAAACGCCTCACTCGGCGGCCAGCTGGCTGCGCTGACCCAATCGCTCGGCGACTGCTCCGCCCAAGGCCCACGCACTCCATCCCGCGATACCCCCTGCCACTAGACGAACCACCAGCAAGATAGCCAGGATCAGCAGAGCCAGCGACGGATCGATCCCCAGCATCTGGCTGCCGTCCTTGACCAGCTTCTGGTAGACCTGCACGATCGTCCGGCCGTACATGATCCTCATCATGACGAACTTATGGGGGAAGTTCCAGCCTACGGCCAGGGCCCCACCCAGTAAGAAGGCCCAACGCTGAGGATCGCCCGCCAGCGACAGGATTAGCTCCATCAACACGCTCTGCATGATGATCGCCAGGATCGGTCCGATGCGCGAGCCCGCCGGGCTCAACATCTTGAGAAGCGCCGTGATCACACCGATCAACAGCACCGACCCTCGCTTCCGCACGAAGAACCGTCCCGTCAGCGCCACCGCCACCCCGATGCTGCCCAGGACGACGCCCTTGAAGAACGTGTTGGTGAAGGAGGGGAAGATGACGTTGAGGTAGGTGCCCAACGTCGTCTCCACCACGCCCCACAGCGCGCCGAACAGCCCAATCAAGACCCAATCTCGCACCCTGTATGATGACATCTGCCTACCTCCCCAAAATCGCCTCTTGCTCTAGGCGGATCCGCAATCCCAGCGGATTCGCAGTCCTGGCACGTCTCCACCGCCGCCAGATTGCGAGTCCGGCTTGAGCCTACTCCGTCAGTCGCTCCTGGCGGATATGACATCCTTCAGCCTCCGGATTGCGAATCCGGAGGGAGCCCAACGGGTGCTGGTCTCACCGTATTCCGCCGCATTCAAGCTCTCTGGCGCACCCGACCGTCCGCCAGCTCCCAGACGCGACCGGCGCAGCGTGCCACCAACTCCCGATCGTGGGTGATGAGCAGCACCGTCCGACCCCGCTCGTTCCAGGACCTCACCAACCCCATCAGTTTGTGCAGATGGCCCCGGTCCTGGCCCAGCGTCGGCTCGTCCAGGATCAGCAGCTGCGGCTGCACGCTCAACGTGGCCGCCATGGCGGTGCGCTGCTGCTCGCCCACGCTCAGGCCCTGCGTCGGACGGCGCCGCAGGGTGCACAGGCCCGTGCGCTCCAGCAGCGCCGCGACGCCACCATCCGCCCCAGCACCAGCCTCCAGGCCCAGGTTACGGGGGGCGAAACGGAGCTCTTCCTCCACCGTCTGACAGACCAGCTGATGGAGCGGGTTCTGCTGCAGGAAGCCCACCCGGCCCGCCGCCCGGCGATCCCGGTGCCAGACCACGCGGCCCTGCCAGGGACGGAGCAGCCCGGCCAGAGCCCGAGCCAGGGTCGACTTGCCCGAGCCATTGGGGCCGACCAGCGCGCCCAGCTCGCCCTCCCGCAGCGTCATCGAGCAATCCCGGAGCACCGGCCTACCGTTGTAGCCCACCGTCACGTCACGCAGGCTGACCATAGGGGTGCTGCCCCGAGGCCCAGGGCTACCCTCTAAGGGGGCTGCCTCCACACGGGGGAGCACCTCCTCAGGCAGGCCATCGGCCATCAGACGCCCATCCTCCAACCAGATCAGCCGCTCGGCCTGATCCACAAAGGGCCACAGGCGGTGCTCAATGACCACCACCGTGATTCCCAAGGTCCATCGCAGCCGAGCCAGAGCCCTCACGACGGAGGCCGTCCCCTCGCCATCCAGGTTGGCCGTGGGCTCATCGAGGATCAGGATCGAGGGCTGCATAGCCAGGTTAGCGGCGATGGCCACCCGTTGCTGCTCGCCGCCGGAGAGGTGGCGGACCGAACGGGCCCGCAGGTGCGCAGCGCCGACGGCGTCGAGGCCATAGTCCACCCGCCGGGCCACCTCGTCCTCGGCAAGCCCCAGGTTGCGGGGTCCAAAACCGACCTCCTCCTCCACGGTCCCGTTGAAGAGCTGGGTGACCGGGTTCTGGAAGACGAGGCCTGCGTGTCGGGCCAGCTCCTCCACGCTGTGACGCTCGGGGCTCAGGCCAGCCACGGTGATGCGCCCCTCCACCCGCGGCGCCGCGGGCTGGCCGTCGTCGCCCAACAGGCCCAGCAGGGCGCGGGCCAAAGTGCTCTTGCCGCTGCCCGAGGGCCCGCCAATGAGCACGAAGGCCCCCGGAGCGATGGACAGGTCCAGACCTTTCAGGGCGTCAGCGGTCGGATAGCGCACGTCGAGCCCCGCCACCTGGATGGCTGGACCGTCGTTCTCCGTCACACCCACTCCCGCTTCACTAACTCCAGCCACTCCAGGCTGGCCTCGATCCGGCGGCGTCGGAAGGCGTCCACGATGCGCTCGAAAGGATCCTCCGTCCCACCCTCAGCGCGGGGGGATGGACGACGCCCCTGGGCCAGCTGGTCGAGCCGCTGGCGACAGACATCCTTCTGAGCTTCCAGCAGCGCATCCACGCCTCCGAGCTCGAGGGTGTGGAAGAAGTAGAGCTTGGCCAGGAACTCCACCCGCATGTCGCGCATCGCCGGCACGGGCTCCCGCACCCAGGCCCGAAAACGGGCGCATCCCGCGGGGGTGACGCTGTAGACCTTACGAGGCGGATAGGTCCCGTCGTCCAGGGTGGACTCGACGTGGCCGGCCTCCCCCAGCTGCTTCAGGGTCCCATAGACGTTGCTCATCCCCATGTACCAGATGCGACCCAGCTCGTCCTCGGCGCGGTCGTGCAGGGCGTAACCGTGCGCCGGGCCTTGCATCAGAAAGCCAAGCAGGGCTTGATCGAGGGGGAATCCATACTGGCTGCTCATAGCGCGAAACCTATCCCATAGCTGTGTATATTCACCCAATGAATAATCTGAGCAAGAACATGATACATCAGCAGCGGGACGAGTCAAGTCTGGTCAGCAAGCAGGGTTCCGCTCTCAGCCGAAGCGTCATCAATCCAATCATCTCCAGGGCGAAGCCACCCACGATCACTGCTCGCTCGCTCCGCCTGTCCGTCAGCCAGCCGGCCAGAGGGGAGGCCACGATCGAGGCCCGGCCTAGCAGAGCGTTCAACCAGCCGACATGTTCCACATTGAACCCTCCAATATCTGCCAGGTAGATGGGGTAGAGTTGACCGATTGCCCCTCTGTCGCAACCCCGCCATTGAGGAGCATAATCAGGTACTTGGCCATGTCGTCGGCGTTCGACCACAAAGCCCCGACTGGCACAATCGGGGTGGGGAGAGCAGATGGTGGGATCTGACGAAACCGGTGCTCGGGTGGATGGTTAGAAGTGATGGCAATGGACGTTCGTCATCGATAGGTCCACCTACCGTATCATCGCCTCCAGTCGTGGATCGGAGGCGATCAACAGGGTAGTGGGCAAGGCCACTCCGTCGGCGTGGGTAAGTGACCTGTGGAGCGCGCGACTCAAGGCGCCAGGCCACCATTATCAGATCTTCCATGCCCATAACTGCGTGATCTTCAGTATGCCATCGATGCTGAACGATCGACTTGAGCCTCCCGGCCAGCCTGCCGCTCCTGGCGCCACCCGGGACGGGCTGCCTCACCCTCGCGGAAGACGCCTCCTACTGCGCGACATCGCTCAGGCTGGCAGCTCTCGCTTGCGGCGAGGCGTGGTCTGGCGGAGCCAGAGGCGCAGCGAGGCAGGCTGCCGGACCGCCTGTGATCGACACCAACCAGGCTATCGCAGCCAGCGAGCCGATTGTCATCGACCAGCAATGGACTTGTCGGAGCACCACCACCTCTTGCTCTCGCCGCCCACACAGCGTGCGCGGCCAGCCGATGGGATTACCGCGCTATGACTGCGGGGCCGTCTCTGGTCGGTGCTCGGTTCAGCCGACCTTCGCTCCGTTCGTAGCGATCCCGTAGCCTCTCGCCGCTCCAGACGAGCAGACAACCAACGCTCGCCAGGAGCCTACACATCGGTCCGCGCCTCACGGGCCTCGCCATGCGCATCAGTCGGGCGTGCTCGCCGTCCCGCAAGACGTCCCTTGTTTGCTCTTCTGCTAGCCGTCCTGCTGCGTAGGTATAGGGTGGCAACATCTCGATCCTCCTGACCCTCCTGAATCGCCTCCGGCAGCTCGTCGGCCGAACACGTCTTGCCCAAGCCAACAGCCGCATCCCCTCTGCCACGGCTCGCAGCCCAGGCACACCTCAGGTTGGTCCCAGCTTGCGCGTGTCACGAGGGCTGCGAGCCCAGCAAGAAGTGATCGCTAATACCCAGGTTACAACAAGCCATCAGCCCTGTCATCAGAAAAAAAGGGGAGCGGTCCTACGAAGAAAGGACCGTGTCGCGAACGGTCCTTCTCCACGCCCAGCGTATGCCGTCTACGAGGAATGTTGTAGGGCGGCGTTGACCGAAGGCCTGTTCTCTACATCCAGCTGGTGATACTCACCCGTGACGTCCGCTCCGTAAATGGAGCGCTTCAGATAACCAGCGCCGCGCTGACCAGGGCTAGCACCAGCAGGACGGCGAACATGGCGACGAACGCCCACTGGCCCTTCTCGGCGAAGTAGCCCGGACTGACGATGACGGTGTAGAGGAGCATGCCCGTGGCCAACAGGTAGAACCAGCGGCCCCAGGTCTGATCCGTCAGCAGGGCTGTGCCAGCGATCAGCAGGGCGATAGCTGTCACAAACTCGGCGGCCAGATGGAAGCGGATGCGCAACGGCTCAGTCCTTAGCTCCGGCACCTGATCGGTGGCCAGGAAGAGGACCCACTGGCCGATCATACCCACGCCGATGACGATCGCGAAGATGGATGCAAAGATCATGATTCCCCCAACCAGGTCTCTCGAGGCGACTCGATGGGACGGACGATCTCCTGGACGATCGTTGCCAGGTCCTCGTCGCCCGTGGTGCCGCCCCCAATCTCGGCGACGGCCAGGACGTAGTCACCGTCTGGCCCCTCAAGGATCCGCACACGCGCCCGGATCGCGCCACGGCGGAAGCGGCGGACGTACCGACGATCGACGGCCACGGTGGCGTGCCCGGTGGCTATGTCCAGTGCCCGTATCTCGACCATCGCCGGGTTGGGAGGCTGATGCGGCCACAGCGCCTTCCAGACCGCCTCCTTCAACGCCCAGCCGGCCAGTCCCGCCAGGGCAGGCCCCTGCGGCGCGCGGGAGAGGTGCATCCGCTCGCAGCGCGAGAAGACGTAGGCGCTTTCCGCCACGCAGGTCGGCCTGACCCGCTCCAGATCGACGCCGGCGGCATAGCCGGTCGCGCTGCGCCAGGCGCATGCCGCCGCCAGACGGCTGACGTGGGAGATCGACACGGAGACGGTGTGCGGCGTCCCGTCCACCGATGACCGCGGCTCGCCCCCTGGCCCGGACGTCACCTCCGTGGAGCCAGGACCTATCCCTAACCCAAGGGCGCGTCGGATGGCCGCGTGCGCTGCCAGGCGTCCCAGGACGAAGTGACGCTGCCCCTGTCCGGGCCGCCGGTGTGCCTCCGCCTGTTCGCTCGGCGAGAGCCGCTTCAGAAGCGGTCCGATGGGATCCGGCGGATCCGGCACGACGACCAGGTGAAGCGGACTGTGCGTCGGCACTACCGCCCGGCAGCCTGCTCGAAGACGTCGAGCACGTCCCCCAGATTGCGCGTCTTGAGGAGCGCGTCACGCGGCACCTCAATCCTCAGCTCCTCCATCGTGCGGGTGATAGCCTCCATGATCTTCAGGGAGTGGCCTCCTAATTGCCGAGGGCCGTCCGTCTCCTGGATGGTCTTGTCGCTCAACGACTTAATCTCCGCCTTCAGGTTCGACGTCAGAGCAGCGAATATCTCGTCTCGTTTCACGGCTTGTCTCCTTTGCTCGAATCGGTGTCCCTCACAGTGAGGTTACGGGCATGCAGCAGCCACCACTGCGGCGCCATAGCTCTGCGACATTATAGCACCGGGCACAGGGGGGTCAATACCTGCAGCCAACGGGCCAGGGCATTATCACAGCAAGGTGATCGGCACTTGCGACCGAGCTTTCAAATCACGCCATGTAAGTCCGAAGAGACCCTTTTCGTCCTGCAGGAAGGAGGAAGATCCTATGCAACGCGTCGCTGCAGGGCCCGGCCTGGAAGGATTCGTCGGTGACCAGCGCAACGAAGTGATCCCACCAAAGCTGGGCCAGGCCCGCCGCCGGGTTGAACGCAAAGCAGTGGGAGTTGAGGTAGGACCGCAGCGTCTCCCCGTCCACGAAGGAATCGACGGTGTAATCCATCTCCTCCACCTCCAGCGCGCGGTAGACGGCCTGCCAGAAGGCATCCAGCGGCTCATCGGCCGGGGAGCCGATGTTACGGTGGTGGACGGGGCGGAAGGCGGCGTCGGCCTCTGCCACGCCCGGCGCTGGGCGGAGGTCGAAGAGGAGCGGCGGGTTCACGATCAGGTAGTCCAGGCTCAGCCAGACCAGCGAGCGGACCTCCGACCCAGCCATCGCCTCGGCCTGGGCGCAGGCATAGACCTTCTCTGCAAAAGGGTAGTTGGGGAGCCCTCGCTTGGGGGACAGCGGCACGCGGCGCACGCCTTCCAGATCCGGCAAGGCGCTTGACGCGAGACCCGGATCGGCCAAGAACGCCCACACCGGGCAGTCCCGCAGCGGCCCGCCGAAGGCGCGCAGGCTCTCGATGATGATCCGCGCCCGTTGGTTCTCTGGCTTGGATCGGACCATGAGCACGAAGCACGTCTCTGTCTCACTGTGTGCGGTGCGTCTCTCTCCCATCTACCTCTCCTCTACTGAGCGTCGGAGCCTTAGCCTCGGCAGCCGCCAGCCGCCCTCGCCGGTCACCCGGATGTCGCGCCGCTCGAACCGCCACCAGGTCAGCAAGAGAAGCACGACG
>CAZEQC010000069.1:7060-17900 GCA_964514285.1 uncultured Anaerolineales bacterium | reverse complement strand
GGTCCAATCTGCGCGCCTTCGGGAATCTAGAATCAGCCTCAATGGGTCTCAACCTGAGGACTTTCACCATGGCCGCCCGCGTCGCCTCCGGCTACCACCTCCAGGACCTGGCCGGGACCCAGCACGCCGCCTTCGTCAGCTCCCTGCCCCGGCTCCTATGGATCGACCAGCTTGAGATCGCCCTCTTCTGGTTGGGGCTGCTCTGGGCCATCGGGGGCCTCATCCGAGAGAGGCTCGTCCACCGCCGTAGGCTCTCTGATCAGAACAGAGCGCGAGCCGTGCTCCTCTGCTGGTTCCTGGTCCCCGTCGCTTTGCTCACCCGACGGACGCCGGTCCAGCCCCACGACTTCAACCTCCTCTACCCGGTGCAGCATCTCATC
This sequence comes from uncultured Anaerolineales bacterium, assembly GCA_964514285.1. Lineage (GTDB taxonomy): Bacteria > Chloroflexota > Anaerolineae > B4-G1 > B4-G1 > SKLM01. The sequence goes on along the minus strand of CAZEQC010000069.1, from coordinate 17,520 downwards.
ATCGCCCTCTTCCTCACGGACGTCGGCGACTGGATCGGCTCGCGGCTCGCTGGCGGCTCGCGACTAGCCCGCCGCTCCGTCGCTGCTCTGGCCCCGCTCTTGGTCGTCGTCATCGTCCTCTGGCAGATCCCTTTCCAGCAGGCGCTCCTCACCTTCGTCGATGACCACCCGACGCCTGGCGGCCACGGCGCGCCGGTCAAGTACGCCCTGAGAGCCGCCCAGCGCGCCACCGACCTGGCCGCGTCCCAGGGAGCGGCCCTCATCACCCTCCTCCCGGGAGGCGATCCACGCTACGACGGCCCGGCGGCCGTCTTCGACGTCCTGCTGCCCCCCGAAGACCGCCGCCTGATCGACGGCAGAAAGGCCCTCGTCCTGCCGGACCGGCCCGCCGTCTACCTCTCCGCCCCCCAGGCGTCGGTGGCCACGTCGTGGCTGCACCGAGCAGCTGCGGAGGTGGAGGCTCCGCTGCCAGTGCGGGGCGGGAGCGAGGACGTCTACCGCTTCTTCCATCGGGAGCCGGGCGCCCTGAGCCTGGCATACAGCGCCCCCGATGGACGCCGCTGGGAGCTGCCGTCCCAGCAGGGGGGGACGTCGGCCGTCAGCCTCCTGGGCTACACGTGGCAGGGCGCCGCCCGCCCGGGGGAGACGCTTCTCTGGACCACGAGCTGGCGGGTCGAGGGCCAGCCGCCGGTGAGCACCGACCTCCACTGGTTCAACCACGTCGTCGACGAGGACGGCGCCCGTTGGGGCCAGCGGGACGGCGTCGGGCTACCCGTGTCCGACTGGCGCTCCGGAGACACCGTCATCACCTGGTTCGATATCCCCATCGCCTCCGACGCCCCGCCGCTTCCCTATCGGGTGCGAACGGGGCTCTACACCTACCCGGAGGTCGTCAACGTCCCCTTGGTCGGCCCCGATGGCCATCCCGCGGGTCAGTTCCTCGTCCTGGGGCCCATCAATGAGTGATCGGCGAGCCCGCGACCTGGCCTCTCTGGCGCTGCTGACGCTGGCCGTCGTGGCCTTCTTCTGGCCCTTGATCCTCACCCAGAGCTGGATCCCGCACGGCGGTGGGGATCTGGTCTCCTTCCTCTGGCCCATGGCCCGCTTCTCGGCGCGCAGCCTACGCTCGGGGACCGTCCCCCTCTGGAACCCCCACCTCTACAGCGGGGCCCCCTTCGTCGCCGACAATCAATCCGGCGTCTTCTACCCCGTCAACCTGATCGCCTTTGCCCTCGTCGGCCCCCCCTCGTACCAGGTGATGGAGGGGCTGGTCGTGCTCCACATCTGGCTCGCCGCCGTGGGCACTTTCGTCCTCCTCCGCGACCTGCGACTCCGCCGATCCGCCGCCGTGCTGGGCGCCCTGGCCTTCGCCCTCTCCGATCTCTTCATCACCCACATCGGCAACCTGAACCTCAACGCCACGGCCGCGTGGCTGCCTCTGACGATCTGGGCCACGCACCGGGCGCTGGAGAGGAGGAGCGTCGGCTGGGCCGCGGCCGCCGGCCTGACGGTCTCGATCGCCGCGCTGGCGGGCCACGCCCAGATGCTCCTCTTCCTCGTCCTCACTCTGGGGCTCTACACTCTCTACCACCTGGCTGCGCTGGTCATCGCCGCTGGGGGGCAGATGGGCCGAGAGATAGGGCAGACCATCGGCCTGACCCTGCTCATCGCCATCGTCGGCCTGGGGGGCGCGGCGCTTATGCTCCTGCCGGCCTGGCAGATGGCGGGGCACACCGGACGGGGGCATCTTCCCTACCAGGAGGCGACCCGCTACTCGCTCCCGCCGCGAGCCCTGATCGGCCTTCTCGCTCCTGGCTTCTACGGCCGGGGAGCGGCCAACTTCTGGGGTCCCTGGGAGCGGGTGGAGGTGGGATACGTCGGCGTCGTGACCCTGGCCCTAGCCCTGCTGGGCGTGGTATCTCTGGCCTCGCGCCTCGCGCGCCGCAGGACCCGCGCAGCAGCTTCCGAGGTTCCAGGGGCAAGGCCCACCGACCGACGTCCGTTCGTCTTCTTCTCGCTCTTGATCCCCCTCGCCTTTGCGCTGGCTATGGGACGGTACACGCCGCTCTACCGCCTCCTCTACCGCTTCGTCCCTACCGTCGACCAGATCCGCGCCCCCGCCCGGCTGATCGTCCTGGCCGACCTGGGGCTGGCCGTGATGGCGGCTTACGGACTGGACCAGTTGAGGAGCCGGACCCCGAGCCGGGGGCGTCGCGCCGTCTGGTTCGGCTCGATCACCGGCGCGGCCGCTCTGCTCCTGATTGCCCTGGGCCTGCCGCAGGCGCGCTCGGTGCCGCCGCCCGATCGCGTGCTCCAGGCCACTCGAAGCATCGTCATCGCCGCGGCCCTGCTGACGTCCAGTGGCATGGTCATCGCCCTGACCCGCTGGAGAGCCTGGGCGCAATGGCTCGTCACCCTTCTCCTCGCCGTCGACCTGATTGGCCTTGGCGCAACGTTGGAGATCGATCCCCACGACCCGACGATCGGCTTTCACCACCCCGACGTCGTCGCGTTCCTCCAGGAGGAAGAGGGGCTCTTTCGCATCGAGGACCACGCCTCGGCCTGGCAGCCGGACGCCGCCCTGGTTCACGGCCTCTACGACATCGGCGGGGTCTACAACCCTCTGAGCTTGGCACCCTACCAGGCCTACCGCTGGGCGGTGGGCGAGCGAGGATCGCCCCTCTACAATTTGCTTGGCGTGAAGTACATCCTGGCCGACAAGGGCAAACCGCCCGGCGACAAGCGCCTGGTGCCGGTCTATGCCGGGTCGGAGATCGACGTCTACCTCAACACCGCAGCCCTCCCCCGAGCCCTCTTCGTCACGGACCAACAGGTCGTCGCCGACCACGAGGCCGCCTGGCAGGCCATCCACGACCCAGCCTTCGACCCGGCCCGAACGGTGGTCCTGGAGCAAGAGGGAACCCGGGCCTCGCCGCGGAGGTCGGAGGGCCCCACAGCCAGTCGGATCGCGTTCCTGCGCTACGGGCTCAACGCCGTCGAGCTCCAGGTGGAAAGCCCGACCAGCGGATGGCTGGTGCTCAGCGACGTCTACTATCCTGGCTGGCGCGCGAGCGTCGACGGAGAAGCCACCCCGATCCTGCGGGCCGATTACACCTTTCGGGCCGTCAGCGTCCCCGCCGGGGAGCACACCGTCAGGATGACCTTCGCTCCGTGGACCTGGCGTCTCGGACTGGCATGGAGCCTCGCCACCTGGCTCGGTCTGGCCGCGGCGGCTCTGCTCAAGCTCCGAGAAACCTGACGTATGAATCGCGTTCTTGTCAAAGCTCACCATCTATGCTACAGTAGGTCGAGAGGGACTCCAGGTGACCCCTATGGTGGTTGGGCGCGTTGAGCCCGCTTGGATGCGCAAAGCGACACCTTCACAGAATCACGAAACGCGCACGACGTCTGGACTGGAAGCAGCTAGGGATGGGCACACATGACGAAGAAGATCTTGGTCGTAGATGATGATATCCAGACCCTGAAGCTGGTTGGCCTCGTTCTGGATCGTCAGGGTTACGAGATCATTGCCGCCCAAGAGGGCAAGAAGGGCCTGAAGAAGGCCCGGGCAGAGGATCCCGATCTAGTCGTGCTCGACATCATGATGCCAGACATCGACGGCTACGAGGTCAGCCGTCGCCTCCGAGCTGATCCGCAGACGGCCGACCTACCCATCCTCATGTTCACCGCCAAATCTGAGGTCCAGGACAAGGTGGCGGGCTTCGAAGCCGGCGCCGACGACTTCTTGACCAAGCCCATCCATCCTCAGGAGCTGCTCTCCAGGGTCGAGGCGCTGCTGCTCCGCTCGACCCGCGGGCAACCAGCAGAGAAAACCGTCACGCCGAACGTGATCGGCTTCCTGGGCTCTAAGGGCGGCGTCGGCACCACCACTTTGGCCGTCAACGCGGCCGTGGCCCTGGCGGAACGAGACGTCTCTTCAGACCGAGGGGATCAGCCCCAGGATGACCACGTGGTCGCCCTCGCCGAGATGCGATCCGGCATGGCGACGGCGGCCTTTCAGCTTGGCCTGCCGGAACGCGACGGGCTGGGGCAGGTGCTGGAAAAGCCCATCGGTCAGATCGAAGCAGCTTTCATAGAGGCCCAGCTGGACGAACATCAATCCGGCCTCCTCGTTCTCAGCAGTCGCACCGAGCCCCTGGGCATCATGGAGCCGGTGTCGCCGGATCACGCCGGGCTCATCGTCCGCCACCTTGGCGCTATGTCCAGCTACCTTTTCCTAGACCTGGGCGTCGGTCTGGGCGACGTCAACCGGCACGTCCTGCCGCGCTGCCGTCACGTCGTGGTGACCCTGGAGCCGGACAACGTCGCTCTTACGCTGGCCGACAAGCTTCTGGGCCAGATGAACCAGGCTCTCAACATCCCCAGGCACAAGATCAGCCTGATCATGATCAAGCGGAATCGCTCTGCGACCTCCTTTACCAAGGAGACAATTGAGGAAGAGCTGAAACACAACCTCATCGGCATGATTCCCCCGGCCCCGGAGTTGGCCTTCCAGTCGGCCAGTCAGCAGTCGCCTATGGTCAAGATGCACCTCGATAGTCTCGTGGTTCGGCAGTACAAGGCGTTTGTAGAGAAGCTGATTGAGAAGCTATGACCCTCAGCCCCGTCAGGACGCATCCGTGGCGCGTCTCGCCGGAGAGAGCCCGGGGCATTCAGCGTGACCTAAGAGAACATGTGATCGTGGAGCCCCTCCAGCCATCGCCTCAGATCGTCGCCGGGGTTGACGTCAGTGTGCGGGAGGGAACATCACGAGCTGCGGTCGTGCTCTTGTCGCTGCCAAGCCTCGAGCCTCTGGAAGCAGTCACGGTCACCAGACCGGTCACCTTCCCCTACGTGCCGGGGCTACTGGCCTTTCGCGAGGGCCCCGTGACCCTTGACGCCCTGGAGAAGCTGACGACCATCCCCGACGTGTTGATCTTCGATGCCCACGGGCTGGCTCATCCGCGCCGTCTGGGCCTGGCAACGCACCTGGGCGTTCTGATCGACGTGCCCTCCGTAGGGTGCGCCAAGTCCCGCCTCTGCGGGACGTATCGGGAACCCGGCGAGGAGAGAGGCAGCTGGGCCCATCTCTACGACGAGAACGCCCAGGGGGACCGCGAGGTCATCGGCGCGGTCGTGCGGACGCGCGACGAGGTCAACCCGGTCTTCGTCTCCATTGGCCACCGCGTCGATCTTGATTCGGCCATTTCGCTGGTGTTGCGGTGCGCTCCCCGGTACCGCCTGCCAGAGACGACGCGCTGGGCTCACCGTGTGGCCGGCGGTGAGACCCTGCCCGGCGATCCACATCGGGAGCGCCCATGACCCCTCAGGACACCCACTCGATCTCCAAGGCTGCTCGGCTCCTCCGCAGATCACGCTACCCCATCGCCCTCACCGGGGCCGGCATCAGCACGCCCTCTGGCATCCCAGACTTCCGTTCACCTGGAACGGGGCTGTGGGAGACGGTCAACCCTATGCAGGTCGCCTCCATTCACGCTTTTCGACGCAACCCGGAGGCCTTCTACGACTGGATACGGCCGCTGGCGAGGACGCTGGTCGAGGCGGAGCCCAACCCTGGACACGCGGCGCTGGCCAAGCTGGAGGCCGAGGGGTATCTGGAGGCTATTATCACCCAGAACATCGACACCCTCCACCAACAGGCCGGGTCAACCAACGTGCTGGAGGTCCACGGACATCTCCGATCCGCCATCTGTATGGACTGTTACCGGGTCGAGGCCACCCAGGATCTCATCGCGTCCTTCCTCGACGCCGAAGAGATTCCCCGCTGCAGTCACTGCGGCGGCGTTCTGAAGCCCAACATCGTGCTCTTCGGCGAACAACTCCCGGCCAAGGTCTTCAACGCGGCCATGTCTCAGGTCCGCTCCGCCGACCTGATGCTCATCGCCGGCTCATCGCTGGAGGTCGTCCCGGTCTCACAGCTGCCCTTGCGGATGCATCGGCACGGCGGGCGCATGATCGTGGTCAACCTGACGGAGACCTACGCCGACGACGTCGCCGACGTCGTGATCCACGGGGACGTCGCCGAGGTTCTCCCCGAGATCGCCCGCACCTGCCAAGGCTGAGCAGCAGGGGGGCAAGCAGTATCCGGCGCACCATCGGGCGCTATAGACGCTCGTCCCGGAAGGTCCCGGGATGCACCGCCACATCGCCCACGTGGACGGTGTCCACATCCTCCAGAGCGGTGAGCGGCGTCAGCAACGTCACGGCGCCAGCTTCCGGATCGTAACCAGTGACGACGCCGAGCTCCAACACGAATCCCTCGTCGTCCTCCAGAGCCACCAGCCGATGCTGAGAGAAGGACGGCCCGGGGATCACGGCTCGCCCCACCCAGCGCACCGTCAGGGGGCGGGCTTCCGCAAAGGCGCGGCGGTACTGCGCGGCGCGATGCTTTCGGCGCATCTTGGGGCCACGACGCTCCACAGCCCCCGGCGCCTCTCGATCGATCACCCTCGTACGCCGGCTGCAACGGAGGGGAACCAGAAGGTGCTCCAGCTCGGTCCCACGCTGAAGGCCGATCACCACCTCGGGTCGCAGGAGGTCCACCAGGGCCAGCTTGAGCGCGCCACCACCCTGCGACGCGACCACCAGGCCGGTGGTGTCGACGACAATGGCCGTGGCGCCCGCCTTTCGCGCCCGTCGCACGAGCTTGTGCACCCCCACGACCGTGGGTAGCATATGGCCCGTCGGAGAGATGTCACCGACGAAGACGCGGCACCGCCGCCCGGCGGGAGGAAACCGCTCATCATCCTCCTCGCCGAGCGCCATCGTCACCGTCGTCGGCGGACCCAGCGTGGCCTGGCCCATATCCCCGTCCACGAAGGCCAGCCGCTCGTGATGCTCGCCCAGCCGCCGGTACAGGTAGCGGGCCAGGGTCGTCTTGCCGGTATCCGTCGCACCGACGACGAGGATAACGCCCTGCATCGTGGTGACTCGCAGGCTCTGCCACGACGACGGGACCTCAATCCGCCCCATGCAACTACTTCTCTTCGATGGTGACCGACTCGATCAGGTCCCCAACGGCGATCGACTCCACCAGGTCCATGCCCTCGACCACCTCCCCGAAGACCGTATAAGCACCGTCCAAGTGCGGGGTCTCATCCAACGTGATGTAGAACTGGCTGCCGCTGGAAGCGCGCTCCGGGTTCACTTGATCGCCCCGCCGAGCCATAGCAATCGCCCCCTTGACGTGCTGGAGCTCTATCTCCGCCGGCACGGTGTAGCCCGGCCCGCCGGTGCCCGTGCCCAACGGGTCCCCACCCTGGATGACGAAGCCAGGCTCCACGCGATGGAACGTCAACCCATCGTAGAAGCCTTCTCGCGCCAAGAAGACGAAATTGTTGACCGTCTTCGGCGCCGCGCTGGCGTCGAGATCCACCACGATATCGCCTTTTTCCGTCGAAATCGTGGCCTGATACGCCTGAGTGGGGTCGATCTGCATCTCGGGCGGCTCGCTGTACATCTCGTTGCGATCTTCTGTTTGCTCCGGCATCGAAGAGACATCCTCCTCAGTTGATTCCTCTGTAGGCGCGGCCGTCGTCTCGACGGGCTCCGTGGGGCTCGGTGTGGCGGTGGGAGACGCTGCACCTCCGGAGCGTGTGATCAACCAGACGGCGACCGCTCCGACCAGGAGCAGTGCAGCAGCTCCCCCAATCCACCACCAGATCTGATCATCCTGCGGCTCCTCGTTCAAGGAGCGAGGCGTCGTGCTCCGTCCAACCCTCTTGCCACCTTTGGCCATAGAACCTCCCTCAATCTACGCATCACACAGCGATTATGCATTTCTCCATCGGACAACCTCCCGGTGCGCAAGCAACACCACCACGGGACGTCATCCCGACGAAACGCGAAATGGGTGGAAGCGAGCCAAGCCTTCGCAGCTCGACGACATCGCCCGCGGCGGCACATTATACGTGAATTTCGTCAGACGACAATGAGGTGGAACCTTTCCCCAAAATCTAACGTCTATTATAATTGAGAGGTAGAGCATGCCAATCCAGCTCAGCTGGAGGTGGACTCAGGAGACCCGATCTTGCTCGAATGGGAGCAGGGTCTGCCGAGACTGGAGACAGATCTGAGATTCTTGAGAACCCCAAGACCGGGGATGGAGGATGGATGATGAGACATCACGACACGCGACGTTATGGAAATAGGAAGGGTCTGACCGCTATTCTGATCGTCGCTCTGGCAGCCACCTGTTTCACCGTGCTGTCCAGTCCGGCGGTCGCCCAGAACAACTGGTACGCCGAGTACTTTGCAAACCCAAACCTCGCTGGCGGGCCGGTGCTCACCCGTTACGAGAACCAATTGAACACCAATTGGGGAGGCGGCAGCCCCGGCCAGGGCGTGCCCGCCGACAACTTCTCCGCTCGCTGGACCGGCGACTTCTGGTTCGATGCCGGCACGTACCGCTTCTCCCACCTATCGGACGATGGGTTGCGGATCTGGGTCGACGACCTCCTGGTGGTCGACGACTGGCAGGACCAGCAAGCCGCCTGGAGCTTCGTCGACCACGTCATTCCGCGAGGCACGCACACCGTCCGGGTCGAGTACTACGAGCGCACCGGGGGCGCCCAGGTGCAGGTGGCGTGGGAGCGGGTCAGCGGCAGCGACGTCTGGCGCGGTGAGTACTACGACAATCGGGATCTCTCGGGGTCGCCCGCACTGGTCCGCTACGATCCCGCCATCGACTTCGATTGGGCCGCCGGCAGTCCAGACGCCAGCCTGCCCAACGACAACTTCTCCGTCCGCTGGACGCGGACGTTGGGGTTCGAGGCCGGTACCTATCGCTTCTTCGCCAGCACCGACGATGGGGTACGCATTAGCGTCGACGGACAGCGTGTGGTGGACGCCTGGTACGACCAGAAGCTACCCAACACGCACTCGGGGGACCTGACTCTGAGCAGCGGTCAACACACCGTGGAGGTCACCTACTACGAACACGGCGGACAGGCCAGCGCCCACGTCTGGTGGAACCGGCTGGGCGCCTTCCGTGGATGGGAAGGTCGCTATTACGGAAACCCCGAGCTGCGCGGCAGCCCCGAGCTGATCCGTGACGACGCCGCCATCGACTTCGACTGGGGCGAGGGCGCGCCGGTGCCCTGGATGCCCTCCGACAACTTTTCCGTCGTCTGGGAGCAGGACGTCACGTTCGAGCCGGGCACCTACCAGTTCAACGTCCGCTCCGACGACGGCGTTCGCGTCTGGATTGACGACGGGATCCTGATGGACTACTGGAAGGCGATGGACTACGAGTATCACTACGTGTCCGGCGTCGACCTGGAGGGCACCCACACCATCAAGGTAGAGTACTACGAACGCGCTGGAGGCGCCCGCGTCCGCTTCTGGTGGGAGCGCCAAGGAGGAGCCCCTTCCGGGCAGCCGACGCCGACGCCACCGGCCCAGGAACCGGAACCCGACGAGCTGCCACTCGGCCCCTGGCAGGCAGAGTACTTTGATAACTACCAGCTCTCCGGCGCGCCGGTGTTGACGCGGCAGGACCAAGCTATCGACTTCGACTGGGGCTGGGGAACGCCTTCACCGGAGGTGGGCCGGGACAACTTCTCGGTTCGCTGGAGCGGGACGTTCTCCTTCCCCGCCGGTCGCACCTGCTTCTCGACAATGAGTGACGACGGCATCCGCCTGTTCGTCGACGGACAGCGCGTCATCGACGCCTGGCGTCCCATGCGCGGCAGCCGAACGGGCTGCGTGGATCTCTCAGCGGGCGCTCACGAGGTCCGTGTGGAGTACTTCGAGCGCCTCCAGGCCGCTGAAGTCCGCGTCCAGGCAGAACAAACCTCTCAGGCGGCGCCCCCTACCGCGCCAGAGCCCGCGGCCGACGACCGGGGACCGGGGGGGCCGTGGAGCGTGGCCTACTATGACAACGCCAGGCTGACCGGCGAGCCGGTCGTTCGCCGCCAGGAGGAGACGCTTGACCACAACTGGGGCTGGGACTCCCCGGCCGCGGCGATCCCCGCCGACAATTTCTCCGCCGCCTGGACCCGCGAGGTCGAGCTGAGCGGCGGCCGCTATCTGTTTAGCACCTACTCCGACGACGGCGTCCGGGTCATGATCGACGGCGAGCCGGTCATCAACAGCTGGCGTCCCATGCGGGGATACCGTAGGGCCATCGTGGAGCTCAACGAGGGGATCCACACGGTGCGCCTCGAGTACTTCGAACGCAGAGGTATCGCCCTGGTTCGCCTTGACTGGCGACCCCAGTAGCTCGACAGCGACGGAGCCACAAGAAACCGTCGGCTATGGAAGCCGACCTACGCATGTGGCCACGTCGATCATCCGCACCGGTACATGCGTAGGGCAGGTTTCCATACCTGCCGGAAACTCAACAGCACATACGTAGGGCAGGTTTCCATACCTGCCGGAAGCTCAACAGCACATACGTAGGGCAGGTTTCCATACCTGCCGGAAACTCAACAGCACAT
>CAZEQC010000069.1:0-6960 GCA_964514285.1 uncultured Anaerolineales bacterium | reverse complement strand
AAGCTCAACAGCACATACGTAGGGCAGGTTTCCATACCTGCCGGAAACTCAACAGAGACCCTGGGACCCGACCCGTGACCGACGTCCGACTGTCACCGGAGAAAGGAGAACGCCCTCAGGCCCTCCACAGCCGCCGCACAATGGGCATCAGGGCCTCGTGCACCTTCCATATCGGCAGACACACCCGCGCCCCGGCCGATCTGATGGCATCACAAGACTGGCGCTCGCTCCCGACGACCAGGGCCACGATCTGCGCGGCAGGAAAGACGTGGTGGAGGCTGCGCACCATCTCCACCCCACCACTATCCGACAGAGCCACGTCGACCACGATCACCTCGGGCGCTGGCGAGCGGCTCAAGGAGGTCACCGCATCGGACGGAACACCAACCAGGTCCGAGCTGAAGAACACCGAGGCCATCCAATCCAGGAGCGATTCGCGAATCAGGTCGTCGTCCTCGACCAGCAGAAGCGAAAGCCCCTCCATGTCATCGCAGCGGTCGCCGCGGGGCTCATCGCCTCGCTCCCAGGACCCACCCCCGCGGCCGACAGTCCCCATGAGCGGCTTCTTAGATCCGTTATTCATCATCGCAGAGCAACTATCCATTCTCCTCGAGATCCTGCGTGTCGTGCCCACCATCCCATCGATCGGAATCCACGCCGCAGACAAGGTTCTTCCCTACCCTACGATGATGATATCAGATAAGCATTGAAACAGCGTAACAGAGTTGTTAAGAACTTATTTAAGAGGACGGAGCCCGTCTCACAATTCCTATGCCCCGTCAACTGCGGCCTTGCACGTGCTCCCAGTACCGATCCATGGCCGTCTCAATCGCCTCGTAGGCATCCTCCTGATCGTCCCAGCCCTTCGCGTCGACCTCGACCATCTCCAGGTCTTTGTAGACCTTGAAGAAGTGCCCGGCCTCCTCCAGGAAGTGTCTGGGCACATCGTCCAGGTCGTGGTACTCCTGGAAGAGCGGGTCCGTATGGGGGACGGCCAGGATCTTGTCGTCCCGCTCCCCCTTGTCGATCATGCGGAAGACGCCTAAGGGGCGAGCCTCAATCACGCAGCCGGAGAACGTCGGCTCGTTCGACATGATCAAGACCGCCAAAGGATCGCCGTTGGCTCGCAGGGTTCGGGGGATGAAGCCGTAGTCGCCCGGGTAATGGAGCGACGAGAACAAGACCCGGTCCAGCTTCATGAACCCACCCGCTCGATCGTACTCATACTTGTTCCGCGATCCCCGCGGAATCTCCACGACCACGTAGATCACGTGGGGCCAGTCGGGCCCGGTGGGCAGCTCGTGCCATAGATTCATCGTGCAAACCTCCCGTTGCTCGCCGCCGATTCGAATGAGAGAGCAGGCGCCCGAACCGAGCACGGGCGAACCCTGCGTCAGCCCCAATCGTACTGGCGCCGCCAGATCTGTCAAGCCGCTTGACACGCTTCATTCCCGTGCTAAAATTCAGCTGTTGAACTTTGAAGACGCTCGAGCCTGACGGCTTTCTTGAGAACGCTTGCTGGCACAAGGCCACGCTGTAGAGCCCTGATTGCTTCGAGCGAGCAGACGTAGCACCGCAAACCCGTCAGGTTTTCCGCCAGTGAGACGGACAGAGACTTATGCCCAACACAGAGCACCAACTGCGCATCCTGGAGGCTCTGGAGGAGCAGCCGGACACCACCCAGGCCGGGCTGGCCGCCCAGCTGGGCGTCGCTGTGGGCACCGTCAACTGGTACTTGAAGCGGCTGATCAAGAAGGGGTACGTCAAGACGAAGCAACTGGAGCGCCGCAACTTGAAGTACTTCGTCACCCCGTCGGGGCTGGCCCTCAAGGCCCGGCTGACCAAGGAGTACATGGAGGCCTCCCTGCGCGTCTACCGAGAGCTGCGCCAGGCGGCGAAAGAGATCTTGGACCGCGTGAATGAAGGAGGGTACGAGACCGTGGCGCTCGATAGCGACAGGGCGTCTGATTCGGACCGGGCGGGCGTCAACGGAGCCTTGGAGATCCTGCGCCTCACCTGCCTGGAGCAAGGGGTGAGCATCGACGGCTCGTCAGAGGCGGCGCCCCGCGTGCGCGCCGAGGGACGAGGCTTCGCCGTAATCTGGCCAGAACCAGAAAATCAGGCCAGAAGCCGCAGCGAAGAATCTGTGAAATCGGTGTAATCTAGACAATCTGCGGATAGACAATGTCCTTCACCACAATCGGAGCTTAGGACGATCGATGAACTCAGACATCCGAATCCATCCCACCGCCGACGTATCCCCCGACGCAGAGGTCGGTCAAGGGACGTCAATCTGGCATCAATGCCAGGTGCGCGAGGCCGCCAGGATCGGCCGCAACTGCACTCTGAGCAAAGGGGTCTACGTCGACACCGGCGTCGTGCTGGGGGACAACGTCAAGGTCCAGAACTACGTCTCCATCTACCACGGCGTCACCATCGACGACGGCGTCTTCTGTGGACCCCACTGCGTCTTCACCAACGACAAGCGCCCTCGGGCCATCAACCCCGATGGCTCCCTCAAGGCCCCCGACGACTGGGAGCTTTCTGAGACGCGCGTCAAGACCGGGGCCGCCATCGGCGCCAATGCCGTGGTCGTCTGCGGGGTTACCGTCGGATCCTGGGCCATGATCGGCGCTGGATCCGTCGTCACCGACGACGTGCCCAACCACGGGCTGGCCTTCGGCAACCCGGCACGGCTGCGGGGCTTCGTCTGCCACTGTGGGAGGCGATTGGCCGCGAGAGCGGATGAGCTTGGACGTGCCGAAGAAAGCGACGCCATCCTGTTAACGTGCCAGACGTGTGGCGCGAGCATCGAGATAGAGAAACGAGACTGGGAGCGTACAACGTGATTTCAATTGCCAAACCTTTGATGAGCGAAGAGGAGAAGCAGGGCGTCCTGGAAGTGCTGGACTCCGGCATGCTGGCCCAGGGCCCGAAGGTGGAGGCCTTGGAGGAGGCCTTCGCCGACTACTGCGGCGTCAAGCACGCCATCGCCACCTCCTCCGGAACGACGGCGCTGCACGTGGCGCTTCTGGCCCACGAGATCGGGGAGGGGGACGAGGTGATCACCTCCCCCTTCACCTTCATCTCCTCGGCCAACAGCATTCTGTTCACCGGAGCCGAGCCCGTCTTCGTCGACATCGACCCGGTGACGTTCAACATCGACGCCGAACAGATCGAGCAGGCCATCACGCCCCGCACCAAGGCCATCATGCCGATCCACCTCTTCGGCCTCACCGCCGACATGGGCCACATCATGGCCATCGCCGAGGAGCACGACCTGGCCGTCATCGAGGACGCCTGCCAGGCGCACGGCGCCGAGTTTCGACGCCAGCGCGCGGGGAGCTTCGGAACCGGCTGCTTCTCCTTCTACCCCACCAAGAACATGACCACGGGCGAGGGCGGGATGATCACCACCGACGACGACGCCGTGGCCCATCAGTGCCGGGCCATCCGACAACACGGCATGCGTCGGCGGTACTACCACGAGGAGCTGGGCTACAACTTCCGCATGACGGACGTCCACGCCGCTATCGGCCTGGCGCAGCTCCAGAAGCTGGAGCGCTTCAACGAGGCCCGCATCGCCCACGCTCGGTTCCTGAGCCAGCATCTGGAGGGTGTGGTCACGCCCACGGTGCCGGACGGCTTCCGTCACGTCTTCCATCAGTACACCATCCGCGTGCCCGATGGCCAGCGCGACGCCCTCGCCGAGCATCTGAAGGCCAACGGGGTCGGCTACGGCATCTACTACCCGGTGCCCGTCCATCGACAGACCCTCTACACGGAGACCCTGGGCTACGACGTGAGCATGCCGGAGGCGGAGCGGGCATCCCAGGAGGTCCTGTCGCTCCCGGTCCACCCCGCCTTGAGCGAGGGCGATCTGCACGCCATCGTAGAGGCCGTGAACAGCGCATACTGACGAACGACTGTTTCTACGCAGAGATCACGGAGGTTCTCTGTGAATCTCAGTGGCTTCTCCGTGAAACTCCGTGTAGACGTTTCCAATCTGTGACATCTGAGTAATCTGCGGATAGGAGTACATACATTTGACGTCTCCAACAACACCACTGAAAGCGGCCGTCATCGGCGTGGGCTCTATGGGACAACACCACGCCCGCGTCTATACCGCGCTGCCCACCACGACCTTGGTGGGCGTCGCCGACCGTGACGCCGATAGAGCAGAGGAGCTAGGCAGCACCTACGGCGTCCCGTCCTACACCGACTACGGCGAGATGCTGACGTCCGAGGCACCGGACCTGATCACCGTGGCCGTGCCCACCTCCCTGCACTACGAGGTCGCGACCGCGGCCCTGGAGAGCGGGGCCCACGTCCTGGTGGAGAAGCCCATCGCCGGCACCATCGACGAGGCCCATGCCATCATCGACCGGGCCGACGAGCTGGGCCGCAAGCTGATGGTGGGCCACATCGTCCGCTTCGACCCCGCCATCCAGGCCCTCAAGCACCACCTGGACCAGGGCGAGCTGGGCCGCATCTTTCAGATCGTCTGCCGCCGCGTCGGCCCCTTCCCGGCCCGCATCCGCGACGTGGGCGTGGTGATCGACCTGGCGCCCCACGATCTCGACGTGATGCGCTTCGTCAGCGGCGACGAACCGGTGCGCGTCTACGCCGAGACCCAGCAGGAGATCCACACCGACCACGAGGACATGATGACGGGTCTGATCCACTTCCAGGGCGGGCCGACCGGCATGCTGGAGATCAACTGGCTGACGCCCACCAAGGTGCGCGACGTCACCGTGCTGGGCGAGCGCGGCATGTTCCGCGTGGACAGCCTGACCAAGGACCTCTTCTTCTACGAGAACGCCCAGGCCAACGGCGAGATGTGGAGCGCGCTGGAGGTGCTCAAGGGCGTCAGCGAAGGACGTATGATGCGCTACCCCCTCCAGCGCTACGAGCCGCTGAAGGCGGAGTTGGAGGCCTTCGCCCAGGCTGTGCTCGACGACGAGCCGGTGCCCGTCAGCGGGGAGGACGGCCTCCAGGCCTTGCGCCTGGCGCTGGCGCTGGTAGAATCGGGAAAGACACACCAGGTGATCGACATCGGCTACACAGAGGGGCACAGAGGAGGCACGGAGAGACACTGAGAAAAGATAGGATATCTCTGGTCGTTCTCTGTGTATCTCTGTGTCTCCTCCGTGGTCTCTGTGTAGGTCGTTAGGTCCGAACGCTTAACATGAATCTCTCGAAGCTCGAAGAGCAAATCGCCTCAAGAGAGGCCCGACTGACCGTCATCGGTCTGGGGTACGTCGGCCTGCCGGTGGCCTGTCTCTTCGCCGACGCCGGCTTCCCCGTCGTCGGCCTCGACGTCGACGAAGCCAAGGTCGACGCCATCAACCAGGGTCGCTGTCCCATCGAGGGCAAGGAACCGGACCTGCCGGAACTGCTGACCCGCGTGGTCGGCGAGGGCCAACTCCGTGCCACGACGGACTACGCCACGTGCGAAGAGGCACAGATCGTCCTCATCGCCGTCGAGACCCCCATCGATCCCGCCACCAGGAAGCCCCGCTACCATGCCCTGCGGGCCGCCCTGACCGACCTGGGCCAGCACCTCCAGCCCGATACCCTCGTGATCATCGAATCCACCATCGCGCCGGGCACCATGAATCGCGTCGTCCGGCCCATTCTCGAGCGCGAGTCCGGCCTGGAGGCAGACGCATCAGCCGTTAATGTTCAACCTTCAACGCCTGCCCTGAGCGAAGCCGAAGGGTTCAACCTCCAACGCTTCTTCCTGGTCAACTGCCCGGAGCGCGTCATGCCCGGACGCCTGCTCCACAACCTGCGGACGATGCACCGGGTGGTGGGCGGCTCCAGCCCCGAGGCGGCCGATCTGGCCGTCCGCTTCTACCGCCACATCGTCGAGGCCGACCTCGACCCCGTCGACTGCCTCACGGCGGAGCTGGTCAAGACCATGGAGAACGCCTACCGCGACGTCCAGATCGCCTTCGCCAACGAGATGGCCCTCCTCTGCGAGGATCTGGGCGCCGACGTCTGGGAGGTGCGGGAGCTGGTCAACAAGTCGCCGGGCCGCCACATGCTCTACCCCGGCGCCGGGGTCGGGGGCCACTGTATCCCCAAGGATCCCTGGCTGCTGATCGCCAACGCCAGCGATGATTTCGACCCGCGACTGGTGCCAACGGCCCGCGCCATCAACGACGGCATGCCGCACCACATGGTCGAGCTGACGGTCGAGGCCCTGGAGGAGGCGGGCGTGTCGATCGACGAGGCGAAGGTAGCCGTGCTGGGCTACGCCTACCTGGAGAACGCCGACGACACCCGCAACAGTCCCAGCGCGGTACTGGTGGAGGAACTGCGTGAGCTGGGGGCGGAGGTGGTGGTGCACGATCCGTACGTGCCGGAGTACCAAGGTGACCTGCGAGAGTGCGTGCAGGGGTGCGACGCCCTGGTGGTGATAGTGGCGCACGATGATTACCGGGGCGTGAACTGGCATCAGTTGAAGAACTCCTTAGGGCATTCAGTGTTGGTGGACGGACGGCACGTGGTCAGCAAGCCGGGAGATGAGGTGCCCGGCTTCGTCTTCCGGGGTGTCGGCAAAACCCAGGACGAGTGATCGTGTATCGGGGGAAGACCATCGCCGTCGTCGTGCCGGCCTACAACGAGGAAAACCTGATTGGGCGCGTTATCGAGACGATGCCAGACTACGTGGATCGCATCGTGGTCGTCGACGACGCCAGCCACGACGGCACTGTCGACGCTGTGAACAACTATCTCCCCAAGATGAATGACCGTCTCATCCTGCTGGAGCACGAGACCAACCAGGGCGTAGGGGGGGCCATCGCCACCGGTTACGAGTGGTGCCGCAACCACAAGATCGATGCAACTGCGGTGATGGCCGGCGATGCCCAGATGGACCCCGATGACCTGCCCGCGCTCCTCGACCCGGTGGTCAGCGACCAGGTCGACTACGCCAAGGGGAACCGCCTCTTC
>CAZEQC010000068.1:0-18439 GCA_964514285.1 uncultured Anaerolineales bacterium | reverse complement strand
ACCGCCTCAAAGGAATCGACCTGGGGCACGTGGAATACTTCCATACCCTACGAAACAAGCTCTACCACGCTGGGAATGGGATCACCGTACAGGGAGAGCATGCCGATCAGTACGCGTCGATTGCGCTGGATCTTCTAGACAGGCTATTAGACGTTCCTTTGAAGTCCACTTTGTGCAAAGAATCTCGTAGACAAGAGCAACTGGAGAGCCTGCGCCAGGAGATGGAACAAGTAGAGCAGCTGTTGATAGCAGAACTCCGTGTCTTGAGAGAGGATTTGAGACTGGCAATTGAGAAGATTGAGCCAGCATTCTTGATGCCCAGTTTCGAACTCCAAGTCAAGAACTGGAGCATCGAAGGCTCTGAGTCTATGCTACTCACAGATCCGAAGTTCTTCGAGGAGGTGACGGTGACGGAGTCTGTGGAGGAGGCACCTGATCAGAGCAGCATCATTGAGATAGGTAAGAACGGCATAAAGACGATGAAGTTGAAAAGCGATGAACTGCGCAGTTTGATGCCTTCTTCACTCCGTCGTTTCGTCGATAAACACCAAGTTGATACAACTACAGCAGCCAGGTTTCTGATGGCATCTGATATGACGGAGTTCCTGCTCATCGTCGCTGCAGTCAAGTTCACACTGCCTGTAGTTCCAGCTAGCCGCCTCTACAGATCAGCTCATCTTTTCCTGAGCGGGCCGCCACCCTCTTCTCCTGAAAATGCAAGAACAGACCATGAAATGATGGACAGCAGGCTCCGAGAGGGTAAGAAACTCTTGAGTGAAGTGAGACAAGTCCGGACAGCGATAGACGCATCTACCGCCTAGAGTTTCTGTCAGTGAATCTAGGCATAAGCGCACCACGTTCTGAAGGCAGGACTCGGCTTGACGATCGAAGGTGGTAACTACTACTCACCTCCTGCTCCTAGCGGATGACTCGATCCGAGCTGCGCGATATCGGGCGCGAAGCCACTGGATTGTGTATCCGGCTGGAGCCTGGGGGCCATAATGGTTAGCTACAACCAATGAACGGGAGGCAAGAATGTATCATGAGATCACGCTGATCGGCCGACTGGGGCGCGATCCCGAAATGAGGTATACCCCCAACGGAACCCCTGTCACCAACTTCTCTATCGCCACCGACCGTAGATGGACAGGCTCTGACGGTCAGCAACGCAAAGAAGTGGTCTGGTGGCGCATAACCGCCTGGAGGCGCCAAGCAGAGACCTGCAATGAGTATCTCAGTAAGGGAGATCAGGTCTTCGTCAAGGGCCGTATCGCGGGCGACCGCCTTACTCAATCAGACGGGGCAGAGCAGATCATACCCCACACTTGGACGGGACAGGACGGCGAGACAAGAGCTAGGTTCGAGGTAACGGCTCGATTTGTGCAGTTCCTCGGCAGCCCCGGCGGCGGACCTGTGGCTGACATCCCAGGAGGAGCGCCCAAGGAACCACCCGAGGAAAAGGAAGAGGACGAGATCCCGTTCTAACCCGGCCAACACACCCAGACCGCCGCGCCCGCACCGGCTCCCCCCACCGCCACCGTGCGGCGGTCTGTGTTGCCTGTCCGAACCCTTGAGGTGACCGGCAGGCCCCGTGGCTGCCTACAAGAAAGACCGCTCTGCTGGGGGCCAGATGCCGTCTCCCTCAGAGAGCGGCGCACCAAGGCTGGTCACCCGAGCAGAGACTGCAGGCGAGCGGTGCGTGCATCGCTCGCCAAATCCCTTTCGACCATAGCGTCCCGAGGAGGTTTGCCATGAGCAACAGGCCCTCGCGCAAACAGAAGATCAACATCGAGATGCCCTCTGACATCGAGGCCACGTACGCCAACTTCGCCATGATCACCCACTCGCCGTCCGAGATCATCATCGATTTCGCCCGCGTGCTTCCCAACACACCCAAGTCAAAGGTGCACGCCCGCATCGTCACCACACCGATGCACGCCAAGCTCCTCCTGAAGGCGCTGAGCGAGAACCTGGAGAAATACGAGGCCCAGTTCGGGGAGATCCAGCTGCCATCTGGCGGGGGGAACCTGGCCCAGCAGTTCTTCGGCGGCGTCAAACCCCCTAACCCATCCGAGGAATAGCCCCACAGGAGCCACGATGGAGAAACTAGAGACGATAGCAGATCGCATCCGCGAGGATTTCGAGACCCGAAACGGGGTCCGCGACAACGCCCTGCACCGCACCCGCGAGTTGATCCGCCTCTGCGGCAACGCCATCCGGGCCAGCCACCGGGATGAATGGCAAGAAGCCCGCGACCTGCTGGATCAGGCGGATAGCATGGCGCATTCGATCCTGAAGAGTCTGGAGCCCTACCCCGACCTCCGTCACGCCGGCTACACCCGCGACGCGATGAAGGAGCTGGTGGAGGCCCACGCCACGCTGGCGTTAGTGAAGGGAACCTCTATCCCAGAGCCGGAGGACCTCGACGTGACCTATCCGTCCTACCTCAACGGGCTCTGCGAGGCGGCCAGCGAGCTTCGCCGTCGCGCCTTGGACGAGATGCGGCGTGGAGACCTCGACGAGGCCGAGCGCCTGCTGGGCATCATGGACGATGTCTACGACGTGGTCAACACCTTCGACTTCCCCAACGCCATCACCGGCGGCCTGCGCCACCGCGTCGATCAGCTGCGGGGCGTTCTGGAGCGCACCCGCGGCGACCTGACCAGCAGTCTGCGGCAGGACCGCCTGATACAGGCTCTGAGAGACTTCGAGGCGCGGATCGAGGGCTCCTGATCAGCCACCGCGGATCGCTGCGCCGCCGACCCTGAATTACCCCCTCTACCGAATCGCCCAGAGGGGGTGCTGTGCCGCTAGGCGTCCGGGACGATCCGTTCCCCGCCCGTGTAGACGCGAAAGCTCCGCCGCCGCGTGTAGCCGATTAAGGTGATCCCCCAAGCCTCCGCCAGGTCGATCGACAGGGTGGTCGGCGAGGTGCGCGACACCACCACCGGAACACCCATGTGGGCCACCTTGCTCACCATCTCCGAGCTCACCCGGCCGCTGGTCAGGAGGATGCCGTCCTCCGTCGACCGCCCTTTCCGCAGGCAGCTGCCGGCGATCTTGTCCAGCGCGTTGTGTCGTCCGACGTCCTCCGCGACGCAGACGATCCCCTCCTCGCCAGGGACGGCCAGGGCCGCCGTGTGCACGCCTCCCGCTCGATGATAGAGCACAGCCTCATCCGATAAGCGCTCCATCAACGCCGTCATCTCGCCCGGCGAGACGACGAGACGCGAGTCGATCTGATGTTCCGCGCTTCGTACGTCCTCCCACGTCATCCCCCCGGAGCAGCCAGAGGTGATCGAGCGGATGGCCGGCGTCTCGATATCCGACGTCAACCAGACGTCGACGCCCTCGCCCCCGCTGCACGGCTCGACGACCGCCACGTCGTCCAGCCCGTCGATCAAACCCTCGTTGAAGAGAAAACCCAGGGCCAGGTTCTTCAGATCCGTTGGAGTACACATCAACCGGACCAGGGCCTTGCCGTTGACGTGCAACGTAATCACAGCCTCGACCGGCACCACGCCGCGGACCGACCGGCTCTCGTCATCGTAGAAACCAGTGTAAGAGACGCGACGGGCTCCCGTGTCAGCCATGCTTCATCCTCTCCAGCACCTCCATCGCCCGCTCTGCCACGTCCTCAGCTGTGAACCCGAAGCTCTCCATCAGATCCCTGTACGGCGCTGAGGCGCCGAACCGCTCCATCCCGATCACCGCGCCCTGCGGTCCCACGTACCTATCCCAGCCCAGAGCCGCCCCAGCCTCCACCGCCAGACGAGCCGGGATGTCCGGCGGGATAACCTGGTCCCGATACGACGCCGGCTGCTCCTCGAAACGCCTCCACGAGGGCATGGAAACCACCCGCGCCGACGCCCCTCGTTCGGCGAGGAGCCCTTGAGCCTCGATCGCCAAGGCGACCTCCGACCCGGTGGCGATCAGGATCAGCTCCGGCGCCCCGTTGGGCGCTTCGCGGATCACGTAAGCACCTTGCGCCAGGTTGTCCGCGCTGACCAACTCGTCGCGATTCAAGACCGGCAGCGCCTGTCGCGTGAGGACCAACCCCGTGGGACCGTCGCGCCGCTCCAGGGCCGCTCGCCAGGCCGCCGCCGTCTCATTGGCGTCGGCCGGCCGAATCACGTCCAGGTTCGGGATCGCTCTCAAGCTCGCCAGATGCTCCACGGGCTGGTGCGTCGGGCCGTCCTCGCCGATCCACACCGAGTCGTGGGTCCAGACATAGACGACGGGCAGTTCCATCAGCGCGGCCAGCCGTATCGATGGTCGCATATAGTCGGTGAAGACGAGGAACGTCCCTCCGTACGGGATCACGCCCCCGTGGAGGGCCATTCCGTTGAGAATCCCGCCCATCGCGTGCTCTCGGACGCCGAAATGCATGTTCCGTCCGCCGGGCGTCTCCTCCTGGAAGGCATCGTGGCCCTTGAGCATCGTCTTGTTCGAAGGGGCCAGATCTGCCGATCCCCCCATCAACGTCGGCAGGCTGTCGGCGATGGCGTTGAGCACCGCCCCCGACGCCTTTCGGGTCGCCATCGGCCCATCCTCGGGGGCGAAGGTCGGCACCGCGTCCTGCCACCCGTCCGGCACCTCTCCCGACCATAGGTGCTTGAGCTGCGCGGCGGCGTCGGCGTGGGCCTTGGTATACCGATCGAACAGCGCCCCCCAAGCCCTGTGGGCGCGCTGCCCCTCGTCGACGGCCCGGCGGAAGACCTTCAGCACCTCATCCGGAATAAGGAACTGAGCGTCGGGGGGCCATCCCAGGCGCTCCTTCGTCCTCCGAACCTCCTCCTCCCCCAAGGGAGCGCCGTGAGCAGCGGCAGCGTCCTGCTTGTTGGGGCTCCCGTAGGCGATGTGCGTGTGACAGACGATCAGCGAGGGCCGCTCTACCTCCCCGTGGGCAGCCGTGATCGCCTCCTCGACGGCATCTACATCGTGCCCGTCGATCTCCTGGACGAACCATCCGTAGGCCCGGAATCGACCGGGGACGTGCTCGGTGAAGGCGATCTCCGTGGAGCCCTCGATGGAGATATCGTTATCGTCATAGAGATAGATCAGCTTCCCCAGACCGAGGTGACCGGCCAACGAGGCCGCCTCGTGGCTGATGCCCTCCATCAGATCCCCATCAGAGACGATGCCGTAGGTGGTGTGATCGACGACCGGGAATCCCGACCGGTTGAAGGTCGCGGCGAGAAAACGCTCGGCTATCGCCATCCCCACGCCATTGGCGAACCCTTGTCCCAGGGGACCAGTCGTCGTCTCGACGCCGGGCGTGAGACCATATTCCGGATGTCCCGGGGTCCGACTCCCCAGTTGACGGAAGGCCTGGAGCTCCTCCATGGGTAGATCGTAGCCGCTCAGGTGGAGGAGGCTGTAGAGCAGCATAGAACCATGTCCCGCCGACAGGACGAACCGGTCACGGTCGGGCCAGCTGGGATCGGTCGGGTCGTGCGTCATAAAGCGCGTCCAAAGAACGTACGCGGCATCCGCCATGCCCATCGGCATCCCGGGATGGCCGGAGTTCGCTTTCTGGACGGCGTCCATAGCCAGTGTACGAAGCGTGTTGATGCAACGTCGATCGAGATCGGTGGTCACGAGGTCTCCTTTCGTGCAGACGATTTAACCAACTGACCGTAGATTGTACTCAGAAGGCCCCACTTGACAAGAACGCCACCCGTCGGCATCAGAATCAACGGTTGCTAACCTCGGGAAGCGTGGTATAATGCTTGATCGTCGTTGTGGAGCGTCCACAAGACTGCCCACTGATCTGGGCCTACAAAGCCATGGAGGTTCTGGCTCCCGTGGCGGCCCTCGCAGGCCTGGGACGTAGCAACCGGATCAGTAGAGATCGCTTTAGTCGTAACGATCACCTGCCGCTCCTGGCGGATGGCTCGAGCCAAGCTTTCGAATCGAGCTGAAGACCCGTCGTGGTGGGGGCGGATTACCCGGCTCCGGTCGGCTTGCTCGATGCGAGCTCTCCAGCTGGAGGTAGAGGACCATCAGGTGAAGGGTTACCGCTAGTCTTTTTGGGAATGTAATCATGGATCTTATAGAGTCGTTGAACCGTCAGTTGGAGAAGAACCCTAGCATCCCTGAACTGCGTCCGGGGGACACCGTCAAGGTCTACGTGCGCATCGTCGAGGGCCAGCGCGAACGCGTGCAGGCCTTCCAGGGCACCGTCATCCGCGTCCGAGGGCGTGGAGCGAACGCCACCTTCACGGTACGGCGCGTCGCCTCCCACGGCGTCGGCGTGGAGCGGACCTTCCTCCTCCACTCACCTCGGGTGGACAGGGTCGAGGTGCTGCGCCGAGCCCACACCCGCCGGGCGAGGCTCTACTACCTTCGAGAGCGGAAGGGCAAAGCGGCGCGATTGCGCGAGAAACGCGCCTAGCGGCCGGTCACGCCTTCCTCAATGGGAGACGTTGGGCGTAGGACATGTCCTACGCCTCTTCTTGTGCCGTACCCATCGGGTGCCCCTGCTGTTCAGTTAGGGAACAGGGGCCGATACGTTCAAACGACGTTGGAGGCTGATCCACCCGCCAATGAGTCCACCCGTCATCGGTATCACGGGCTACGCCGACCGGTCCGCCCGACCGCCAAACGTATCCATTTTCGCCCTGTCACGGACCTACGTTCGGGCGGTGACGTTGGGAGGCGGCGCCCCGATGATTGTGCCTCCCTACCTGGAGCGACGACATCTGCGGGGAGCGTTCGAGGGCCTCGACGGGTTGATCCTCTCCGGTGGCGGCGATATTTACCCCTCGGCCTTCGGCGAGGCAGACCAGGGGTTGCTCTGGCGCGTCGACCGTGAGCGGGATCAGACCGAGCTCTCACTAGCGCGCTGGGCCATCGCCGAGAACCTCCCCGTGCTGGCCATCTGTCGGGGTATCCAGGTCCTCAACGTGGCCAGCGGCGGCACCCTGGTGCAGGACATTCCCACCCACGTCACCGATGCCCTCTCCCACAGCTGCGTCGCCGGTCGCCCGCTTCCCAAGATCGCTCACACGGTCAGGGTCGAACCGGATACGACGTTGGCCGCCTTGATCGGGACGGGACGCGTCGAGGTCAACAGCGCCCACCATCAAGCGGCGGAGGACGTCGGGGACAACCTGGTGGTGACGGCGCGCGCGCCGGACGGCGTCATCGAGGGGTTGGAAGCGCCCGATCATCCTTTCTGCATTGGCGTCCAGTGGCACCCCGAGGTGATGATTGAAATGGCCCCCCCGATGCGTCGACTCTTCGAGGGGCTCGTCGAAGCAGCCCAGACGTAATGCGCCGACGTCTCTGGCTCGCCATCGCCCTGGTGCAGCTGGTATCCTGTAGAACCACACCTACACCACCCCCGACCGCGACAGCGACCGTCCCGCCCACCTTGACGCAGCCTCCGCCATCCCCTTCACCCACGACACCGCCGACGAGGCGCCCCACGCCTACGGCGTCTCCCTCGCCTCCCCCCACTTCAACACCCTTTGAAAGCCCGCCAAACACCCCCGTGCCTCGCGAGACGGAGGAGATCGGGGATGAGGTCTGGGATGAGCCCCCACCCCGCCCTCTGCCCCTCATCGTCGAGGCGACGCCACCTCGCCGCGTGCCAAACGCCCGACGGGACTTCTGGATCGTCGATGCCGGCACCGGTGAGCGCCGCCAGATCACGGCTCGCCTCCGCGTCCAGAGACCGCACGTAGCTATGTGGATCGAGGAGGGGGTCTGGCACGACGTGCAGCAGCTCGAAGAAGCCGCCGTCCATTTCGAGACCGACCTCTACCCCTCGCTCCGCGCTGTTTTCGGCTCCGAATGGACGCCCGGGATCGACGGCGATTCCCGCATCAACGTCCTGCATGCCACCGGCCTGGGCGAGAGCGTTCTCGGCTACACGTCAAGTCGCGACGAGTACCCTCGGGATAGAGATCCTCTATCAAACGAGACGGAGATGATCACCATCAACGTTGAGACGGTCGGCGTGGGATCGTCCAGCTACCGCGCGCTGCTGGCCCGCGGGCTCTTCCGGCTCATCCAGTGGCATCAGGACCGCAACGAGGAGCGCTGGGTCCGGGAGGGCTTGGCGGCGTTGGCCGCCCCGCAGACAGGATCTGACGCCGCCGCTCTCCACCAGGCCTACCTGCAGGACACCGATATCCCTCTCACCGCGTGGCGAGACGCCGCGGCCCACCGCGGGGCCGCGCACCTGCTGATGACCTACCTCCATCAACGCTTCGGCGACGAGGCCGTGCGCGCCCTGGTCGCCGAGCCCGCCAACGGCGTCAAGGGCTTCGATGCCGCCCTTCAGAGCGTCGAGGCTGCGATGACCTTCGAGGACTTGTTCGCCGACTGGCTGGCGGCCAATTACCTCGACAGCGTCTTGGAGACCGATGACGGTCGATACAGCTATCCAGATCTAGACCTGGGTCGCCCGACGTCGACGGCCATCTACGACAGCTATCCCGCGCAGCTGGAGACCTCCGTCCATCAGTTTGGCGCTGACTACGTGATTCTGCGAGGAGAGGAGGATCTCCAGGTCCAGTTCGTGGGAGAGACAGAGACCCCACTCCTAACCAACGGGCCTCACCTCGACGGCCCGGTCTGGTGGTCCAACCGCGCCGATGAGTCCCGCGCGACCCTCACCCGGGGGTTCGATCTCAGCGAGGTCGAGCAGGTCACCCTCACCTACCGGGTGTGGTACGACATTGAGCCCCACTACGATTACGCCACCGTCGCGGTCAGCGCCGACGGCGGCAATCAATGGCAGCTCCTCCACACGCCCTCCGGGACGGAGGCCGACACCTATGGCAACAACCCCGGCTGGGGGTACACGGGCCGGAGCGATGGCTGGATCCAGGAGGCCATCGACCTCTCGGACTACGCCGGAGACGAGATCTTGATCCGTTTCTCCTATCTCACCGATGGCGCCGTCACCGGAGAGGGCCTGCTGCTCGATGCGCTCTCCCTCTCCCACAATGGTCGAGAGAATCGGAGCAAAACAGGGACGGGAGAGAACAAGGACGGATGGGACGCCCGGGGGTTCGTCCTCACCGACGGATTGGTGCCCCAGGACTACATGGCCCTGCTCATCCGCTATGGCTATGAAGACGATGAGGCGACGGTCGAGAGGCTGCCGCTCCGCGAGGATCGAAGCGCCGAGTGGGTCGTCCCGCTGAGCGGTGGCGACTCCCAGGAGGCCGTGCTGATCCTGTCGGCTATGGCCCCCCAAACCCATCAAAAGGCCCGCTATCGGCTGATGGTCAGCCGATAGCGCTATCTCAAGCGCCTAACCTAGACCTCTCAGGGGCTCTGAACTCCGTCTGGGGGCGACTGACGCGTATTTCCTGGCCTTGTCTGGGGTCAGACCGCCCCCGAGGTGGGGACACCAAGCCAGGAAGAACCCGAGGCTTGTGTCATATGAAAGAGCACCAAGCTGCCGTCGAACCGCTACGGGGCCGCCTTTGACGTCGATTCGATGGTCAGCGATTCCCCACTCTTGAACGACGCCAGCTGCTCCTCCAGCTCCGCCTGTCGCTCGGCGGCGGCCTTTCTCCCCTCCTCCATCAGCTCATCGATTCGTGCCCGAATCTGGCTCTGAAGATCCGGTCCGCTGGACGGCGCCAGCAGCAAGCCGGCCACCACACCCGTCAGCCCACCGACGAAAAAACCTGCCAGGAAATTGAGTACCTTGCGCACGATAGTGACCTCCTCAAACACTCGACGTATCAACGATCCAGGTAGCGAGACGATCCTGGTCCTATTATACAACAGCCCCGCCCACGGCAAAAGCCTCAGCGAACCCGATTTTCACCTCAAGTAGCGCAAAGTGGCAAGTGGTACTATAATGGTCTGATACATAAGGAGACTGTCACAGACATCCAAGAAACACGAGGAGTGCTGACGCTGTGCGATATCTAGTCATATCCGACATCCACGCCAACCTTACGGCTCTGGAGGCCGTGCTTGAGGACGCCCCCGATTTCGACGAGCTATGGTGCCTCGGCGACTTGGTAGGCTACGGCCCCAAACCCAACGAGTGCATCGACCGCGTCCGCGATTTCAAGCACACCAGTCTGGCGGGCAATCACGACTGGGCCGCCCTGGGCAAGCTAGATCTGAGCAGCTTCAACGCCGTCGCGCGAGCTGCCAACGAGTGGACGCAGCAGCAGCTCACGTCAAGCGCCCGCACTTACCTCAACGGGCTCCACCCCAGCTTGCAGCGAGGCGACTTCGGGCTGGCCCACGCCAGCCCGCGCGAGCCGGTGTGGGAGTACATCATGGACGCCAATACCGCCTGCCAGAACTTCGAGCACTTCCCCACCCCCTTCTGCCTGGTCGGCCATACCCACGTTCCGGTCTACTTCGAGCTCGACGAGGAACGACAGCGCTGCGAAACCGTGCTTCCCCCGCTCCCCGAGCCCCTGGAGCTCGGCCCCCGTCGAGCCATCATCAACCCGGGCAGCGTGGGCCAGCCCCGGGACGGCGATCCCCGGGCCAGCTACGCATGCCTGGACACCGACGAGATGACCTGGACGTTCCATCGTGTGTCCTATTCCATCACCATCACCCAGGAGCGGATGCGCGCCAGGAACCTCCCTCAGCGCTTGATCGATCGGCTTGAGATCGGGCGTTAGATTGGCCCTTTGCCCGGAACTTCTGAACGCGTCTTGACGTCTATAGGATGTCGGGCTTTCGGCAACGATTTGCCTCCTGCTCCCAGCGTATCCGGGATTTGGGTCACTTGACCCTAAACCGTGACCCGTGATGGTGGAATCGACATCGCCAGGTCACAGATCCAGCTGGAGGTTGGAGATCACAAGACGAATCGTTGCCTCGCATCCAAGGGACCGACGATAACAGGCCCCGTCACACGTCAGGGTGACGTCAGACAGAAGAGGAGGAGAAGATGGGCAAGAGAATCGCATACACGTTGGGCACGGCGCTATTGACACTCGTGATCGTCGGCTGCGCTGCGGCGCCTATGGACTTCCAGGCCCCCCGCGAGGAGAGGGCGGGGGAAGCCCCTGCCGCCATGCCTACCCAAGCACCCCAGGCCCCTGCAGAGGACGTGGAGCGGGAACTCGGAGGCCGGGCCGGCGACGCTCAGGCTGTTGAGCGGCTCATCATCCGCAACGCCAACCTGAGCATCGTGGTCCGCAACACCGAGAGCGCGGTGGAGGAGATAGACGCCTTGGCCGAGGAGCTGGGCGGCTACGTGATCGAGTCGCGCATCTCCGAATACCGGGAGGGCAAGCAAGCCCAACTCCGACTCCGGGTCCCGGCCGAGGAGCTCGATCCCGCCCTGGAGCGCATCCGCGAGATCAGCATGGAGGTGCGGCGCGAGAACATCTCCGGGCAGGACGTCACCGACGAGTACGTCGACCTCCAATCGCGCCTCCGCCATCTGGAGGCGACTGAGGAACGGTTGTTGACCTTCATGGAGGAGGCCGAGGACACCGAGGCGGCCCTGGAAGTCTACGATCGCCTGCAGAACATCCAGGCTCAGGTCGAACAGACCCGGGGACGCATGCAGTACCTGGAGCAATCGGCGGCTATGGCGACCATCACGCTCGACATCACCCCCAGCGAGCTGGCGCAACCCATCGAGGTGGGCGGCTGGCATCCGCAGGGGACCTTGCGCGACGCCTTCGAGTCGCTGATCAGGGTGTTCCAGTTTTTCGTCGACGCCTTGATCGTCATCGTCGTCCTGGTGCTCCCCGTTTTGATCGTCATCGCGCTGCCCGTGGTGGGGCTCTTCTTGTTGATCCGCTGGATCGTGCGCCGGCGGCGCCGGGCTAAGCAGACCAAGGAAGAGGGCTAGCGCCCTACCAGGGAAGGGAGACAGCCTGATGAAGCCAGCGCTCTATCTAGTCCCCCTCGTGATCGTCGCCGTCGCCCTGTTGATCCGGGCGGAGCTGCTCGACAAACGGCGGCAGGTGCTGATTGTCAAACCTGCCGCCACCCTGCTGGTGATCGCGGTGGCCCTACTGTCGCTTCGGGAACCATCGCACAACACCACGTACACGGTGGGCGTGCTCATCGGGCTGGTCTTCTCCCTGGGCGGGGACGTAGCGCTCATGTTTGACGAGCATCCCCCGGCCTTCGCCGGGGGCTTGGGGCTCTTCCTGCTGGCTCACGTCGCCTACACCGTGGTCTTCGCCCTGCTGGGCCGCTTCTCGGCGTGGGACGCGATCTCGATCCCCCTCCTCCTGGCAGCAGGGGTTGGGTTCTACCTCCTGATTCAGGCCAATCTCGGGAAACTGCGCCTCCCGGTCATCGCCTATATGCTCGTCATCTCCGTGATGGCCAGCCGAGCCGTCTCGACGCTGGCCAGCCCCGTCTTCAGCCTCGGCCAGGCCGCGATGGTCGCCAGCGGTGCCGTCCTCTTCTACCTATCGGACGTGATCCTGGCGGCCAATCGTTTCTGGAGACCCTGGAGATACGACCGCATCAGCCTGGCCTTCTACTACGCCGGGCAGCTCCTCATCGCCCTGGCGGCCAGCTATTTCACGTGAAGCGCGTTCGATTAAGTGACCGACACGTCGGTACCGGCTCCGGCAAGTACGACACCTGATCGTCACCAGACAAGATCGTCCCCAAGAGCGGCGGGGAGCGTGCCGGTCACCCTCATAGAAAGGACTACAGAATACAGTGGAAGAGCAGATCAACGCTGAAACCCTGAAACGCTTTGCCGACCTGTTCGAGGCCGAGCCCAAGAACCGGCTCGCGCTCAACGCCGTCACGAAGAATGGCATCGGCGCCGTCGCCCTCAACCGGGCGGTGGTGAACCAGATCGACCACACCTACTCCGAGCTGATCAAGACCCCCGAGGCCACGCATCAGAAGAAGAGCGGGCGCTGCTGGCTCTTCGCCGGCCTGAACACCCTGCGCCTCCAGGCTATGGAGACGATGAACCTGGATAAGTTCGAGCTCTCCCAGGCCTATCTGATGTTCTGGGACAAGCTGGAGAAGGCGAACTACTTCCTGGAGTCGATCATCGAGACGCGGGACGAGCCTCTGGACGGCCGCCTGGTGATGTGGATCCTGGCTAACCCCCTGGTCGACGGGGGGCAGTGGGATATGTTCATCAACCTGGTGAAGAAGTACGGCGTGGTACCCAAGTCCGTGATGCCGGAAACCGAGAGCAGCAGCAACTCGCGCCCCATGAACGGCGTCCTCGTGGCCCGGCTGCGGGAGGACGCCCATGTGCTGCGCACGATGTATGAGGAGGGCGCCTCCGCGGCCGCCATGCGGGAGCGGAAGGGGGAGATGATGGAGGTCTTCTACCGCATGCTCGCCATCCACCTGGGCGACCCGCCCGAGACCTTCTTCTGGGAATGGCGCGACAAGGACGAGGCCTTCCATCGCCACGGCACGATCACCCCTCAGGCCTTCTTCGAGACCTACGTGGGCGTCGACCTCGACGACATGGCCTGCCTGATCAACGCTCCCACCGACGACAAGCCCTTCGAGAAGCTCTACACCGTCCAGTACCTGGGCAACGTGGTCGGCGGCCAGATCATCCGCTACCTCAACGTCGACGTCGACACCCTGAAGCAGGCCGCCGTCGACATGATCCGCGACGGCAACGCCGTCTGGTTCGGCTGTGACGTGGGCAAGTGGTTGGAACGGAAGATGGGCGTCATGGACCCGGCCATCTACGACTACGAGCTCGTCTACGGCGCGCCCTTCGAGCTGGACAAGGCCGGGCGCCTCGACTACGGACAGAGCCGCATGACCCACGCCATGGTCCTCACCGGCGTCGACCTCGACGACGCCGGCCGCCCGAGAAAGTGGCGCGTGGAGAACAGCTGGGGCACCGATCTGGGGGACAAGGGGTACATGCTGATGACCGATGCCTGGTTCGACGAGTTCGTCTACGAGCTCACCGTCAGCAAGGCCTACCTCTCCGACGACTTGCTGCAGGTGCTGGAGACCGAGCCCATCGTCCTGCCGCCCTGGGACCCCATGGGCGCCCTGGCCACAGCTAACTGAACCTGATGCCGTGAGCAGCCATCCCATCAACCTGGCGCTGCGCTTTCTGCTGGAGATGGCCGCCTCGCTGGCCATAGGCTACTGGGGATGGCACCGGGCCAGCGGCGTGCTCAGATACCTCCCGGCGCTTGCCCTGCCGCTGGCGGCCGCCGCCGTCTGGGGCACGTTCCGCGTGCCCGGCGACGCCAGCGCCTCGGGGGACGCTCCGGTGCCGGTGCCCGGCCCCGTCCGCCTCGTGCTGGAGCTGGCCCTGTTTGGCTTCGCCGTCTGGGGGCTGCTCAGCGAGGGCGCCGGGGTCCTGGGTGCGATCCTCGGCGTCTTGGTGCTCCTCCACTACCTGGTCTCCCACGACCGCGTGCGATGGCTGCTCGGAGGATGAGTCAGGGTGCAGCGCCACCGGGGGAGCCCATCGAGGCGCGCATAGGCCTTATCTCCGACACCCACATGCCGCAGCGCTGTGTTGCTCTGCCTAACGCCGTCTTCGACGTGCTGGACGACGTCGACCTCATCCTCCACGCCGGCGACGTGGGCGAGCTCTGGGTCTTGGATCACCTCAGCACCATCGCCCCGGTGGTGGCGGTCCACGGCAACGACGAGACCGAGGAAGCCCAGCGGGAGCTGCCCTACCAACAACTGGTCACTGTAGCCGGTCAACGCGTTCTGCTATGGCACAGCCACTACCAGGACCGGTCTGAGGAGCTGGCAAGCCGTGGCCGGTCGTGGCATCAGATCCTGGACCGTCTAGCAGCGCGAGGCAGGCGGTCCGGCGCCAGCATCGTCGTCTTCGGCCACGCCCACGTCCCCCTCACCTACCAGTACGGGGACGTCCTGATCGTCAACCCGGGCGCGCTGGCCTCCGGGCACCTCTTCACCCGTCAGCGCCTCCAGACCGTAGCGCTGCTGTCCATCGTCGAGCATGGCACGCCCGTCGTGACCCACGTCGATCTCGTGGCCCCGCAGCGGACCTTCGTGCCCGCGGTCGACTGCGAGGCCCCGTTCAGCGCCGCGTTCCGGCAGACCCAGGCGCCGATCGTGGAGGAGGACTTGCTGGCCGACGTCACCGAGCTCATGCAGCAGACCTATCGGGACATGGACGCGTTGGTGGCGGCGATCCTCCCGCTCTGTCATCCCTGCTGGATCGACCCCGAGCTCCGCATCAGCCGGTCGGACCTGCTGGATCTGATTCGGGACAACGCCGCTATCGCCTCAGCCGACAGAGAGAAGGTGCTGGCTATCCTCTCGGGGGCCCGCTGAAGGAGCGAGGCCCGGCAGGCATGGCCCAAAGATGACGAGGCATAGAGCACACCCTACACAGTGGGGGCTCGACTTTTGATGACCGCTGGTTAGTTGGGGATACCAGAGGAGGAAACGATGTCTGATAACCAAGAGACGCTCTCCAGCTCCAAAGAAGAATGCGTCTTCTGTGAGATCGTCGCCGGTGAGAGCCCGGCCAGCATCTTCTACGAGGACGACGTCGTGCTCGGGCTGATGGACATCAGCCCGGTCACCACCGGTCACGCCATGATTATCCCCAGGCAACACGCCCCTCATCTCGCCGACCTGGACGAGGAGACAGGGCGTCACCTGTGGACCATCGCCCAGCGCACCGCCGCGGCCATCCGCGAGTCCGGCGTCCGGTGCGAGGGCATCAACCTCTTCCTGGCCGACGGCGAGGCCGCCTTCCAGGAGGTCTTCCACGTCCACATGCACGTCCTCCCCCGCTACCCGGGCGATGGCTTCAAGCTGGTCGCCGACTGGGGCGCTAGGCCGTCAAGAGACGAGCTGGACCGGGTGGCAGCACAAATCGAGCGGGCCTACCAGCAGCTCAGGACCTAGGTCTACGCACAGACGTGAGAGGCACCAGATGGACCACGCACAAGTCAGGCGCTACTGGAACGAAAACGCCGATCTGTGGACCAGACTCTCGCAAGCCGGGTACGACATCTACCGCGACCACCTGAACACCCCGGCCTTCTTCGACATGCTGCCCGACGTGGACGGCCTGTCGGGGCTCGACGTCGGCTGTGGCGAGGGTCACAACAGCCGACTCCTGGCCCGGCGCGGAGCCCGCGTGACCGCCATCGACATCTCGGACGTCTTCCTCGGGCACGCCGTGCGCTCAGAAGCTCAGGGCTCCCCGGGCGTCCGATACGCGCTCGCCAACGCCGTGAGGCTGCCCTTCGCCATGGCCGCCTTCGACTTCGCCACCGGCATCATGAGCTTCATGGACGTCCCCGAGGTCGACCTGGCCCTCGCCGAGATCCACCGCGTGCTGAAGCCCGGCGGCTTTCTCCAGTTTTCCATCACCCATCCCTGCTTCGACACCCCCCACCGGAAGAAGGTGCGCGACGAGAGCGGCCGTGCCTACGCCGTCGAGGTCGGCGACTACTTTCAGACCTTGGAGGGAGACGTCATCGAGCTGCTCTTCCGCGCCGTGCCACCGGAGATCAGACGGCGCCTGCCCAAATTCCAGGTGCCGCGCTTCACCAAGACCCTCGGCCAGTGGCTCAACCTGGTGATCGAGACCGGCTTCCTCCTGGAGCGCGTCGAGGAGCCGCGCCCGGGCGACGAGGTCGTGCGCCACCACCCCCGCCTGCAGGACGCCCAGGTGGTGCCGTGCTTCCTCCACGTCCGCGCGCGGAAGCAGGAGCAGGACTTGGGAGGGAGCAGCGAGGCTGGATCCCCATCGTAGCCGCGGCGCGCCTCAGCGAGGGCCTGCCGAAGCTGGATCCCTGGTTGATGGCCCAGGTCCGCGGGGTCGATCGGTCAAGAAAGGGAGAACGATGAGCGAGCAGCGCGTCCTCGTCGCGAAGGTGAGAGAGCAGGATCTGCCGCCGCGACTTGTCCCCATCCCCACCCTGTGATACACTAGCCGTCATCGTACCAATCATCGGACCCATAACCTCAGGAGCTGCCTATGCTTGCCACCGTCACCAGCTGCGCCCTGCAGGGCCTCGACGGCGTCCTCGTCGAGGTCGAGGTCGATACCTCCCGCGGGATGCCCGGCCTCACCGTCGTCGGCCTCCCCGACGCCGCCGTCCGTGAGTCCCGAGAGCGTGTCCGCAGCGCCATCAAGAACTCCGGGTTGATCTACCCCGGCAAACGGATCACCGTCAACCTGGCCCCGGCCGACATCCGCAAGGAGGGGCCCGCCTACGACCTGCCCATCGCCGTGGGGGTGCTCATCGCCTCCGAGCAGGCCTGGCCCCAGGCGGTCGACGACGCCCTGATCATCGGCGAGCTCTCCCTCGACGGCTCCGTCCGCCACGTCGACGGCATGCTGCCCATCGCCGCCGTCGCCCGAGACGAGGGCGTCTCTACCCTCTTCGTCCCCGCCGAGGATGCAGCCGAGGCCGCCCTGATCGGCGACCTCGACGTGATCCCCGTGGAGAGCGTGGGCCAGCTGGCCGCGCACCTCCAGGGGCTGCGCGAGATCTCGCCCCACGACCCCGACGACGACCCCATGGCCGCCCCACCCCCGCCCTACGCCACCGACTTCGCCGAGATCAAGGGGCAGGAGCACGTCAAGCGCGCCCTGGAGGTCGCCGCCTCCGGGTCCCACAACGTGCTTCTCAGCGGCCCTCCCGGCGCCGGCAAGACGCTCCTGGCCCGCTCCATGCCCTCCATCCTCCCGGAGATGACCATCGACGAGGCCCTGGAGGTGACCAAGATCTACAGCATCCTCGGCCTCCTGCCGCCGGAGACGCCCCTCATCCGCCACCGTCCCTTCCGCGCCCCCCACCATACCATCAGCCACGCTGGTCTGGTGGGCGGGGGGAGCTGGCCCCAGCCCGGCGAGATCAGCCTGGCCCACCGCGGCGTCCTCTTCCTCGACGAGCTGCCCGAGTTCAGCCGCCGCACGCTGGAGGTGCTGCGCCAGCCCATGGAGGATCACCACGTCGTCATCTCCCGCGCCACGGGCACCCTCGCCTTCCCCGCCAACTTCACCCTGGTGGCGGCTATGAACCCCTGCCCCTGCGGCTTCTACGGCGATCCCACTCGAGAATGCTCCTGCAGCCCGGCCCAGGTGACCCGCTACCAGAAGAGAATCTCCGGCCCCCTTCTGGATCGCATCGACATCCACGTCGAGGTGCCGCGGGTCGACTACGACAAGCTGACCGACGACCGGCTGGGCGAGCCCTCCGCCGCCATCCGCTCCCGGGTGGAGCGCGCCCGGGAGGTGCAGCGCCAGCGCTTCGCGGACAGTGAGATCACCTGCAACGCCGACATGGGACCGGGGGAGGTGCGCCGCATCTGCCGCCTCGACGACGCCGGCCGCAGCCTGGTCCGCGCCGCCATGCAGCAGCTCCAGATGAGCGCCCGGGCCTTCCACCGCATCCTCAAGCTCTCCCGCACCATCGCCGACCTGGCCGGCAGCCAGGAGATCCAGACCGCCCACCTGGCAGAAGCGATCCAATACCGCCCGCGGCGGTCGCTGCCCTAGGCCGCCGGTCGCCTC